>CAZKWY010000001.1:0-93973 GCA_964556655.1 uncultured Candidatus Saccharibacteria bacterium
ATGTTGTTAATACTTTATCCTAAAAGTGTTAACAACGCGAGCTATTCTTACATTTAAAGATATCAGCTTAAGGCAAAAAAGAAAAGAGCCGGCTTTTTGCACCAGCTCCTTTGTTTTACCATCTTTTAGAATCTTTTTTAATTCTTTGTCTTTCTTTTTGAGCTTTCTCCCTGTCGCGTTTTGCCCGCCTTAAATGCTTCTCATAGCTTCCCCCAAAAAATTTACTCTTTTTAGAAGCGTATTCCCGCAATTGTTCGTCAGTCGCTTCCGCCCATAATTTGGACAGCTCGTTTCTTTTTTGACGCGCTCCTTGAGTCCGATGATCCATATAAGAAGAAAGAATACCCTCAAGAGATTCGGTTTCACTTAAAAAATCCATTTTTCCCCTCCTTTTTTAAGGACTGGCCTAGGTCTTAAAGCGGAGCGAGCTAGAATATTTTTCTAGCCAAAGAATAAGCTTGATACCACCAAGGCCGCGTTACAAAATCAAAAGAACCTTCGTAAACAACCCTTTTTCCGCCAAAGCCTTTTTTGAAATGGGTCACTCCGGGAAGTTTTTCCTCGTCAATGCCGCAAAAATCATATTGGCGGCAGCCTCTTTTTTTTGCTTCTTTAATTGTTTCCCATTGGAGAAGATAAGGAGCCATCATTTTTCGAAAACAATAATCAGAAGCCCCATGAAGATAATAAGCAGTCTGCCCAAAAAAGCCCACTAAATTAGCAGCAACAGTTTTTTGTTGATATTGAACAGAAATTAATTCCACTATTTCTCCGCCCAGCATATCTATTATTTTTTGATAGTAAGAAAGGTCATGAATCCGAAAATTACCCCTTAAAGAAGTCTGGCGCAAAAGATTCAAGAAACAACTTATTTTTCCTCTGGACCAGCTAACAGATAGCCCTTGCCGTGCGGCAAGGCGGATATTATATCTCGTTTTAGCGCGCATTTGATTAATAAGATCGTTTTCAGAACCGTTAAGCGACAGGATAATGGTCTGACTAGGCTGGATTTTCTTGGGCGCTTCAACAAGATGAAATTTTTCTTCTAAACCAGATAAAGGAATATTTTGGGGCGGCTCTAATTTTAAAAAAACGACTCCTTTTTGGCGGCATAAATCAACAGCTTTTTTGATAAACTTATCAGCTGATTTTTGTTTCTCGCAGACAGGCCCGCGCGGACAATAAAGATAGCTTTTGTTAAAAGGAAGAGCATGTTTTATCAAAAACCCCTTAAACCCATCTCCCTCTAGATAGTAGCATGGGCGGCCTAAGAATTCTTGAAATTTTCCCCACTGCCAGCTCTGCAAAAAGGAGCCATGATTTCTAACAACAAAATTGTTCCAAGCTTGTTTTTCCTTTATCATAGCCGCAAACTATAATTTACCCATTATTTTTAACGCTTCCTTGACTCTGCTTTCCACCCCAGAAATGTCTTCGGGCACCTGCTCCAAAGCTTTTTTCGCCTGGCTCTTAGTATAGCCCAGGCTGGCCAACGCTTCAGCCGCCTCACTGTCTGAGCTCAATTTTTTAATATCAGAAACAGAAGCAAAAACCTTGCTTTTTAGTTCCAAAATAATTCTTTCCGCAGTTCTCTGGCCAATGCCGGAAACTTTTGTCAAAAGAGTTTTCTGCCCGCTAGCAATCGCTTCTTTAAGGTTTTTAACCGAAGCCAGCATCATTACAGACAAAGCGGCTTTTGGGCCGATGCCGCTAACAGAGATAAGCAACTCAAAAAATTCTAACTCTTCAAGAGTCAAAAAACCATAAAGATCAAGAAGATTTTCCCTTAAATAGAGATGGGTAAAAAGCTTGGCCTGTTCGTCTTTTTGGCCTATCTTTTTTAAAGTAGCGGCGGAACAAAAAACACGATACCCTGCTCCATGGACACTGATAATAACAAACTTATCTGTCCGATGCGTTATTTTCCCCTCTAAAGAAGCAATCATAATAAGATCCTATCATAGTCTTGAAAAAAATTGAAGATAATGATAGCATGGTGAAGTTATAAAAAAATATCTATGCCTATTACAAAATCAGCTAAAAAAGCTCTCAAACAGAGCCAGCGGCGTCAAGTTTTCAACCTTAAGCGGAAGAAAGAAATGAAAAAAGCCATTAAACAGACGCAAAAACTAATTCAAGAAGGCAAAAAAGAAGAAGCTTTCAAAATACTTCCGCGAACCTATAAAAAAATAGACAAGGCTTCTAAAAGAGGGGTTATTAAAAAGAATAACGCCGCTAGAAAAAAATCGCGTCTCACTAAGGCGATCCAGGCCTCTTAAATAATTAACAGGAGCTTGCTTGACATGCTCCGCCTTTCTGCTAGACTAAGTTTGTACGATGAGTACAAAGAAACAACGTTTTAAGGACACTATTAAAGACCTTAAAAGCGACATATCTTCTATTAATAAAAAACTGCTCTACGCAGCAGTTCTTTTGTTTGGCCTTAATATTTCTATGGTTTTTCCAGCTACCAGCCTAGGCCAAATAGTTTTTTATAATCTTACTTATGACTCCAACATCGCAGAACAGACCCGTTCTGCCCAGCCATACCTTTTAGAAAATCCAGCGATGGGCGGCGGGCATTTTATGTCTAATGCCCTCGCTGTCCTTTCCGACGAACCAGCTAACAGCTCTAGTAGCAACGATCCGAAGACAGAAACCAGTCCTTCCGCCATTAGTAATAACGCTCTTCTCTCTTCCGCTAATCCTATTACTTTCATCAGCCAAAAGCCCAGAGACAGCATAGAAACCTACACCGTTCAAGAAGGAGACACGCCCTCTACTATTGCCGCTTCCTTTGGCATCAGCCTTCATACCCTTCTTTGGGCCAATAGTCTTAATGACTATAGTGTTATTCGACCAGGCGATGAAATAACTGTTTTGCCAGTCAGCGGCGTTTTGCATCGCGTCAAAGACGGGGAAACAGTAGGCGCTATTGCTTCCAAGTATAAGGCCAATACGGAAAAAATCGTTGCTTTTAACGAACTGCCTGCTGATGGAAAAATCAGTATCGGCCAAAAGCTAGTTGTCCCAGATGGAGAAATGCCTTCCTCTAGGGCAGTCCCTAGAACAAGGACTGCTGCTATTTCTAGCCATACTCCTTCTTCTGGATGGACCAACCGCTTTCCTTACGGCCAATGCACATGGTATGTGGCGCAAAAAAGGTATGTTCCTTGGTCTGGCCACGCTAAGTCTTGGCTGATTAACGCCCGAGCAGCCGGCTACCAAACAGGATCCCATCCTCAAGTAGGCGCCATCATGGTCTTAACAGAAGGAGGATGGCTGGGAAGAGTTTATGGCCATGTCGCCTATGTAGAAGCGGTGAGAGGAAGCTGGGTCACCATCTCTGAAATGAACTATACCTGCTATGCCTGCAAAAGCGTACGAACGCTTAATATTAATGATAGCCGCATCAAAGGATACGTCTATTAATACAGCCGTTTCAAACCGCTAAAAAACGCCTGTTAGGGGCGTTTTTTTTATGCCGCTATTTGTCGAGAGCGATATTGAACAGCCTCAGCCAAATGATGATGGCTAATATTTTCTTCTCCAGCCAAATCAGCTATGGTTCGAGAAATTTTTATAATGCGATAATAAGAACGAGCCGAAAGATTAAGCTGAGAAACGGCATTTTTGATTAACTGCTGGCAAGAAGAATCAAGAGAACAATACTTTTTTAAATGTTTTAAATCCATTTCCGCGTTAGTCAAAATATTATCTTTCAGAAAGCGTCTTTTCTGTTTTTCCCTGGCCTGGCTCACTCTAGCTCTGACGCTAGAGGAAGACTCAGCAATTTTTTGAGAACTCAATTGGCTATAAGATACTTTAGGAACTTCTATATGAAGATCTATCCTATCCAGCAAAGGGCCAGAAATTTTTCTTTGGTAGCGAGAGATTTGACTAGCAGAGCAGATACACGCCTCTCTTTCATCGCCCAATCTGCCGCAAGGACAAGGATTCATAGCCGCCGCCAAAATAAAACGCGCAGGGAATTGAAGGCTGTCTTTAGCTCTGGAGATAGAGATAGTCCCATCTTCTAGGGGCTGGCGAAGACTTTCTAAGACATGGCGACTAAATTCAGGGAGCTCATCTAGAAAAAGCACGCCTCGATGAGCTAGAGTAATTTCCCCCGGTTTAGGATAGGACCCACCGCCAACAAGAGAAACTATTGAGGAAGTATGATGGGGAGAACGAAAAGGATGCTCTTTTATCAAAGGAGTATCACGAGATATCTTTCCGGCAATGCTAAAAATTTTTGTTACTTCCAGCGCCTCCTCTTGGCCAAGAAAAGGCATGAGAGAAGGCAAGCTTCGAGCCAAGAGCGTTTTTCCGGATCCGGGAGGACCATGCATTAAAATATTATGCGATCCAGCAGCGGCAATTTCCAAAGCTCTTTTAGCCTGCTCCTGCCCTTTAATAAAAGAAAAATCAACTCCTGTCGAAGAAGGCCTCCTTGAAAGAGAGCTCTTTTTAAAAGAAAAGCCATTTTTTTCTGACCAGCCATCATTAAGACAACTAATTAAATGTTTAAGCGAGTCCACTGGACAAATTTTAATTCCTTTAACAAGAGCTGCTTCAGAAGCGTTTTCGCGCGGAAGAAAGAGAATTTTCAGGCCTTGTTTTTTAGCTGCCAAAGCAATAGGCAAAAGACCGTTAACGGGCCTTAGTTTGCCCTCTAGAGAAAGCTCCCCGACAAACATTTTATCGCACGAACCAGCAAGAGAAAGCTGGCGGGAAGACAATAAAAAAGCTACCGCGATGGGTAGATCGTAAGCTGGGCCTTCTTTTTTTAGGTCGGCGGGGGCTAAATTAACAACTACGCGCCGACGGCTGTGCTGGGGCGGATTAAAGCCGCTGTTTTTGAGAGCGGAACAGACCCGCTCTTTAGCTTCTTTGAGAGCCGCATCTGGCAGGCCGACAATGCTGAAAGTATGCAGGCCTACTGACAAATCAACCTCTACTTCCACAGACCGGGCCTCCAATCCCACCACCGCAGCAGAATAAACTTTGGCAAGCATAACAGGAGCAACCAAACTATAAAGCTTTGGCCTTTAATTATTTTTTACCGCACTTCAAGCAAAGCTTAGCTTCGGGCACCGCCTTAAGACGCTCTATTTTGATTTCTTTCTTGCAGTTATCGCACCAGCCATAACGACCGCGCTTCATTTTTTCCAAAGCTTCATCAATATCCCTAAGCCTTTCTTCTAAGGCATGCTCTATTGGCAAAAGATTGTCGTATTGTTCTATTTCTTCAGCCGCCTCATCTTTATGAGACCTGTCAATCCCTAAAAAAGGAAACTTAGTCAGCCAATTCCCTTTAATCTTCTTGTCTTTTCTAGCAAAAAACTTCAGCTCTCTGATAAGGCGTTTTCTTTCTTTCTCTAGCTTGTTTTTTAAGTCTTTTTCAATTTTCTTGTCCATATTTTTTACCGCCCTGTCAGTTTTTGCTTTAAAAACTACCAGCACGACAGGCTTAGTTCTAATTATAGCACAAAAATATTCCGCCAACAACAAAAATCTCTTTCTTACAAGGAGAAATAAAAAAAAAGCCAGCTCCTGCTGCTTTTCTTGACTTATTTATTCTCCTGTATTATATTAAGGGGTGCCGTGTGCCCCAGCATTGTATTACTTTTAGGGTCGACACCCCTTATTTTTTCTAGTTAAAGAGGCGCTCTCGCACTTTTTTTAGCTCATTTGTTAATAAGCTATGAAAAGAACTTAATAATAAATACCTCCTGCGCGAAGAAAACATCCATCTTTTTCTAGAAAAGACTTTTCTCTTTTGCTGATCATCAGCCCCTTGCCGGGACTCTCTCAAATTAGAGATCAAGATTTTTGACTCTGTTTTATTAAAGAACTATTTTTTTCCGCTTCCACTTTTTGCGAAAGCAACCAGCAAAAAATAATCAGCAAAAGATGCTTGATAGTCCCCTAAGATCAGCGAGGACTATTTTTAGTTTATGCTAGATCGAAACTCATGTCAAGAAGGTTTTCCGCCCTTATCTGTGGATATCTTTTAAAATGAAAATGGCTTTTTTATGAGATTTTTGCTAAGCATTAGACTAATAAAGGAAAATCTGGTGTAATTTTATCCACAGATTGCCAACATTTTTTAGTTTTTACTCCTTCTCTATTTAGTTAAAGCATCAATAGCAGCATACATGCTTTCTTTAGAGGTGGCAATAATAAGCTTATTGCCTATTATAGCATAGTCAATAGTCAAATATTTATCTGGAAAATTAAGATAACGAATGGACACTCCACGATAAGTGTTATCACTAAAAGATGCCAAAGAAGAAGTCGGAACGCTGTCAGCCAGCCACATGCTGGAAAAACCATTCTTGAGTTCATCCTCTGCCCCAGCAAGAATATTTTCTGCGTCTGCCTTCTCTTCTAATGCCAAAATCAAGCCAAGACGGCCCTGATTAAGACTTTCTTGATAGTAAGAGAAAAGAGTGTATCTGTCTCCTTTAATTTCAGTTTCCCTAAGAATGGCCCTGACTGTTTCAGGAATTTCTATTTGGAGCATTTGCTCTATTTCCGCCAAGCTAGCGTATGTTTCTTGCCCTGTTTCTGCGTTATTGTTAATTCTAACTAAAATACGCTCTAAATAGTCTGCTTCTTTTTCCTGCTCGACAAAAAGGGAAAGCTGGTCAAGAAAAAGCCCTTTTTGTTCTTCGGGAACATAGACTTCTGTTGTCTCGTCAAGAGGGATAAGAGAAGAAGGCCTGACTGGCTCAATATAGCCGCAATCGCTATCATTTAAACATTGATCGTCTCCTTTTCCATCCACTTTTACGCAAGCGCTATCAACGCACTCGTAATGAAAAGCTTCTGGTTGCGGAACAGTCCTAATATAATTCCACCAGTAAAAAAATGCTCCCGCTCCAGCCACAACCATCGCGAAGACAACTAGAAGAAAAATTTTAAATCCGCTGGATGATTTTTTAGAAAGATCTTCTGGGACTTTTTTTGCTTGACTCTCGTTGGAAATACCGGAAACAGTAGAAAATGAACGATCGTAGCTTTCTCCTGCTAGGGGCAGGTTAGAAGGAGGCGCCTTTTTTTTCGGCGCAATATCAATTCCTCTCTTGCCAGCAGAAAAATCTTCTTCTCTAGAAGGAATTTCTTCTTCGGAAAGCCCCATTTCTTCATCTTTTTCGCTTTCTTCTGCCGCTGTTTCTTCCTCTATTTTCTCTTCTTTTATTTCTGCGCTTTCTTTTTCTTCTTCTTGGTCAGACGGCTGATCAGGCATAGGAATCTCTTCTTCCTTTGTTTCTTCTCCATCGCGAGAAGTCCCTAAATCATCGGCCATTGTCCTAATCATGTTATCGTCGTTTAAAGAACTTCGAGAATCAGTTAATGATGCTTTGTTTTTCTCCTCCACAAATAGAATAATTTTCCTGCCGAAAGATTGAACTGATTGAAAAGTTCAAAGCCTTCGATTGGACAATATTATTTATTTTTATTTTTTCCAGCTCCTTCTTCAATGTTTTTTAAAGTAAGACTGATTTTGCCCTGCTCATCAATGCCCTTTACTTTAACTGGAACAATCTGACCGGCATGAAGAATATCATCCACTTTCTCCACACGATAATCAGCTAGTTCAGAAATATGAGCCAGTCCTTCTTGGCCGGGAAGAATCTCTATAAAAGCGCCGAAATCAACAATTTTGACTACTTTCCCTTGGAAGATCTCGCCCGGCTTAACCTCTCTAGTAAGCCCCTTCACCCATTCTAGGGCTTTTCTGCCTGCCTCTTCGTCAATAGAAGCAATATTGACTGTGCCATCATCTTCAATATCAATTTTAACCCCTGTTTGCTCAATGATTTCGTTGATTACTTTGCCCCCCGGACCAATCACGTTTCTGATCCTATCTGGATTTATTTTAAAGGAAATTACGCGCGGAGCAAAGGGAGACATTTCTGGATTATATTGAGCAATAGCCTCGCTCATCTTTTTAAGAATATCCCGACGCCCCTTTTTCGCCTGGACAAAAACTTCTTTTAATATTTCTAGGGGAATCCCTTCTATTTTAACATCCATTTGCATAGCTGTCACCCCTTTCTCCGTGCCCGCAATTTTACAATCCATATCTCCATGATGATCTTCTGGCCCTTGAATATCAGTCATAATCTTATACTTCTCTGGCGAACTCATCACCAAGCCCATAGCCACACCGCTAACATGTCTTTTCAGAGGCACGCCGGCATCCATTAGAGCTAAGCTTGAACCGCTTACTGCTGCCATAGAAGAAGATCCGTTAGAAGAAAGTATTTCCGAAACTACTCGGATAATATATGGAAAATCATCTTTTTTTGGAATCAAAGGCAGTAAAGCTCTTTCAGCTAAAACGCCGTGGCCAATTTCGCGACGTCCGGGGCCTCTTATAGGGCCAGTTTCTCCAGTGCAGAAAGGAGGGAAGTTGTAATGGTGCATAAAACGCCTTTTCTCCTCTATTTCCATGCCATCAACAAGCTGCTCCTCTCCCGGCGCGCCTAGAGTACAGACTGAAAGCGCTTGCGTCTCCCCTCTTTGGAAAAGTCCGGAGCCATGCGCTCTGGGCAAAATGCCTGTCTGCGACTTAATTTCTCTTACTTCGTCTAATTTTCTTCCATCAGGTCTTTTTTCTTCTCCAGCAGACGCCTCTAAAATATTTTTATGAATCAAACGATCAATCTCTTCTTCAAAAAGTTCTTTAATTTGCTTAATTTTTTCTTCGTCTCCGCGCCCCAACTGTTCTATAAGACCTTTTTCTAGCTCGCCCAATTCTTCCATGCGATGCGATTTGCCAGGCTGATAAAGAACTTTTTCAAGCTTCTCGCCCAGCCAAGACCTCATCTCTTCCAATAAAGCGCTGTCAGCCTGTTCTATTGGGAAAGAAACTTTAGCAGGATTAATTTCTGTAATAATCTTATTTTGGAAATCAATAATCTGTTTGATATGGGGCTGAGCAAAGCTAATAGCTGACAAAACATCATCTTCTGAAATTTCTCCAGCTTCCCCTTCTATCATATTGATTCGGCCATTTTTTCCGGCCACCACTAAATCAAGAGCGTTTTCTTCTCTAGCCTGATAAGGAGGATTAAGCAACCATTCTTTTTGGCTTGCCTCTTCTCCCACTAAAGAGGAGCCGATTCTAACTGCTCCTACTGGCTCTGGCCAAGGAATATCAGAAATGCCTAAAGCCAACGAGACAGCCAGCAGAGCGGGAACATCAGGATCATTTTCTTTGTCAAAAGAAAGCACTGTTACTACTGCCTGGATCTCATTCCTTATTTTCTTGTCAAAGCAGGGACGGATGATGCGATCAATCATCCGAGCAGTTAAAACCGCTTCATTAGATGCCTGCCCTTCCCTTTTGATAAAACGACTGCTTTTTATCTTGCCCGCCGCATAAAGCTTTTCCTCATAATAAACCGAAAGAGGTAAATAGCTAACTTCTTTCGGCTCCTGGCTGGCCGCTACTGTTGCCAGCACCATAGTTTGGCCATAGGTGATTAGGACCGAGCCATTGGCCTGCTGGGCCATACGGCCTAATTCTACTTTAAGCTCACGGCCAGCCCATTCTGTTTTGAATTGTTTATACTCCATTTAAGAAAGCCAGCCCGAAAATATTAATCCGGCTTTCGCACAGGCTTTTATCAGCGTCAAGCAACACTGACAAAGGCCTAAACGAAAAAACCCGACTCAATATCAGTCCGGGCATGGCTGGTTTATCTTTTTATTAAGTACTTCTCTTTCCCTTCGCCTAAATCAATAAAATCATCGGCAATCTCTTTTAGCTTTCCAGAAGCGCTTTTAGCAAAAGCAATTACTTCGGCTTGCTGGCCTTTGGCCTTAAGATATTCCAAAAGAGGGATGAAATCGCCATCTCCAGTCACCAGCACTAAAACATCAAGAAGGGGAGATAATTTAACCGCGTCGATAGTAATACCGACATCCCAATCTGCTTTTTTGAGACCGCCATAAAAGATTTGCAAATCCTTAACCCTTGTTTCAATGCCCGCTTTTTCCAATGCATTAAAAAAGGTCTTTTCTTCGCCAGTTTCTGTTCTGATAACATAAGCAACTGCTCTTATCAGCTTGCGTCCTGCTACAGCTGTTTTAAGGACTTCCTTGAAATTCACCCGCGCTCCGAAGAGATTTTTGGCTGAATGGTACATATTCTGGGCGTCTATCAAAACGCCAACGCGCTGTTCTTTGTGTTTAATAATGCTCATTAACGACTGAAGAATTAAAAATTAGCGCTTTAAACCAAGTTTCTTGATCACTTTTTTGTAGCGCTTTTCGTTTTCTTTTTTAAGATAATCCAAAAGTTTTCGTCTTTTAGCGACCATCTTTAAAAGGCCACGCCTAGAATGATTGTCTTTAGGATGCTTCTTAAGGTGTTTAGCCAATTCATCAATTTGCTCGGTTAAAATAGCTACCTGCACGTCGGAAGATCCAGTGTCTGTATCGTGAGCCTTGAAATCCTCGATAATTTTTGTTTTTTTGTCTTGCTTGATCATAACTAATTATACTTTATCAAAAAAAAATAAATAAGGCAAGTTTTTGCCTTAATTATTCTTCTGGTGCAGGATACTTGAATTAGTGCGAACCCACCGCGCCTGCGATGTGGCAGAACCCCCGCCAAAAATACAGGCGACGGAGCCGCGCCGCTGACAATTTCAAGTTTTTCTTTGACGGCAAATAATTTTGAGTTTGCGAAGCAAACACTAAAAATATGATAACAAATTTTCAAAAATTAAACAAAGAAAAAGCCCGCCAGAGGTCCTTTGGACATGGCGGGCTGGTGCTGGTGATCGGGTCACTTCTTGAACTCACTCGGATAGATGACAGTCGTCTCCCAGTCGTCCGGCAGCAGCCTAAGCTCCACAGCCCAACTGCCGATACCGTCGAGAAGAAACTGCCACTTCGCCTCAGTCAGTTCGTCGATCTCGAAACACACGCAGGAGACCGGCTTCTCGTGGTTTTCCCAAACGCCCTTGTGAGCGAGGTAGCCACGATGCATTACGGTCGTCATGCCAGCGTTTCGGAGAATCGACGGGTTTCGGTAGCAATACCCCGCTACTTCACCTAAGATGTACCTCCGATCGTACGGCTCTCCGTAGTTTTTAACGATTTTGTCAAGAACAACGATCTTCGTCATATTAGCTCTCCTTTGTTTGTTTGGCGGAATTGCCAAACTTGCATCGGAGCGCTTACCCGCTTGCCTCCATTAATGGAAGGGATGAAGGGTAGAGAACCATACTTCCTCAAAGCCCTGATTATCCGTACAGACTATGAGGTGCCGGGACATACCGGGGTTTCTGGTCGCTTTGCGATGATCGTGCGGCTGTGGACGCATGTATCGCTCAGCCAAGCTCTGAAGTGCATACTAGCATATCTATGTATTCCTGTCAAGTGCAACAGAAAAAAGCCCGTATTTTAAGGCTTTTTCTAGGAGTTCGTATTGGATTAAAAATTTTTCTTCCTCTCAATCAAAATCGCAAATTCAGTTTTGAGCCGAAAATACACTGCGCGCGAGCCGCCGAGCACCGCAAGGCGGCGAGCTCTGACTTGCAATTTCCTTTCTGGTGCCCCCGCTAGGATTCGAACCTAGAACCAATTGCTTAAGAGGCAACTGCTCTGCCATTGAGCTACAGGGGCGAACAAGGCACGCCCGGAAGGACTCGAACCTCCAACCTTATGGTCCGAAGCCATACGCTCTATCCAATTGAGCTACGGGCGCCTTGGTCCGCATATTAGCATAAACAAGCCAAACAGGCAACCCTTATTGGCAGTCCTCAGGACAGCTTTCTCTTGTCTCTGGACAAGGACAGCCAAATGCTTGGCAAACCATTTCTTGACAAACGCCATCGCCACAAAGATCCTGGCATATTTCTGTTTTATTTTCGCCGCCTCCTTTTCTTTCGTTGTTTTCTCTGGCCAATAAAAAAGCGGCGAAAATAAGAGAAATTACAACTAATAATAAAATTATCTTTTTGTTAAACATAAAAATTATCTCTTTATTATTGATCAAAAAGTTGCTCTAAGCGCTTAACCATGATATGATTTTACCGTAAGATCAGCCAATTATCAATATGGAAAAATTACCTAGTATCATTAAGAATATCCTTGAGAAACTGGAGAAAGAAGGCTTTGAAGCTTATGCTGTGGGAGGATGCGTTCGCGACTTGCTCCTCGACAGAGAACCGAAAGACTGGGACATTGCTACTAGCGCTCTTCCTGAAGAAATTCAAAAAATATTCCCCGAAAGCTTTTACAAAAACAAGTTTGGCACGGTTACCGTTAAAACAAAAAGCTTGGTTGAAACGCTTAAAGAAGTTGAAATAACCACTTTTAGAACAGAAGAGGGGTATTCTGATAAAAGGCATCCCGACAGAATAGAATTCGCTAAAACGCTTAAAAAAGACCTTTCTAGAAGAGACTTTACCATCAACGCCCTGGCCTTAAATAAGGAAGAAAAGCTCATCGATTTTTATTGCGGCCAAAAAGATATAGAAAAAAAGTTTCTTCGGGCAGTCGGGACGCCCAACAAACGATTTGAGGAAGACGCTCTGCGCATGCTAAGAGCTGTTAGGCTGGCCGTAGAGCTCAATTTTAAAATAGAAGAAAAGACTTTGTCAGCTATAGAAAAAAACGCCGGCTGGCTTCAGGCTATCGCTAAAGAAAGAGTTAGAGACGAATTCTCCAAAATGATTATGACTGACCGCCCTCACCAAGGGATAGAGCTTTTAAGAAAAAGCGGATTGTTGAAATATATTATTCCAGAATTAGAAAAAGGTATTGGGATAAGCCAAAACCGCCACCATATCTACACCATCTATCAACATGCTGTCCTTTCTTTGAAATTTGCCGCCCAGAGGAAATATAGCATGGAAGTTCGCCTTGCCGCTCTTTTGCATGATATTGCCAAACCGCAGACTAAAAGAGGGGAGGGGCCTGATGCTACTTTCTACAATCACGATAACTTGGGAGCGCGCTTTGCCGTAAAAATCCTTAGTCGATTGAAGTTTCCTAAAAAAACCATAGAGAAAACAGCCCTTTTAGTACGCTATCATATGTTTGTTTACGGAGTAGAAGAAGTCAGCGAAGCTGGCGTAAGAAGGCTTTTGCGCCGCGTCGGGCCGGAAAATGTTCAAGATTTAATTGATTTAAGGGTAGCCGACAGGCTGGGTAGCGGATGCCCCAAAGCTGTCCCCTATAAATTACGCCATTTGCGATATATTATTGAGAAAGTCTCCAAAGATCCTATTTCTCCTAAAATGATCAAAATTAATGGCAGCGACTTAATAGAGCGCCTCGGTCTAGGGCCTGGACCAAGAATCGGCCTGCTTCTAGAGGCGCTGCTTTCAGAAATTTTAGAAAATCCTAAAATTAATATCAAAAAACACCTTCTTGAGAGAGCCGAAGAGCTAAACAAGTTATCTGAAAAGGAATTAGAGAAAAAAACAGAAAGAGTAAAAGAAAGAAAAGAAGAAATAGATCTCCAAACAAAGCAAAAACACTTCGTCAAATAGCAAGGACTGTCATTCTAGGACAGTCCTTGAAAATCGGGATGTAGTATAACGGAAGTACGCATCCTTCGGGTGGATGTAGTCTGGGTTCGATTCCCAGCATCCCGACTAAGATAGTATTTTTTAAAAAAGGTCGAAAAATAAAATAAGGAGAAAAACAATATGCTTTCGAAGTTGCCCATTGACCTAAAAAAGGTTGATAAAAACAACATCGACAAAGAAATTCTAAGACTTGGCGTCATCGCAGAACTTGATGCGGTAAGTCTTTACGAACAATTGGCCGCTATGACCGAAAACGAAAAGATTAAGAAGATTATGTTTGACGTTGCCAAAGAAGAAAAAACTCATGTAGGGGAGTTTCAAGCACTTCTTTTGCAACTTGACCAGGAGCAAACAAAAGAGCTAGAAAAAGGCAAAGAAGAAGTAGAAGAAATAACAGAATAAGCAGAGAAATGAAAAACTGCCGCAGAAAAAAAGATCTGCGGCAGTTAATGCGCTGGATAATTAAGTTCTTAAAAAGGGCCAATAGCTCAGCTGGGAGAGCGCAGCATTCGCATTGCTGAGGTCGAGGGTTCGAATCCCTCTTGGTCCACCGAAGAATAAGTCTTATGCTGGCAAAAGATAAACTAGGCAAAACCGGAGAAAGAATCGCGGAAAAATTCTTAAAAGAAAAAGGTTATTTTATTCTAGCAAAAAACTACAGAAAACCATGGGGAGAAATTGATATTATTGCCGAACAAAATAAAGAAATAATTTTTGTCGAAGTGAAAACAAGAACAAGTAATAATAAAAACCCAGTTCTTCCGGAAACGGCAGTTAACTACTACAAGCAAAGAAAGATTATTAAAACAGCCCAAACGTATCTTTTAGAAAAAAGTTACCACGAAGAAACACCTTGGCGAATTGATGTTATCGCCATAGAAGTTTCCGCCCTTAAAGAACATCCTCTTATAACCCATATAGAAAACGCTGTCTGGGAATAAAAATATTTTTGTCTTCTTGCCAAAACTTAAATTTATGGATTATTCCAAAGAATCTCTTTCTTTGCACAAAAGAAACAAAGGTAAAATAGAAATAAAATCTAAAATAAAGCTTAGCGACAAGAGAGATTTAAGCCTGGCCTATACTCCTGGCGTAGCCGAACCGTGCAGGAAAATAGATCAGCAGACTTCTCGAGTCTATGATTACACCATTAAGGGCAACAGCGTAGCAGTAGTCTCCAACGGCACTGCTGTCCTAGGGCTTGGAGACATAGGGCCCCACGCCGCTATGCCAGTAATGGAAGGTAAATGCCTGCTTTTCAAAAAATTTGCCGGCATTGACGCTTATCCAATATGCCTAGATGCCAAAGACTCTGAAAAAGTAATTGAAATAACTAAAGCAATAGCGCCAGGCTTTGGAGGCATCAACCTAGAAGATATCAAAGCGCCTGAGTGTTTTAAAATAGAGGAGAAACTAGCTCGAGAGATAGACATTCCTGTTTTTCACGACGATCAGCATGGCACAGCTATTGTTGTTTTAGCGGCTCTTATTAACGCGCTAAAAATCGTCAAAAAAGAAATAGGGGAGACAAAAATTGTCGTTAGCGGAGCAGGAGCCGCTGGAATAGCCACAGCCAGACTACTTTTAGCAAAAGGCGCGCAAAAAATAATTCTCGTTGACAGAAAAGGAATAATTTACAAGGGTAGGGAAGAGCTAAATCCTGAAAAACAAAAAATGGCTGAACTAACTAATCCGGAAAAAATCAAGGGCGACCTCCAAGGAGCGCTTGAAAAAGCCGATGTTTTCATCGGCATTTCGTCAGGCAACCTACTAAAAAAAATAGACATTAAAAAAATGTCCTCTAACGCAATCGTTTTTGCTATGGCCAATCCTATTCCAGAAATTATGCCTGATGAAGCCAAAAAAGGCGGAGCTATCATTGTTGCCACAGGAAGAAGCGACTTTGAAAACCAGATCAATAATGTTCTCGTTTTCCCAGGTTTTTTTAGAGGGCTTTTAGATAGTCGGGCTAAAAAAATAACCACGGAAATGAAATTATCTGCCGCCCACGCCCTAGCCAAGATAGTTAAAAATCCTACTCCCAAAAAGATCATTCCTTCGGTTTTTGAGAAAAATATTGCCAAAATCATATCGTCAAACATCCAAGGACTGTCAAAAAAGGACTGTCCTAAAATTACAGTCCTTGGAAGGACTGTCAAAAAAGGACTGTCCTAAAATTACAGTCCTTGGAAAGGGATTAATGAAAGATTTAATAATTATAGGAGCGGGGCCAGCAGGAATATGCGCAGGAGTATATGCCGAAAGGTATAAAATGAATTTTTTAATAATGGGAGAAAAGCCGGGAGGAACAGTAAATGAAGCGCATAAAGTAGAAAACTATTTAGGTTTTGGCTCTATTAATGGGAAAGACCTAGCCGAAAGGTTCGCTAGCCACATAAAATCAGACATTGTCAATGAAAGAGCGGAAAGAATCTGCTCTCAAAAAGATTTCTTTGAAATACAAACTAACCGAAACAAATATAAAGCGAAATCATTAATTATCAGCTTAGGCATGAAGTCAAAAAAGCTAGACCTAGAAAATGAAGCTAAATTTCTCAACCAAAGCATTTTTTATTATCTTCCTTCAAAGGCAAGTATTTTCAACCAAAAAGAAGCGGCTGTTGTCGGAGGAGGCGATAGCGCTTTAGACGCCGTTCTTAAAATTTCTCTAGAAGCTAAAAAAGTCTATCTTATTCATAGAAGGAACGAGTTTAGAGGGTCGCCTGATCTTTTAGAAAAAGCGGAGCAAAAAGAAAATGTCACCATCCTGCGAGAAAGGCGGGCTAAATCAGCGCGAGGAGGGAAAAAATTAGAAAAAATTATTCTTGACAATGGAAAAGAAATTAAGATAGATCTTCTTTTTGTCCAGATAGGAGGAGTGCCTAATGTTTCCCTGTGCGCAAACCTTAGCCTTGAGATGAAAGGAAGCTTTATTAAAACAGACAAAACCCAGTCTACAAACAGAGATGGAGTATTCGCCGCTGGAGATATCACTAACAACCCATTAAAACAGATTATCACCGCCGCGGCTGAAGGCGCCATCGCGGCAACCAGCGCCTATCGCTTTATTAAAGGGACAAATAATTGACAATCTCTCTGAAAACATGATAAGCTTTTAATAAGGTAAGAAAAGAGTTATTTTGTCCGCCCGAAAGCGGACTTTTGTTTTAAAAGAAGCATTTTGTTATAATTTAAGATTCCTACTATTTTAAATAATTTCTCAAAATAAAATTATGGAACAACAATCATTTGTCTCAGCCCTAGAACAAATTTGCGAGGAAAAAGGAATTTCCAAAGAAAAAGCCATAGAAACAGTGGAGCTAGCTTTAGCGGCGGCCTATAAAAAAGAATACGCGTGCAGAAATAAAAATATTCGAGTAAAACTAGACCCTAAAAGCGGCGAGATGAAAATTTATCAGATCAAGACAGTCGTTGACGAGTCAATGATTAAATCAGAAGAGGAAATTGCTCAAGAAAAAGAAGAAAAAGGGATAGATAGCGAGCCAGAAAATAAGCAAGAACAGGAAGACGACCTCCCAGAAGAAGAAAAAAAAGTAAGATTTAATCAAGAAAAGCATGTTATGGCAGACAAGATAAAAGAAGATGAAGACATTCCTAAGAAGAAAAAAGAGAAAGAATATCAAGTAGGAGAGGAGATAAAAATCCCTCTTAAAATTACTCATGACTTCGGCCGCATTGCCGCCCAAACAGCCAAACAAGTTATTATCCAAAGGATAAGAGAGGCTGAAAGAGACGCAATTTTTGAAGAATATAAAGATAAAGAAGGTCAGATAGCCAGCGGCATTATCCAGCGGATAGAAGGCAATACCGTCTTTTTGGATATTGGCAAAGCCACGGGCGTCCTTTTTCCTGAAGAGCAAATCTCGCATGAAAGATACCGTCTCGGGCAAAGAATTAAAGTGTATCTTGCCGAAGTGCAAAAAGACTCGCGAGGTCCCACCATTGCTCTTTCGCGATCTCATCCTCAAATGATCAGTCAGCTCTTTTATCTAGAAGTTCCAGAGATAGCAGCTGGATCAGTGGAGATCAAAGCTGTGGCGCGCGAAGCAGGCTCCCGTTCTAAAATAGCGGTCAGCTCAACAGAAGAGAAAATCGACCCCATTGGCTCAATGATCGGACAAAAAGGGACAAGAGTTCAAGCAGTCATTAACGAACTAAACGGAGAAAAAATAGATATTGTTGAGTGGTCAGAAAACCCTGTCCAATATATTACTAATGCTCTTTCTCCTGCCAAAGTAATTGACGTTAGAATGAAGAAAGAAAAGAAGGAAGCAGAGGTGGTTGTTCCAGAAGAACAACTCTCTCTAGCGATCGGGGTAAAAGGACAAAATGTTAGATTAGCCGCCAAGCTAACTGACTGGAAAATAGACATCAAGCCACAAGAAGAAAGTCCCAAAGAAAAGAAAGGGGAAAAGGGGAAAGAAGAGAAAAAAACAAAACTAAAAGGCAAAGAAGAAAAACCAGCTCAGACAGAAAAAAAAGAGAAAAAAACCTCCAAAAAGAAGGCAACAAAAAAAGAAACGGAGGGGGACAAGGAAGAAAAGCTAAAGAAAAAAAGTAAAAACATTGCGAAAAAAAATAAATAGAAAAAACAAAAAGAGGATGTCTTGCCAAGCATCCTCTTTTTGTTTGACAAAACAGGCCATCTCCTGATAAAATTAAGCGGTCATTAAAAGACATTAATAAAAATAAATGGCAAATTTCCCTTTGTTTATCTATTTATTGATCTAAAAAATCTATGAGAAAAGACCAAGCAAAACACATATTTTTTCAGACAGGCCAGTTTCTGCCTAATTTAGCTTTTCTTTTTTTTAATGTAAACGCACGCATTCAAAAGATAACCATAAAGGAATTTACCAAAAGAGAAATATGGACAATCAACTTATTCTTATTGGAATTTTTTTCGCTACTCTTATTTTCGGCTCAACCTTGGGCTATTATACCAGGCAAACTATCGCCAAGAAACAAGCTGGGACAATTGAGGCAAAACTAAACAAGCTTATTGGCCAAGCCAAAGAAGAAGCCAAAGAAACTGTTTCACGAGCCAAAGAAAAAGCCAATACTATCCTAGAAGAAATCAAGGAGCAAGAAAGAGAAAGACAAAGCCAGCTGACCAGAATGGAAGAAAGATTGCTTAAAAAAGAACAATTTGTCGATCAAAAAGGCAATCAAATAGAAAAAGAACAGCACCGACTTAAGGCCAAAATTCAAAAAGTAAAACAAATTAAGGACGAACTTTCCCAGGCCAGGCAAGAACAAACAGAAAAACTTGAAAAAATAGCTAATCTCAATCAAGATCAAGCCAAAGAAGAACTGCTTAAACTAGCCGAAGAAGACCACCAGCAAGTATTGGTGGAAAAAATCAAGAAGCTAGAACAGGAGGGGCAGGAAGAGTTAAATAAAAAGGCTCAAAGAATTATTGCTCTGGCTATGCAACGCTACGCTGCCTCCCAAGCCAGCGAAACCACTTCTACGGCCGTTGACCTTCCCAACGAAGAACTCAAAGGGAGAATCATCGGCAAAGAAGGAAGAAATATCAAAGCGCTGGAAAAGTTTACTGGGGTAGAAATATTAGTAGACGACACTCCGGGAGCAATCATTATTTCCGGATTCGACCCGGTTAGAAGGCAAACAGCTAAGATGGCTCTAGAAAAACTAATGGGCGACGGGAGGATCCAGCCAGCGCGCATTGAAGAAGCGGTAGAAAAAGCCACTGAGGAAATAGGGCAAAAAATTATTGAGGCAGGAGAAGCAGCCGTCTATGATGTGGGCCTTGCCGGAATCAACCCCCAGCTGGTTAAAACACTAGGACGCCTGAGGTTCAGAACCAGCTACGGCCAAAATGTTCTGCTTCATTCTGTAGAAACCGCCCATTTAGCAGGCGCCATCGCCTCTGAGCTTGGCGTTGATATTAATATAGCCAAAAAAGCCGGCCTTTTCCATGATATTGGCAAGGCCGTTGACCATGAAGTCCAAGGCTCTCATGTAGAAATTGGCAGAAGAATTCTTCAAAAATTCGAAGTGGACGAAAAAGTTATTGAAGCTATGCAGGCACATCACGAAGAATACCCTTTTGACAGCTTGGAGTCTATCATCGTCCAAGTGGCTGACGCCATTTCCGGCGCCCGACCAGGAGCCAGAAAAGACACTCTGGAAGCTTATCTCAAAAGGCTGGAAGAGCTGGAAAGCATTGCCAACGCCTTCCCCGGAGTAGAGAAAACATACGCTGTGCAGGCAGGAAGAGAAATAAGGATTTTTGTAAAACCGGAAGAAATAGACGACCTCAAAGCCCATAAAATGGCCAGAGAAATTGCCTCTCAGATTCAGCAAGATCTTAAATACCCCGGAGAAATTAAAGTTAATGTTATCAGAGAAACAAGAGCGATAGAATATGCCAGATAATCTTTAAAGAGCTAAAAACTATGAAAATAATATTTTTTGGAGATATTGTCGGTCGCCCTGGGCGAGAAGCAGTCAAAAAAATTATCCCCCAATTAAAAAAGGCCTACCAGCCTGATTTTATTATCGGCAATGGAGAAAACGTGGCCCATGGCTCGGGCATCACTGAAGCAACCATGAAAGAGCTTTTAGAAGCGGGCCTTGATCTGATTACCTTAGGCGACCACGCTTTGCGCAAAAAGGAAGCTTTTCGCCTCCTAGAAGACAAAGAAGCAAAAATCATTAGACCAGCTAATTTTCCTCCGCAAGCGCCAGGCAGAGGATGTCAAGTTATCAAAGTAAGGACCAAAAAAATTATGGTGGTAAATCTAATCGGGCGCGTTTTTATGAAACAAGATTACGACTGTCCTTTTAGAAAAGCAAACGAAATTCTCCAAGAACAGGAAGAAAGCCTTGATGGCATTGTTGTTGACTGGCACGCTGAAGCTACCTCGGAAAAAGTATGCTTAGGATGGCACCTAGACGGCCGCGTATCAGCTGTCCTAGGCACTCATACCCATGTCCAAACCGCTGATGCAAGAATTCTTCCCCAAGGCACAGCATATCTCTCTGACGTCGGCATGACGGGAGTCAAAGATTCCAGCCTGGGGCTAAACAAAGAAGAAGCGATAAAAAGGTTTATTACCCAAGCGCCGTCCAACATAAGCATGGCCAGCGGGCCATCAGAAGCAAGCGCCGTCTTGGTAGAAATAGGCCAGGATAAAAAAGCTAAAAAAATAAAGCCCCTTCAAGAAGCAGCTGCCAACGATTAACAATTAGCTGTTGATTAATTTTGTTGACTAATAATAAAATTTAGTAAAAAATAGCTTAATAGCTTGCTCTGGCACAAAAAAACCTGTTAAAATAAACTGTTGTTGGCAAAAACAGCATAAAGGTCGAAAAACAAAAATAAGCTTGCGAAATCTGTCCAAAAGAATAACTGTTATTCAAGATAGGATTCGTAAGCCATTAACGACATTATGACTAAAGATGATTTAATTGAAGCAGTGGCTAAAGTATGCGACTCAAAAAAACAAGCCACTGACGCAGTTAACGCCATAACTGACGCAATTGCCAAGGCTCTCTCTAAAGGAGAAAAAGTTAGTTTGCCAGGATTTGGCACTTTCAGTATTTCGAAGAGAGCGGCTCGCACCGGCGTCAACCCAAGGACAGGCGAAAAAATTAAGATCGCGGCAACAAAAGTTCCTAAGTTCAAAGCAGGCAAGTCTTTGAAAGACGCGGTCAAATAGATAAACTTTTCAAGACATTGAAAGTCCAACGAAAAAAGGCGCTTTTTACGCGCCTTTTTTAATATGCCCTAGGATGCATTGGCTTAGGCAAAAATGAGCGGGTAGGGGGAGTCGAACCCCCGTCATCAGGTTGGAAACCTGAGGTAATACCGTTATACAATACCCGCTTATATTAAGATTGCTGTCGGGGATACCAGACTCGAACTGGTAACCTCCTGCTCCCAAAGCAGGCGCGCTAGCCATTGCGCCAATCCCCGTTTCTACACTAAATTAACCGGCTTTCTCTAGCCAGCTTTTTATCTTAATCCAGAAAAAGCACCAAGTCAATCATCCCCAGCCGCCACTAGAACAGTTTTCGCACTTATGATATAATATTGATTGATTATGATAAAAGAAATTTGCGAAAATATTAATTTCTTCAAACAATGCCGCAAATATAATATCGGACTCTGGCAGTGTCCGACTTTCCTTTTTCTTATCACTGGAATAGTGACTATCTCTGCTATCATCACGACCTACTTTATTGGGACAAAATACGCTAACCCGGAAATAGTTGTTTTAATTGTCATTGGCATGTCAATTATTCTTCTAGTGGTTAGTTATCTCATTATTCATGGCTTCGAAAGACTGGCTGAGGCCAACCGCATGAAGTCAGAGTTCGTCAGCGTCGCCTCCCACCAGCTAAGAACTCCTCTCACTTCTGTAAAATGGGCCCTTAACATCATCGACCAACGAAAAGACAAACACCATCTTGATGGCCAAGAAATAAGCTTTCTAAAAGACGTGGAAAAAGGCAACCAGCGCATGATTGATCTAGTCAATGATCTCTTAAACGTTTCCCGCATTGAGCAGGGAAGATTGTTTTTTAATCCTAAAAAAACTTCTTTTGTTAAAATAGTTCAACAAAAAGTAGATGAATATCGACCCATCGCTAAAGCTAAAAACATTAAATTAACCTTAAAGATAGAAGACCTCCAAGAAATCCCTTTGCTTTTTGTTGATCCGCAAAGCATTAAATTGGCCGTTAATAATCTTATTGACAATGCCGTTAAATATAGCCGTGAAAAAGGAGAGATATTGGTTCGGCTAGAAAAAGACAAAAAATGTTTGAGATTTTCCGTTAGAGACCACGGAGTGGGCATCCCAAAAACAGAGCAAAAAAAGATTTTTGATAAATTCTTCCGCAGCCAAAATATTTTAAAATACCAGACTGAAGGCACGGGATTGGGGCTTTTTATCGCCAAGGCAGCCGTGGAAAGCTACGGCGGAAAAATGAATTTTAAAAGCCAGGAAGGCAAAGGATCGCTTTTCTGGTTTGCCGTACCAATTAAACAGCCTAATAAAGAGGCCGTAACCGAGATAGAATAATGGCTATCTCCGGAAATGTCTCTTTCTAGCGTTTTGCTATATGAAAACAATATTGTTTATTGAAGACGAACCAACTCTACAAAAAACAGCTGGACGTTTTTTAGAGGAAGAAGGATACGAAATAAGAAGCGCCCTTGACGGAGAGGCCGGTCTTGCTCTAGCTAAAAAAATAAAGCCGGACTTGATCCTGCTAGATTTAATCCTACCAAAAAAAGACGGCTTTGAGGTACTTGAAGAACTCAAGACAGACTCCTCTACCAAAGAAATTCCTGTTATTGTCTTAACTAACCTCGAAGGTAGCCACGATGTAGAAAGAGCTCTTTCTTTGGGCGCGACTACCTATTTAGTCAAGGCTAATTACAAATTGAACGAAATTTCAAAAAAGATTAAAAAAGCCTTTGAAAGCAAGAAGTAAAAACGCCTTACTAAATGTTTTTATTGCCGCTTTAATATATGAAGGTGGATAATTCCCAATTAAAAGCTTTCATTCTTGACGCAGAGCTAGTTAAAAAAGAAGACCTGGAAAAAGCTGATCAGAAAGCAAAAAAAGAGAAAAAAAGCCTGGGAGATATCTTAGTCCAACAAAAACTCCTTACTCAAGAACAGCTTATTAAGCTCAAAGCCTATATCCTAGGCATTCCTTTTGTAAACTTGGAAGAAGCCAATATCGACCAAGATGTTTTAAGAATTATCCCAGAACCGATTGCCAGGCGTCATAACATCATCGCTTTTCGTAAAAACGGACGCGATCTAGAAGTGGCGATGCTTGACCCCAGAGACCTTCAGACGATTGAGTTTATCAAAAAGAAGTCAAGCTTAGAAATTCTTCCCCGCCTAACTACCCCGGAAAGCATTAAAAATATCCTCAAGCAGTATCAAAAAAGTCTAGAAGCGGAATTTGGCGAGCTTATTAAACAAGAGTCTGAAATGGTCTCTCTCCCTGAAGAAGCCACCGAAAAAGAAAGCAAAGAAGACCTGGAAAAAGCAGCCGAACAAATGCCAATTATTAAAATTGTTGATACTCTTTTAAAGCATGCTATTCTCCAGCAGGCCTCGGACATTCACATTGAGCCAACAGAGAAAGAAGTTGTCGTCAGATATCGCATTGACGGCATTCTGCGCGATGCTATGACTCTGCCCAAAAAAGTTCATTCCGGCATTGTCGCGCGCATCAAAGTCCTTTCCAATTTAAAATTAGATGAACACCGCCTTCCCCAAGACGGAAGGTTTAAAATAGAAACGCCTGATTATAAAATCTCTTTCCGCGTTTCCATTCTGCCTGTCTACGACGGAGAAAAAATAGTTATGAGGCTGCTTTCTGAAGACAATAAAGGCCTCACCTTAGAAACTCTCGGCTTGGCCGGCAAAGCGCTGGAAAAAGTCCACCAAAACATCGCCCGTCCCAATGGCATGATTCTAGCAACCGGCCCAACAGGATCCGGAAAGACAACCACCCTCTACACTATTTTAGATATTCTCAATCAGCCAGAGGTTAACATCTCCACTGTTGAAGACCCCATTGAATACCGTATGCCACGCATCAATCAGACTCAAGTAAGACCGAAAATAGGGTTGACTTTTGCTAATGGCCTGCGCGCTCTTGTCAGGCAAGACCCCGACATCATTATGGTAGGCGAGATTAGAGACAACGAAACAGCTGGCTTAGCTGTCAATGCCGCTTTAACCGGTCATTTAGTTTTATCTACCCTCCATACCAACAGCGCTTCCGGCGCTTTTCCACGATTAATCGACATGAAAGCGGAGCCGTTTCTCATCACCTCTACTGTTAACGTGATCATCGCCCAAAGGCTGGTCAGAAAGCTTTGCTCAGAAACCAGAAAGGCTTATCATTTAAGCGAAAAAGACTTAAAGAATTTTTCTGAACAAGTTGACTTAGAAAAACTATTAACTACTATGAAAAACGAAAAAATTGTCGGTCCCAAGGACACTTGGGAAACAATTAATTTTTTCCGGCCTCAAAAATCCGAAGACTGTCCTGACGGATACAAAGGACGCTTGGGTATTTATGAAGTGCTAGAAATAAGCGAAAAGATAAGAGAAATGATCGTTAAAGAAGCTAATACCGACCAGATAGAAAAGCAAGCGAAAGAAGATGGCATGCTCACTCTTATTGAAGACGGCATCATTAAAGCCGCCCAAGGGCTAACCAGCATTGAAGAAGTCCTGCGCGCTACCCAGGAATAAGCCCAACACAGGCGCATTTTTTAAACTATGCCTAATTTTATCTATACCGCCAAAGACCAAACAGGAAGGGATATCGAAGGCCACAGCGAAGCCTCCAATATTCATGAATTGGCCAATATCCTCAGAAGAAAAAATCTTTCTCTTATCTCGGCTGATATAGCCGGAGAAGAAAGTGGCGGATTACTGAAAAAAATCAAAATAATCTTTACCAAAACAGGCTTTGGCAAAGTTTCTTTGGTAGATAAAATGGTTTTTACTAGGCATCTTTCCGTTATGATTGAAGCTGGCCTATCTCTCAATCAATCCCTTCAAGCTCTTTCTAAACAAACTAAAAACCCGAAATTTAAAAGAATATTAAAAGACGTTGAGCAGAAAATTAAAAAGGGAGTTTCATTTAGCAACGCTTTAGGCCGGTATCCAAAAACGTTTCCTGATCTTTATGTTAATATGGTGCGGGTAGGAGAGTCTAGCGGCAATCTAGAAGAGGTGCTTAAAAAACTAGCCGAACAGATGAAGAAAAACCACGAACTGGTTAGCCGCGTCCGAGGAGCTATGATTTATCCATCTGTTATTGTGGCTACTATGATTGGAATAGGTGTTTTTATGATGATTATGGTAGTGCCAAAACTAAGCCAAGTCTTTGCGGAACTAAAAATAGAGCTGCCTTTAAGCACGAGGGCCATTATTGCTATCAGTGAATTTCTTAAAAATAATTATCTGCTATCTCTTATCGGCTTAGCCTGCTTGGCAATCCTTTTAAAGATAGCTTTAGGCAATAGCGCCGTCAAAAAGGTTCTACAAAAAGCCTATCTCCGCATGCCTGTTTTCGGCCCTCTAATCAAAAAAGTAAACTCCGCCCGTTTTGCCCATACTTTTAGCTCTCTCATTGAAAGCGGAGTACCTATTGTTGAATCCCTTAAAATTACCGGCGGGACCCTAGGCAACATCAACTTCAAAAATTCGCTTTTAAAATCAGCCGAAAAAGTACAGGAAGGAAAACCGCTAAGCAAGGCGCTGGCCCGGCACACTCGGCTCTATCCTCCTATGATTATCCAAATGATAAGCGTAGGAGAAGAGACCGGCCGTCTTTCTGACACCCTTAAAACGCTGGCTGACTTCTATCAAGAAGAAATCGACAATACTACTAAAAATCTTTCTTCCGTTATTGAGCCAATTATTATGGTTGTTATAGGCGCTGCGGTGGCCTTTTTTGCTATTTCTATGATCCAGCCAATGTATTCAATGATGGGAGAAATGTAAAATGATAATTAAAAAAGACCAAGGTTTTACTGCTATTGAAATTCTGATCGTTATTTCTATCCTGATTATTCTGCTGGCTATCACTATAGGAAGCTACTTATTTTTTGAGAGAAGAAGCGAGCTTGATGATGCTACCCACCGTATTCTTGAAATTATCCGCTCGGCCCAAAATAAAACTCTTGCTTCAAAAGATGACACCCAATACGGAGTCTATTTTCAAAATGACCGCATAACCATTTTTAAAGGAGATTCTTATTCGGCTACTTCTACCGACAATGAAATATTTACCCTTCCAGACCGCTTAGAAATATACGATACCAGCCTGCGGGGCGGCGGCAATGAGCTAGTTTTTGAAAAGTTAAGCGGCCGCACCGAACAATATGGCAGCACAACTATTAGGATGATTGATCAGCCCTCTCAAGCAACCACTATTTTTATTGCTTCTTCCGGCCAGCTTAATACCAGCCAGCCTAGCGCTTGTTGCCAGAGCAATAGAATCACTGACACTAGACATCTTCATTTTGATCTTGGCTGGAGCATCCAAAATTCTGCTACTACAACGCTTATTTTTTCCGACTCTCCGACAATAACTGAAACCATTAATATGGCTGACTATTTCGATCCGACCAAGACAGAGTTTGACTGGAAGAAAACAATAGATGTCAATGGAGAAAATCAAACTTTGCGCATCCATACGCATTCTTTAGACGCTTTTAACACTATTTTATGCGTCCATCGAGACCGCATGAGAAACGATAAACCTGTTCAAATAGAAATTGACGGCAAAAGCATTGTTTCTTATGACGCCGATGGAGCTATTTCTGTAGAAGCCTATGGCGGAACAGTGGAAAAACAATAAACAAAAAGGCATTGGCATGATAGAGGTAATGATTTCTCTAGCGATTATAGTCATCGTCTTTTTCTCTTTTATCCTGCTTATCAAAATTAATCTGCAAATCCAAAGAGAAAATCAAAACAGCCTGAAGGCCCTTAACCTTGCCACAGAGACAATGGAGGCAGTTAGAAGCTTTAAAGAAAATGACTGGAGCGCTTTTTCTTCACTGAGCACAGCTAGTCCCTATTATCCAGTTATCTCTGGAAACGAATGGACGCTTTCCGAGTCTGATCCGGGCGAAATTGACAGCTTCAGCCGATGGATTGAAATAGAAGAAGTTTACCGCGATGCTAACGACAATATCGCTGAAACAGGCAATCTTGACAATAAAAGTCGCGAAATTAAAGCTTTTGTCCAATGGGAGGAACGGTCCAGAATAAAACAAATTACTCTTTCAAGCATTTTAACTAATTGGAAAAACCAATAAGCTTATGCGCTTGCCCATCAAACAACAATCCGGCTTTACCCTGATTGAATTAGTTGTCTACGCGGCTGTTTTTATTCTTGTTATTATTCTGCTGACTTCCTTTGTTTTTGATTTGATTAAGGCGCAAAACAGGACTAGAATTAGCAAAGAACTGACTGAAAACAATAAAAGAGCGCTGGAAGCGATTGTTTACGAAATAAAACACGCCCAAGAAATATATCTGCCTACCAGCAATTTGAGCGCAGACAAAGGACAATTAAGCCTAAAAACATCCCAAAACGCTCCTTCCGGGGAAGAAAATTCCTATATTGATATTTATTTAGACGACAACGACTGCTTATGTGTCAAAAGAGAAAGCAGCCAACCGGAAAGAATGATGTCTGAAGACATTAAAACATCTCGTCTTTTTTTTAGCAGCTTAGGCACCAGCACTAGCCAAACCATTAGAATAAAACTAACCTCTTTTTACGATCATCCGCAGGCTAAATACCGCGCCAGCTCAACAATTATCACTTCAGCAGGATTAAGAAATGATTAAACACCAACAAAAAGGAGCCGCCCTTATTATAGGCATCATTATTATTATGTCTATTACTTTAATTATTGGCCTAAACCTAAGTTTTTTGGCTTTTAGCGCTATGGCTAATATGAAGAACAAAATTTATTCCGCCCAAAGCCTTTACGCCTCAGAAGCCGGCCTAGAAGACGCTCTCCTAAAATTATCTGACAGCTCTCTTTCTCTAACCAGCCCCTACAGCTTCTCCCTAGACAACCAAGCAGTGGAAGTTAATGTTTCAGAGTTAGTTGGCGGAGCAAGAACTATCACCTCTCTGGGAAACGCTGAAGAAAGAATCAAAAAATTAGCCGTCACTTATATGATTAAATCGGACGATGTCTCTTTTCACTACGGTGTTCAGATAGGAAAAGGAGGTATGATTATGGGCAACAACAGTCTAGTGGAAGGCAATGTTTTCTCCAACGGCAGCATTGTTCCGGCCGGAGGAGGCAACGGAGAGATTGACGGCACAGCTATTGTCGCCATTGACAACAACGTTCTTGATAGTATTGATGTGACCAACGGAGACGCTTACACCTACTCCTGCAAGGACTCCAATATTTCAGATACTCTTTATTATGTTTCCGGCGGTACTGTTGATAATTGCTCTTACGGCAGTTTGGTTATGCTAAATGAAGAGATAGCCAGCGAGCCCCTGCCTATTTCCAATAACGATATTCAAGAATGGAAAACCGAAGCCGAAGCAGGCGGGACTATTACCGGAGACCATACTTACGATTCTCAAAACGCCTCTTTGGGGCCGGTAAAGATCACAGGCAACTTAACAATCACTAATAATTCTATCGTAAATATTACTGGCACCATCTATGTGCAAAAAGACCTAATTATTGACAACAACGCCATTGCAAAACTTGATTCAGAATATGGCTCTTTAAGCGGCATGGTTATCGCTGACGGGAAAATCTCTTTTAGAAACAACGGCATTGCTGCCGGATCAGGAGAAGAAGGAAGTTTTATTATGCTTCTTTCTACCAATGCTTCTCTTAACGCAAACAGCCCGGCCATAGATGTTACCAACAACACCGAAGGAGCTATTTTTTACACAAACACTGGTTTGATCCATCTGCATAATAATATTAATATTAAAGAAGCTACGGGCTACCAAGTTCAGCTAGACAACAATGCTGAGGTTAATTACGAAACTGGCCTAGAAAACATCAGCTTTACTAGCGGGCCAGGAGGAAGCTGGGAAGCAGTTAATTGGCGAGAAATAAAATAAATGAACGTTTTATCTTCTCTCAACAGTAAACAAAAACAAGCAGTCACGGCTCTCAAAGGGCCTGTTTTGGTTATTGCCGGACCCGGAAGCGGGAAAACCAGATGTCTAACCCATCGCATTGCCTATCTCGTTACTAAAAAGAAAATCCCCGCTTTTAATATTTTGGCCGTCACCTTTACTAACAAAGCAGCCCAGGAAATGAAGGAAAGATTAGCTAAAATTCTTCCACCTTCTTTTCAGAGAATGCCTGATATCGGAACTTTTCACGCTATTTGCCTGCGGATTCTTAGGCAGGATATTGACAAACTCCCCCAAACCTCTTTAGGCAGAAATTTTGTCATTTACGACGAAGCTGACCGATTATCCTTAATCAAAAAAATTATTAACGACTTAGCTGTTAACACCGACCAATTCAAGCCTTCTACTCTGCAAAACACTATTTCTAGAGCAAAAGACGAATTAATTGACCCCGGATCATACCAGGAACAAGCTAAAGAATATTTTCCTAAAACAGTCGCCCAAGTTTATCAAGCCTATCAAGAGGCTCTAGCTCAAGCCAATGCCCTTGATTTTGACGATCTTATTATGCTAACCGTTAAGCTTTTCCAAACACGGCCCGATGTCTTAAAAAAATATCAAAACAGATGGCGCTATTTTTTGGTAGATGAAGCCCACGATACCAATTTAAGCCAATACAAACTGACCAACCTTTTGGCGCGAAAGCGCCAAAACTTGTGGCTGATTGCTGATCCAGACCAGTCTATCTATATGTGGCGAGGCGCCGACTTTAGAAATATTCTTAATTTTGAAAAAGATTATCCTAAGGCTCGCGTTATCCTTTTAGAAGAGAACTACCGCTCTACTAAAAATATCTTGGAGGCTGGCCATTGCGTTATTAATAAAAACACCCAACGCCGAGAAAAAAATCTTTGGACAAAAAATGGACAAGGCGCGCCCATTAATTTAATTCTAGCGTCAAACGAAAGAGCGGAAGGCGATTTTATTGTCAACGAAATTGAGGGATTAATTAACGAAAAAGGATATACTCTAAAAGACTTTACCGTTCTTTACCGCACCAATGCCCAATCCAGAGCCATTGAAGAAGCCTTCCTGCAAGCCGGCTTCCCCTATAGAATTATTGGCACAGTCAAATTCTACGAAAGAAAAGAAATTAAAGATATTTTATGCTACCTCCGACTAACAGCCAACCCTCAAGACCTCGTCAGTCTGCAAAGAGTAGTCAATCTCCCCCCGCGCCGCCTTGCTAGATACAGCAAAGATCCGTCTTTGGTCTTAAGAAAAAACGACAAAGCCCTAGAGAGTTTCAATCAGATAATGAACTCTTTTAGAATTTTCAGCCGGCAAAATTCCTTAACTGCTCTTATTAAAAAAATAATTGAAGAAATCGGCTATGAGAAATACATTAAATCCTTTGCCTCTGACGCAGAAGAAGGGGAGAGAAGATGGGAGAATGTAGAAGAAATTTTTACCGTGGCTAGCCGCTATGACAAAGAAGATCCAGGCACAGGATTAGAAAAATTCCTTGAAGAAATCAGTCTTTTGACAGGCCAAGACGAGATTGAAACCAACAGCGAAGTTATTAACTTAATGACTCTTCACTGCGCTAAAGGATTAGAATTTCCTGTTGTCTTTATCGCCGGATGCGAGGAAAGCATCCTGCCTCATTCCAGAAGCCAGCTTCACCGGGACCAGATGGAAGAAGAAAGACGCCTATGCTATGTCGGCATTACCCGGGCTAAAGAAATTAGCTATCTTACTTTCACTAATCAACGCCGCCTGTGGGGACAAACAATGGCTAATTATCCTTCCCGCTTCCTTTCCGACTTGCCCGAACACCTCATCGCCTTCCGCCAATTCTAGGACTGTAATTCTAGGACAGTCCTTTTTTGACAGTCCTTCAAGGACTGTAATTCTAGGACAGTCCTTGGCTATGAACCTTACTTCGCCCAAAATATTAAGGGAAACATTTAAAAAACACGACTTTAAACCCCAAAAAAGACTGGGGCAAAATTTTTTAATTGACCAAAATATTGTTAATAAAATTGTCAAAATAGCTCAAATAAGTAAGAAAGACACTATTTTAGAAATCGGTCCCGGCACAGGCGCTATTACTAAAGCACTAGCGCAAAAGAGCAAAAAAGTAATTGCCGTAGAAAAAGACCCTCAACTATCAAAGATCCTAAAAGAAAACCTTTCTTCTTTTAAAAACACATCCATTATTACCTCCGACATCCGCAGGACTGTAATTCTAGGACAGTCCTTTTTTGACAGTCCTTCAAGGACTGTAATTCTAGGACAGTCCTTGAAGGACTGTCCTTGGAAGGTGGTGGCTAATTTGCCTTATTATCTTAGCCAGCATGTTATTAGAAAGCTTTTAGAATTAGAAAATCAGCCGGAAAAAATAGTTCTTCTAGTTCAAAAAGAACTTGCCCAAAGGATTTGCGCCAAGCCCCCGCGAATGAACATTCTAGCTGTTTCAGTCCAGTTTTACAGCCAGCCCGAAATTAAAGGATATGTTTCCAAAACTTGTTTTTGGCCTCAGCCAAAAGTAGATTCTGCCATTATTGAAATAAATCCCCTTGAAAAAACACAAGAGATATCCTCGGAGAGATTTTTTAAAACAGTTAAGGCCGGATTTTTTGCCCCCCGCAAACAGCTAGCCAATAATTTAACCAGTCAACTAAAAAAAGGAAGGGAAGGAATAATAAAAGCGATCAAAAAGACGGGGATAGAAGAAAAGGCCAGAGCAGAAAACTTAACCATTAAAGAATGGATTAATTTAAGCCGTTTATTAACATAAAAAAACCGACCGCTAGGCGGTCGGTGGGTGAAGGGTTATCTTAATTTTCGGTAGCTTCTGATGTGCCAGAAGCCTTCCTCCCCTCTTCTGACTCGGATACGCCTACTGGCTGTCCCGAGCAACTCAGAACCGCTATAGACTCTGACCATAATGAGTGTCTCCTCTCTTCTTCGCGCTCCCCATCCCCTAGGAACATCTTTCACAAGTATCCCGCCGGGATTAAGGGAATGCCAAGCCGCGTCATCCTGGATGTAAACTAGAACTTTGCGGCTAAGGCCATTAAAAATTTTGAACCGCCAGTTGAAAAATCCAGGCGGCTCGGACGGATCTACGTAGGCTTTCTCCTCCCCGCTTTTGGAAAGATGATCCACGACCGACCCGACTCCAGCGCCAGTTAACCCGCCTACGAGAGCGCCTCTTTCATCTCCCGTATGAAGGCCAATACCAGCGCCCAGAAGGGCGCCTGTCGCTGCCCACTGATGAGTGCATCCAAAAGAAAGCGCCATGACTATTGCCATTGCCATTGTTGCCCTAATTCTTTTCATTTTCTCCTCCTTTGTAAAGAACTAAAATATTTTCTAAATTATACCACTTAAAATTATATATTGTCAATAGAAGAAGAACGAAAGGAGAAAGCTAATTTCACCGAATTAAAAAGGCTATTAGTTGTGGATAGGATTTTGTTGTTTTTGGCTACACTGTGGTATAATAAGCTAACAAATGATGAAAAAAAAGCAATCTTCTATTAAAAAGAAAATTTTCGGAGGCTTTTTTATCTTTTCAGCGGCAATGGTAGGATGGTTTTTAATCAAAGACGATCCCGCTAAAAATAGCCCTAAAAATAACGGACCAGAAAGATTCAGCGGAGAAAAGCAAAGCATCCAAGATCTTCCCGGCGGAAAAGACTCTGACAATGATGGGCTTACCGACAGAGAAGAGAAGGCTTACGGCACGGATCCATATAATCCTGACTCCGACCAAGACGGATATTTAGACGGAGAAGAAATCGCCGCTGGATACGATCCGCTAGTTCCTTCTCCTGGGGATAAAATCACCAATTTGGAAAATTTCTTGGCTAAAATTAATCCCAGCCTAGACATTCAGATGCCGGATGAAAAAGATCTTAATATTTCTCTAGAAACAGGGCCAGAAGCATTAGAAAAATATTTTCAAGAAGCGCAAACTCCGTCTGAATTAAAAAACCCTGATTTATATAAAGAAGCCTTTCTGGAAGCCAGGCTGGGCAAAAGCGAAAAGATTAACCAGATTATCGCTAATCTTAAACAAAGCCGCCAGCGCCTTCGACAGATAACCGTCCCCATAGAAGCGCTCCAAGTCCATAAGCTAACTTTAGCTTTAATGACTCCCTTAATCCAACTTTTTGAAGACCTTAAATCGGCCCAAGACAGCCCCCTTAAAACATTAGTCTCTATCAAGGGTTCTCAAGAATTAGTCCCTTATACCGTAGCCCTCCAAGCACAGACAAATAATTTGGCGAAAAAATACGACATTACTATTCCTCAATAAATGACCGCAAAGAGAACAGCTAAGCTAATAATGATTATAACCGTTTTTAGCGCGGGCGTTTTTTTGGCGCCCTTAAAAAGCCAAGCGGCTGTACCAGTAGTCGTTTTTGGAGAATACCTTAATCAAATTAAAACCGTTTCCGATATCTCTGATACCGATCCGGAAGCAGATCTTCAATCAAAAATTATCGGCGAAAGAGAATACACCGAAGGAGATCCCTATAACGCCACTGTTACTCATACACAGAAAATGCAAGGATCACCTGACGACAAAGAAATCGTCCTTGACAGCCTTTTAGATAATATCAACGAAAGGATCGTAGAGCTTGAAAGAGCTATTGCCGAAGAAGAAAACAAAGAAGATTCTAATAAAGCGCTAATCGACACCATGGAAGAAAGCGTTGGAGAGCTGACAGCTCTACGCGCTAGAATTAACTCTTTAAAAAGCCAACTAGCAGAAAGCGTAGCCCTTGATGTTCATATTGTCAAAGATACTTCTGATACTCTTGACGACTTAAAAGCGCTGGCAAGAGAAAAGCTGGCCAGAACACAGGTTTCAGAATTAAGCCGCGCCTTTAATAACCAATACGAAGAGACCATTATTAGAAATTTCCACGACTATATGTATCAAGAGCCGGTCCAAAGCGCCTATAACTATTTAGATAATGTCCATTTCAAAGCAGACGAAACTGTTATGAGCGAAGAGAAAAAGGAAGCTATGAGCGTTGCCGTAAAAAGAAGCCTTGTTTCTTCATATTCTGACCCCGCGCTTCCGGAAAAAGATCCTGAATTTGTCGGTATAGAAAACATTTTTAAAAAAGAAGAGGGCGGCGGATGGGACCAATGGCGGCTAGCCCTCAAACCTAATAATAACGATTACGGCATTTTCTTTTCTGCCAAAAAAGCAGCCCAAGAATTAGCAGAAAGCAAAAAAGAAGAACAAATCACTAAAACACTAGCCTATCAAGGCATTAAGCCCATTACTGGCGAAAACGAAAAAGGGGAGCTTGGACCAGGCGGCAATAGCAAAGAAGAAATTCAAGTTCCAGGCAGTTTAATCGCCTCCAACAAAGCGGCCGTTACCGAAGCCCAGTTTAACTTAGCGGCTACGCCGGAATACGCCGCTCCCCAAGACGCTCTAGGCGCTCCCGGCCAAACTCCTGAACCGCCCTACAAAGACGTCACCGCCGGAACGGCCAGCCAGGAAAATATTGTCTGGTGGAATAATGTAGCAGCAGACAGCCTTAGCGCTTTAGAAGATATTTTCTGCGCCTGCTTCCCTGAATTCTGCCGCAGCTATGAAATTTTTGACTTAAGCGGCATTATTCCTGGACTTAAAGTTCCCAGCGTTAATATTTGCGGAAGAAGTTTTGATGTTTGCCGCTATTATCCTGAAATGTGCGAGAGCCTTTTAGGCCCGCTTGAAGGCCTTTTAGACAACTTAAACGACTTAACCGATGTTAACGTTACCATTCCAGGCCTGCCCGACATTCTGGACGATATCGGAATTTAATAACAAACGATCATTATGTTCAGCCTTAAACAGCTTCTCGCCATCTGTCTAGGATTATCAGCAATAATTTTTTTAAATAGTATTGATATTAACAGCCACAAACAAAACAACCTCTCGCCCCAACAAGCTTCTCTGCCCGAACCCAGCCTTTTGCCCCTAACAGAAAACAAGGCTTCGCTGGAATATTCCTCCCAAAACACCCTCGCAGAAGAAATTAAAACTATTGCCCAAAAAATAAACTATTACAGCAAGGAAGATAATGAAGACGACGTTTGCGAAGCGACATTCCTAATTGAAGAAGACAGTCCCGAAATAAGAAACAACATCCAAGCAGTCTTTGACTGGGTAGGCAAGGAAAAAGAAGTTTCTAAAGCTCAGGATCAAGGCATGGAAGCGCCCCAGGAAATAGTTGAAGGGACAAAAGATGTTGTTAGGTCTAGAATTAAAGAAGCGGAAAGAATGATTGAAGAAATAGAAGAAAAAAAAGAAGAAGCGGCTCTGTCTATTGAAGAAATGGTCCAGATCCAACACTACCAACAACAAATTGACTATATCGACGAAATGGTAAAAAAACTGAAAAGAACGATGTCTTTAATAAGCACATCTAATAAAATTCCCTTGGGCATGCAATGCGGAGACGGAACACATCCTAAAGAAGGTATTGGCCATAGTTTTTTTGCCTTTTGCTGTTCTGACTGCTGCCTATCGTGCCTGCCTAAATGCTGTTATTGCGGATGCTGCATCCCCAGCTGTGAAGTATTGTGCCAATGCCTCTACGGATCATCTGCCTATTTATGGGACTCTGTAACCGGCACTTGCGGATGCGGCAATTAAAAACTTTATGAAAGGAAAAAAGACAATAAAAAACAAGAAAAAAATTTTGGGCGTTTTCCTCGTTTTTATTTTTCTTTTTTCTTCTTTTCTTACCGCGCCCGCCGCTAAAGCTCAAACTTTTGCAGACTTCGGACCCGGAGGAGGACTGGGCAGTTATACAGTAGGAAAATACATAGGGAACAAAGCTTTGGGAGCAATAGGAGACGCCTTTCAATGGCTCCTTGAAAAAGCGCTTATGATTGTAGGAGGACTAATGGCCTTAGTAGGAGAATTGTTTGACTACGCCCTCAACATCAGCAGTTTTACTGATTCGCCCACTATCCGGGCCGGATGGGAAATAAGCAGGGACATCGTTAATTTATCCCTTATTCTCATCCTTTTAGTAATTGCCTTTGCTACAACCTTAAAAATTGATAACTACAGCATGAAAAGCCTTCTACCCAAGCTGATTGGCGTAGCTCTTTTGGTTAATTTTAGTTTAGTGGGATGCGGTCTGGTGATTGATTTTACTCAATTAATAGCTGGTTTTTTCATAGAAAAAGCTGGCGGATCTTTTTCGGTAGAGCTTATGAGGGGGATAGAACTGCAAAAAGCGATCCAAATGAACGAAGAAGGAGTTAGAGAAATTGCCACTAATCCAGACCCGTCAGGGAAAGTTATCGTCAGCCTTATAGGAAGCATTATTGTCATCCTTATTGCCACTCTAGCCCTTTTTCTAGGAGCGTTGCTCATGATTTTTAGAGTGGCCGCTCTATGGATTCTACTTATTTTGGTCCCCTTGGCGCTAATGGCAATGATTTTACCTGCTACTCGCGGATCTTGGAATTCATGGGTCAATCAATTTTTAAAATGGTCGTTTTTCGCTCCTCTTTATGCTTTCTTTGTTTATCTCGCCCTTTTGACTGCCCAAAAAGGGTTGGTCACTCAATATATTACTTCAACCGGAACTGGAAGCAAAGACGGCCAGCAGGCTACCGTTGCCGGACTTAATGGTTTTTCCAACATTGATTTGATCCTTAATTATGCTGTAGTAATAGGATTTGTAGTCGGCGGATTGATCGTAGCCCAAAAAATGGGCATAAAAGGATCTAACTTCACCATGAGAACAGCCAAAGGGTTTGGCGAAAAAGCGAAAAAAATAGGCAAAAGAACAAGCATGGCTCCCGTTAAATGGGCTGGCCGAACGGCGGCCACAAGCGGAGCCATGAAAAAACTGACTGAAAGCGCGAGTGAAAGCAGATTTGGCAAAAAAATCTCTAAGCCGCTCCAACAATTCACTGAAAAAGAGAGAAAAGCTATGGCAGAATCAGAGAAGAAGTTTGACGACTTTACCGATGAAAACGTGGTCAGAAGATTTCGCGCAGGGAACCCACGCGAAAAAGCAGCCGCGGCTAAAATACTGGCCAAAAGAAAAAAGACAAACCTCTTAAATAGAAAAGGAGAAATGGACAAAGCAATGAAATTGGCCAGAAGATACAATGTCCAAGGAGATTTGGAAAAAGCGCGTCTTGACTTAGCCGCTGACGTCGACAAAACTATTGCCGGACTTAAGCTTAATGATACAGAAAAAATCCAGTCGGAAAAAATAACCCCCGAAATTGCCAGAAAATTCACTGCTCAGTTTGAAGCAGGAGGCAATTTTAAAAGCAAGTTCCTAGAAAAAATAGGCGAGACAAACCCAGCCCTCATAGACAAGCTAGAATCAGGCCTCAAGGAACGCTGGACCGCATTGCGTCCAGAAATTAAAAAATACTTTATGGGCCCGGGAGGACAAGCTTTATGGAATGTCGCTCCTTCAGAAAGAGAAACCTCCGAAGGCCCAACGACTACAACTAATAGGATAACCAAACATGGAAAAATACAAAGCGAAAAAATACGTCCAGCCTGAAGAAAAGCTGGAGGAGATAAAAAATCCTAGACGAAAAGAAGTTTTTCGCCGCTATTTTAATCTTCCGCCAAAATTAAGAGAAACTCTTTTAAGCACAGAAACGGCCGAAAAGATGTTTCAGGCGGCAAGAAAAAACAGCTTAAACGAAACCCAGCACTGCCAAGCATCTTGGGCGGCAGGAATGATTATCTTAGGCGAAATTAATATCGTTAATTTCGTCAAGAAGCTGGAAGAGAAAAGCGGCTTAGAGAAAGAAAGCGCCCGCCAGCTGGCAAGAGATATTAATCAACTCATTTTTTTGCCAGTTAAAGAAGAGCTCAAAAAAATTCATCATATAGAAGAATGGCCCAGAGAAAAAGAAGCTTCTCCAGCCCCAGAGAAACCTGCCATGCCCGAACCGGAACCAAAAAAACAAAAAGAAGCTCCTTCCGGCAACGGAAGAATAGTAGATTTAAAAAATAATATTTATTAATGGGTTATGCAATTTAAAGTGCCACAATTTATTGAAATGGAAGATAAGATTGTCGGCCCCTTCACCTTAAAACAGTTTCTCTATCTGGCAGGAGGAACGGGCGTTCTTTTTGTTTTATGGTTTATTCTAAGATTGGGCGCTTTTATTATTGCCGCTATTCCTGTTGGCGCCGCCTCTTTATTGCTGGCTTTTCGCAAGGTAAACGGCCGGCCCTTTATCAGTTTTTTAGGCTCTTTTTTTAAATATCTTAGCAAGCCTAAAATATATCTTTGGCGCAGGAACAATAATAATAATTTTTCCTAAATTATGGCCTTATCAGACAACAGCACTCCCATTCAAAAACACCTAGACATTAAAGAAATTAAAAACGATGTAATCATCCTTAAGAGCAAAGAGTTAAGGGCTGTTTTGATGGCCAACAGCTTAAATTTTTCCCTCAAATCAGCTGAAGAACAAGACGCTATTGTCTATCGCTACCAAGAATTTCTTAATTCGCTTGATTTTTCTATCCAGATTTTAACTTCCTCAAGGCAATTTGACATTACTGAATATATTGAGTCACTGGAGAAAAGACAGGCGCGCCAAGAAAACGATTTGTTAAAAATTCAAACTGCTGAATATATTGACTTTATTAAAAGCCTTTCGGAAATAGCTAACATCATGGCCAGTTCTTTTTATCTGGTTGTTCCTTACACGCCTAATGTTTTTAAAAAAGGAGGCTTTTTAAGCGGCCTCTTTGGCAAAAAAAAGAAATCAGAGGCAGAAAACCAGCATTTCCAGACTTTGAAAAACAGCCTCTGGCAAAGAGTAGAATTCGTGGCTACCGGCCTTAGCTCTATGGGCATCCGCACTGCTCCCTTAAAAACCGATGAATTGATTGAGCTTTTTTACAAACTTTACAATCCCGGCGCGAAAGAAGAACCTGAGCTGCCTAGAAATAAAAAACTTAAACTGGAATAATTATGGCTTGGTTTAATAAAAACAAAAAAGAAGAGTCTTTCAATTTTAACGGCCAATCTTTAGATCTTACAGATTTAATCGCCCCGGCGGCTTTAAAGATTGACTCTAACTATATCCAGCTGGGAGAAAAATACGGCCGGACTATTTTTGTTTTTAGCTACCCGCAAGCCCTTACTACAGGATGGCTTTCTCCCATTATTACCCTCGACCAAGAAACTAATATTTCTCTTTTTATCCATCCTGTAGACACTAGCGACATCTTGAAAAAAATGACCAAAAGGGTAGCTGAAATTCAGTCTCAGGTCTCTTTACAAATGGAAAAAGGCAAAGTGCGAGACCCCAAACTAGAAGCGGCTTTGCGCAATGTGGAAGAATTGCGCGACCGCCTCTTGCAAGGACAGGAAAAACTTTTTAAATTCGGCCTTTATATCACCTTCTTCTCTCGGTCGGTAAAAGAGCTTGATGATATTGAAACCCGCATTAGAGCGCTTTTAGAAAACCAAATTATTTATGCTAAACCGGCTATTTTTCAACAGGAAGAAGGATTTACTTCAACTCTACCCTTAGGCAGCGACAAGCTCTACATCAATAACAGCCTTAACACCGGCCCTCTTTCCTCGGCCTTTCCCTTTGTTTCCTCTGACTTAACTGATAACAAAGGAGTTCTTTACGGCATTAACCGACACAATAATTCTCTGATCCTTTTTGACAGATTTAGCCTAGAAAACGCCAATATGGTTGTTTTTGCCAAATCTGGCTCGGGGAAAAGCTATTCCGTAAAACTAGAGGTGCTAAGATCGTTAATGCAGGATACCGAAGTAATTATTGTTGATCCAGAAAAAGAGTATAAATATCTTACCGAAACAGTAGACGGCTCTTTTATTGACATCTCTCTAGCTTCACCCAACCACCTAAACCCTTTTGATCTGCCTCTTCCCGGACCCGACGAAAACCCAGCCGACCTACTCAAAGGAAATATTATTAACCTTGTCGGTCTCTTGCGCATTATGCTGGGCGGACTGACTCCAGAAGAAGACTCTATTATTGACCGCGCCCTCCATGAAACTTATGCCGCCCGCGACATCACCCCCAAATCAGATTTCAGTAAAATTAATCCTCCTTTAATGCAAGATCTCTGCACTATTTTAAGGGGCATGGAAGGCGCAGAGGGGCTGATTAATCGGCTAGAAAAATATATCAGCGGAAGCTACGCGGGGTTTTTTAACCAGCCGACTAATGTTAAACTAGATAAAAAACTAGTCACCTTCAGCATCAGAGACATGGAAGAAGAGCTAAGGCCGATGGCCACTTATGTTATCCTGCGCTATATTTGGAACATTATTCGTTCGAAAAGAAAGAAGCGCCTGATGGTAGTAGACGAGGCATGGTGGATGATGCAACACGAAGATGCTGCTTCTTTCTTATTCGGCATTGCCAAAAGATGCCGCAAATACTATCTGGGCCTAACGACTATTACTCAGGACGTTACAGATTTTATGAAGTCAAGATACGGCAAACCGATTATCACTAACTCTTCACTCCAACTTCTCCTTAAGCAGTCGCCAGCAGCCATAGATTTGGTCCAGAAAACATTCAACCTCACCAACCAAGAAAAATATATGATCTTGGAAAGCGCGGTAGGGGAGGGCATCTTTTTCGCTGGCGGCAAACACGCAGCCATAAGGGTTGTCGCCTCCTACACCGAAGATCAGGTTATTACTTCTGACCCAGCCCAGCTCCAAGAAATTGAACGAGCCAAAAGAGAGCTAGATGAAGAAGAGGGCAATGGACCGCCTTCTGATAATATTTATTAGCCATGCCAGATTACAGCCAATCATTTAATCAAGAAAGAAGCCTTGAAAGAAAAAAAGCTAGAAAAATTTCAGCAAGAAAAACTGCTGGAAGTCCTCCAAGCGATCTTAGCGGGGTAGAATTTATTGTTTTTGGCAGCATTGCTTTTTTAAATGACGCTTGCGACTGGATAGGATTAGACCTGCTTTTATTTAGAGCTCTTGATTTAGCCACCTCTTTTATTCTCGGTTCATGGTGTTGGCTCCGGCTAAAACGCTTTCCTACAACTAGGTTTGCCTCTACTTTTGCCATAGAAATTATCCCATTAGTCGGAGATGTTTCCCCTGCCTGGACAATTTTTGTCATCAGCCTTTATTTAGAGCAAAGAAAAAATCATAACGCAAAATAAATGAACCGCCAACTAATCAAAAATTTCGCCGCTCTTTTTCTAGTAGCAATTTTTTTTGCTTTTACAATAAGCGTTGGGGCGCAAAATGCCCCCTCTGCTAGCCCTATTGATCTGTTATGGTCAACAAACGCCTACACTCCTCCTCTGTACCAAGGCAAAGCTCTGCCTATTAGAGAAAGCACAATAGAAATCGCGGCTATTACTTATTCTACAGACCGGCCCGATAGCGAGCTTTTTTTTAGCTGGTATTTAAACAACCAACTGATGAGAGAAGAATCAGGGCGGGGCAAAAATACTTTTTCCTTTGAATGTTTCCGTCCTTCTTGCCAGGTCAGGCTCCGGCTTCAAGACGACAACAAGCTGCCTCTTGCGGACAAAGAGATATCTATTCCTCTTGTCTCGCCAGAAGTGGTCTTAGAAAAAAGACACTTTTCGTTAGACGGGCCCCGCTTATCAGGCGCCTTTGCCCTAATTTCCGGCCAAGAAAGCTCCTTTTTTATCCAACCCTACTTTTTTAATATCAACCAGCCCGAAGAGCTGGCCTATGAATGGCGCTTGGGCGATAAAAAAGCTCAAAATACTAGCGGAGAGAACCCCCAAGAGCTCGTTTTAAGAGTTGATAATATTAAAAAAATCGTTTCTGGGAATCTGTTTTTTAGCGCTATTGACTCCCAGACCAATCAATCAGCGAAAAACAGCGCTTTGCTTTATTTAATTCCTCAAAATAATGGCCAATAAGTCATCACTGCTTGTTTTTATTATTCTTTTTTCTCTCTTTTCAGCGGCTCTTCTTTTGGCTCCGGAAAATTCTCTTGCCGAATACGAATTGATCATAGATTATCCGGAACTTCCCTTTGAAAACGCCGGAAGCCCCGAAGAAGGCCTGCTTAGTTATCTTCGTTATATTTATATGGGAAGTATTAGCATTGTAGCCGCCACTGCCTTGATCATGCTGGTTTATTCCGGCTTTGTTTATATGCTTTCGGAGTCGGTCACCTCTAAAGAAAGCGCGATAGAAAGGATCCGCTCTGCCCTTTCCGGCCTTCTTTTAGCTTTGATGGCTTTTCTTATCTTAAACACCATCAATCCAGACTTAGTAAGCTTAAGGGAGCCAAAAGCCGCCCCTATCAATATTGAGGGGTCTGGGAAAGAAACAAATTGGTGGGGAGGAAGATATAAATGTTATTATCCAAAAGGAAACGAGGAACCTTATTCTATAACATGCAATGGGGAAAACGAAACAAGCTGTCAGTTAAACTGCGAGGAGGCTTGCAAGGAAGGTTGCGAAGTAAATTGCGCGCCAGTCAACAATTGCGAGCCATCTCCAGCGTCAGAATAATAATATATGTCTTACAAAAATATTCTTATTGGATTAATCATCGCTTTTTTGGCCAGCCTAGGCGCTTTAATCGCCTATGAGGTCTATTTTAGCGACGAAGAAGAGCCGTCCGGGGGAAAAGAAAAATCCCTCCTTGGCAATCTTAAAATTATTTCTGAAGAGCCAGCGTTAGGGCCGATTGTTGACGGACAAAAAGTGAAATACTATCTCCAAAACAACGGCAATGTTTTTCAAGCCAATTTTGACGGATCGGACACTAAAAGAATCTCTTCTGATATTTTAGAGGGCCTTGTTAAAGTAATCTGGTCGCCCCAAAAAGACCAAGTCATTACTTTTTTTGAGAAAGAAAACAGCATAGAAAAATATCTCTACGATTACCAGAGCCAAAAAGCTCAGCTTTTAGACCAAAACATCAAAGAAATTTCCTGGCATAATCGACAAAACACCATAGCTTATCAATATACCAGCCAAGAAACAAATAATATTAGCCTGAAACAATTCGCTCAAGGGCCTCATAAAATTATTTCTAAAACACCGTTAAAAAATCTCCTCCTTGATTGGCCAAAAGAAAACAAGCTCGCTGCCTCAACGAAAGCCAGCGGACTAGTCCAGGGCTTTATTTATTTAATTGACACTGCTTCCGGCAAATGGGAAAAAGCAATGGGAGGAAAATACGGCCTCACTGCCCTTTGGTCGCCCCAAGGCGACAAAATTCTTTTTTCTGAAACCAACGAACAAGGAAAAAAGCTAAGCCTAAAAATGCTTGACCTTAACAGCCAAAAAACTATAGCCACGGAGTTTGAAACATTGGCTGAGAAGTGCGTCTGGAGCCGCGATAACCGCAGTATTTTTTGCGCCGTGCCAAAAGAAATTCCTTCTTCTTCAGTTTTGCCAGACGATTACTATAAGGATAAAATAACTTTTTTTGACGATATTTGGTGGATTAATCTAGACACTCAAGAGACAGAAAAAGTTTTTGATTCTTCAGGGATAAAAGGCGAACCGTATAATATTTCTAAAATTATTCTTTCAGAAACAGAGGACCATCTTGTTTTCCTTAACAAGCAAGACGGTCACCTTTATTCGCTAGAGCTATAATAAGCCAGAAAATAATTGCTAAATCGTTCTTCCAATAAGGCGTGTCGAAAAGGCCGTGAACAAGAAAATATAATAAAACTGCCCCCAGATAAAACTGCCAGCCCTGAAATTGAGGGGCTTTTTTAAATGAAAAAACTTTTTTAAAAACGGCCAATAAAAGCCAGATAAAACCAACAATGCCCAGCAGTCCTGTCTGCAGCCAAAAAGCTAGGAAAATGTTATGTGGCTGGGGAACAGCCCACTCTGGATAAGGAGGAAAATTATGCTGATAAGCCAAATAATATCTCTGGAACACTCCCGGCCCAATGCCGACAAAAGGGTGATCTTTAGCGATTTCTAAGGCGCTTTGCCAAATAACCATCCTTGATTTAAGGGAAGGATAAGAAAAATCAACTATTCTTTGCAATTTTTCCTCTGGCCACTGGATTAAAAAGAAAATAATTATCATTAAAAAAAAGAGAATGATGAGATTTTTTCTATCCGAAAGAAAAGCTGCTTTCTTTAATCCAACCAGCAAAAAGAAAAAGGCTCCGACCAAGCCAAGCCACGCGCCATAAGAAAAAGTCAGATAAAGAACAAACGCCATACAAAAATAACCAACGGACAAAACAGTTTTTTTAGCTTTTTTTCTCGCTAAAGGCCATAGTCCTAGAGAAATAGCCAAAATCGGAGCTAAATACATAGCTAGATGATTAGGAGAAAGGAAAAAAGCTTTTAATCGACCGTCATAAGTCAAATCCCCATTGAGCCAATACCAAAGACTAACTAAGCTGACTAAGGCGCCTGAGAGAAATAATCCTCGCAGAAGAGAAATAAAATAGCTTCTTTTTTTGATAAGATCAATTAAAACCAGATAAAAAAGAAGGGGCGCCAAAAACCACCCCTTCCATATGCCAGCGCTGGCAGAAAGATTGGAGGAAAAGAAAACAGCTAAGGTAGCTCCAAAAAAAATTAAAAAAACAGGATATGGAAAATCAAAAAAAGATATTTTTTCTTTTTGAAGAGCCTTTTTTAAAAGCCATAAAAAGAAAGTAAGATAAATAAGGATCTCAATAAAATTAAAAGGGACCCAGCCAGCCTTAAAACGCAGCAAATAGAGAGGCAGGCAAACAATAATGAGATAGGAAAAATGTTTTACTAAACTATGGATTAAACTAGCCATTGTTTCGAGAAATATCTTCTAAAAGGCTCCTCGCCAAGCCTAAAATAACCATCAGCAGAGCCAAAAGGGAGGGGTGGTAAAGGCTTGTTTCAAAAAAGCTATGGCCCAAAAAATAAACAAGCGCTCCCATCAAAGAGACGGACAAGAATAATTCCTCGCTGCCGACCTCGTCCTTTCTTAAACATATTCTCTTAAAAAGAAAAAGAATAAGACCCAAGAAAAGAGCCAGCCAGACAAGCAGAGAAAAAATACCCATTTCAGAAAAAATATCTAAATAAAGATTGTGGGCGTTAATCGGACTGCGATAATCAGAATCACTATCAACCACCAAAGTATAGTTTCCAAACCCCACCCCTTGCCAAAAATTACTCCGTCCCGCCGTTCCCGCCTCTTTCCACATTTCCAATCTGCCTGTGTTAGATCCCTCTTCTAAATCAAAACTGGAATAAAAACGACTGGCAAAAGGATTAAAAGGCAGAAGAAAAATCATCAAAGAAGCCAGCCAAATAAAAAGCCATTGTTTTTGTTTTAAACGAAGAAAAATTACTAATCCCGAAAAAGCAAAAAAAGAAACTATTACTGCTAGATACGCGCCTCTGGCAAAGCTAAAAAGAAGGGCAACGAACAAAAGCCAATAACCGCCAAAAAGCCACTTTCTTGTCTTTTCTTTTCGGCTCAAGAAAAAACCCAGAGGAATAATTAAGCCAAGGTAAAAAGAAAAAATATGAGGGTCAGAAAAAACAGAAAAAGCCCTCATTATAGCAACGCCCTTAATTTCGACTAACCAACTGGGATAAGCCAAGATTAAAGAGCCAAGATTAAATCCTGAAAAAACAGGTATTATGTTTAGAGCCCAAAAAGAAGCGACTCTTTCCAAGCCAAAAAGAAACTGGCCCAAAAACTGACTCCAGCCAACAAAAGCCAAAAGACAAGCGCCTCCCCATAAAGCCCAAAGGGCTTGTCTTCTTTTTCTCCCATTGTCCAATAAATCAACGGTTAAAAAATAAAGGGGAAAAATAGAAAGAAAAAACAATATCTTCCTTAGCCCCCAAAGAACATTTTCCGCGAAAAATAAAGAAAAGACAGCCAACAGCAAAAATAAGATCAAAAAGAAAGACTCATAATGAAAAAAGAGGGGGCGAGAAAAAGATTTTCTTTTCTGCCAAAGCCAGATTAGAAAAAAAATTAAAATAAAAACGCGCAAAGAAGAAAGATCTATCCCCGGCAGAGGGTTGAGAGCGATTTGGAAGGGCAAATATGCTATTAAAAGAATCAACCATTTATACAACATCTTTCCTTATTAAAGGTAAAAGATCTTTTTTAATGGAAAAAACGCCCATCAAATAAAGAACAATGAAATAAACCGCCCCTCCTGAAAAAACGGCTACCCAAGGATTATTTAATAAACCCGACCAAATAAATAAGGCCATTATTGCTCCAGCTCCGAAATATTTCAATAAAGAAACAAGGGAAGGCAGACGCCCCAGAAGCCGCCTGACGACCACAAGCATTAAAAACGTGACTATTAATTCGGTAAAAAGAGTGGTGAAAGCCGCTCCAAAGTAAGAATAGCGAGGAATTAAAAGCAAGTTGGCCGCCAAATTTATTAAAGCTCCTAAGCCATAAAAATAGGTAAGAATTTTTTGTTTTTTAAAGGAAATAATGGTATTGGAAAAAAGAACGGCCAGAAAAATAACACTAGCTGCGACAACAAGAATGTTAAGCACCGACGCTGAAGCAATAAATTCTCTGCCTCCTACCAACACTACTAATTCCTTGGAAATAAAAAAAGTGCCGACAGCAAGAGGAACGATAAAAAGAGCCAAAAGATTAAATCCTTTTTGGAAAATATGGTAAAATTTTTCGCGATTTGTAAACGCGTAGCGAGACATCAACGGAACGATTAAGCCAACAAACATTGCCGGAAAAAACAAAAGGCTCTCTAAAAATTTATAAGCCAAATTATAAATCCCTACTTCGCCCGGAGGTCTCATCACTGAAAGCATTAAGGTGTCCATTTTAAAATAAACAGCCGTAAAAATAATTGCCAAAGCCAAAGGAACGGATTCCTGGAGCAAACGGCGCCAAAAAGAAAAATCAAAATCAAACCCGACTTTAACATAGCGGCGAGAAAAAAGGAAAGTTAAGCCAAAAGAGATCAAGGAACCGACCGCCATAGCCCAAAGCAAAGAAAAAAATCCTAAGCCAAGTTTAATAAAGAAAAAAACCAGCCCTAACTGAATAAGCCGGCCCAAAAGCTCAGCCAAAGCTACCTTATCCATCCTAAGGTATTTTTGAAAAATCCCCATTAAAACCTGCTGATTAGACATCAGCCAAAAAGCTAGAGCGCCGATTAAAACGCCCCATTTTACTTGGCCGGGATAAGGGAATAAAAGAATTGTCAAAGGAGCCAAAGAAAAAACAGCCAAACCCGCAAAAAATCTTAAAGAAAAAGCATTGCTAGCAATCTTTTTTTTATCGGCAAGAGGACGAGAAATATCTCTGACGCAAATAGAGTAAAGACCAAGATCTGATAAAACAGTAAAAAAATACAAAAAAGCCAAGATGGTCGCGTAATAGCCAAAACCCTCTTGGCCAAGATGACGGGTAATCAACCCGATAATAATTAAAGAAAGGGCTAGACCAATAATTCTAGCCCCCGCAGAAACCAAACTGTTATAAGCTATCTTTTTATCAATCATTTTTTAGAAACAGATCTGACGACAATTCTTCTTTCAGGTTCCTCGCCAACGCTTTCTGTTTCTATTCGCGGATAAGAGGATAGGACAAGGTGAATAATTCTTCTTTCGCGAGCAGGCATCGGCTGAAGAGTAACAGCTATTTTTTCTGACAAAGCTTGCTGAGCAATGTTTTGAGCTAATCCCTCCAATAGTCTGCTCCGATGCTGGCGATAATTGTTGATATCAAGACAGAAATAAACAGGTTCTCCAGCTTGCTTGCTAACTAAAAGACGAGCTAGATGTTGGAAAGCTTCTAAATTAATCCCGCCCTGGCCAATTAAAAAACCAGCCTTTTCGCTTTGAATATTAACCAACAAACCCTCTTGGGGATGCTCTTCTATGGAAACCTCTTCGCGCAGGCTCATATATTCAAGCATCTTGGCAATAGTTTCTTTAATCAGCCTAATCTTATCCATAAGAATACTAATATAATACTTATTGGATTAAATTTCAAGCCTCTGCCTCTGTTCGAACCTTAGTTAAGCGATGTTGAATAATGCCAAAAACAGTAATCACAGACCAATAAAGAGGCAGAGCGGCGGGAAGATTTAAAGCAATAAAAAAAGTAAGCAAAGGCATAAAATAAGTCATTTGGCTGCTTAGGATAGAAGAAACATCAATGCCGCCTACCTTGCCTTTCTGGGCCGAAGATCCTTTTTTGGGCATTACCATTTTAGAATGAAAAAACTGCAAAATACCAGCAAGAAAAGCGAAGATGATGCTTTTTTGTGAAAGATCAACTAGATTTAAAAACATAACATTGAAAGAAGCAGGCTCCTGAACAAAATTATAAAGCAAATCAAAATTATGCGCGTCTAAACCGGTAAAAAAAACTCGATACAAAGCAATTAAAATCGGCAGCTGAATTAAAATAGGCAGGCATCCAGCCATTGGATTGATACGATGCTTTTGGTATAAGGACATTAAGGCGCGCGCCTGCTCTTCTTTGTTGGGATGCTTTTTCTGAATTTCCTTAATTTTTGGCTGAAGCTGGCTAATTTCTTTCTGCGAACGAACTGCTTTTTTAGAAAAAGGATAAAGAATCAAACGAATAATAGAAGTAAGAACAATAATGGCAATGCCCAAATCGGGAATAATATTATAGATAAAAACAAGAGCATTAAAGAGGGGACGATAAAGAGTTTCGTTAAAAATAGTAATAAAAATTTCCATTTTTTTATTTTTTTATTAAACCAGCCTTTTCAAATAAGCACGTTAATTCTTCTTTAATAAGCTGATATTCTTTTTCTATAATCTTATCAGAAGGAATAACTACGATATCAAAACAACATTTAAGCTTCTCTTTTTCATCAAAGACTATTTCTTCTAGCCTTTTTTTTATTTTATTTCGCCAAACAGCTTTCTTTGATATTTTCAGGCCTACTACAAAAGCAAATCTATTAAAGCCTAAATTATTAGCTTTAGTTTTGATTTTTAAAAAATCTCCGTAATAAGAACGACCTTGATCAAATAGTTCCTTAAAATCGTTCTTTTTTTTGAGCTTGTGTTTTCGTTTAAGCATTTACGCGCAAAACAAAAACTCCTTCTTTTGCAATGAAGGCTAGACAGTTATTTTTTTTCTTTTTTTAAGTCTTCTTTTAGAAAGAACCCTTTTCCCAAATTTATCTGCCATTCTTTTTTTAAAACCATGGGTTCTTTTCCTTTTTTTTCTCTTGGGATTGTAAGTAAAAGACATAACTAAAATTAATTAAAGACCTAGTTTAGGTTAGCATTTTAAAAAAACTAAGTCAAATCACTAACAACTTATCCCCAATCAATCCACAACTAAAGAAAAAACAGCATTATCTGTGGATATTTTTTAAAATATCGGGTTTGTGATAGAATAAAAGCGCTAACAAAAAAATAATTTCCCCAAGTTTATGGACTTAAAAGAACTTTGGCAGACAACTTTAACCGAAATAGAGCTGACCACATCCAAAGCCAATTATATCACCTGGTTCAAAAACACTGACATTCATGCCAAAAAAGAAGGAACTGTTATCATCAACACTCCCAACGGGTTCACCAAAGAATGGCTGGAGAACAAATACAACAAACTAATTTTAAAAATTCTCCGCAATCACTCTCCTGACGTTAAAGATGTCCAATTCGTTATTGGGAAATCTTCTTTTTCACCAAAAGAAAACGAATACAAGAAAGAAAAAGAAGAAAACTTCTTAAACGACCAGCAATTAGGCTTTCAAGAATTTAATCTTAATAAAGAAACCAATCTCAATCCTAAATATAACTTTGACAACTTTATTGTAGGCTCTTTCAACGAATTAGCTCAAGCGGCCGGCCGAGCTGTGGTTAAGCATGCAGGAACTCTCTACAACCCTTTATTTGTTTACGGCGGCGTAGGATTAGGCAAAACCCACCTCTTGCAAGCTATTGGCAATGAATTAACCAAAAAACACCCGAATAAAAAAATAAAATACTTAAGCTCTGAAAAATATACCACTGAACTTGTAGATGCTATCTCTAAAAGAGGGATGGAAAGTTTTAAAGATAAATACCATAAAACAGATGTGCTTATTATTGATGATATTCAATTTATTGCTGGCAAAGAAAAAACACAAGAAGAGTTTTTCCATACCTTTAATTCTCTTTATCAAAAAAATAAACAAATTATCATTAGCTCCGATAGGCCGCCTAACGCTATCGCCACCTTAGAAGACCGCCTAAGATCAAGATTTGAAGGAGGAATGATCGCTGATGTGAGCACTCCTGATCTAGAAACAAGATTTGCTATTTTAAAAAATAAAGCTCAAGAGAAAAAAGTTAAAATCCCTGATGAATCAATTAATTATATTGTCACCCATATCCAAAAAAGCATTAGGGATCTAGAAGGAGCGCTTAACAGGGTAGTGGCTTTTTCTCAAATTAACAATACCACTCCTACGCTTAAAAATACCGCCAAGATACTTTCTCAGATCATTAAAACACCAAAAAAAATGACCAATCACAAAAACATCATTCAAACTGTGGCAGAATTTTATGATATCGCCATCAGTGATTTAACTAGCCACTCCCGCAAAAAAGAATTAGTCAGACCTAGACAAATTACTATGCATCTCCTAAGAGAAGAGCTAAAAGGATCGTATCCTTTTATTGGAGAAAAATTGGGCGGTAGAGATCATACCACTGTTATTTATGCCTGCCAAAAAATTAATAAGGAGATAGAAGAAAACGACTCTCTTCAACAAGAAATCAATCTCATTAAAGAAAGGCTTTATAATTAACCTCTTATAAGATTTTTATCAACAAGCTTTTCTATTCTTTTTGCCCAAGCTGTTAAAAAGAAAAATAACTCTAATAAACAAAAAAGAAGTTTTTCCCCATAAAAATTATCACTAATAATATCAATAATAATTTTATATTTATATTATTAATATTATTATTAATTAATAATGGAAATTATTTGTCTCAAAGAAAAATTAAAAAAGGCCCTTAATATTGCGGAAAGAATTATCGGAAGAAACTTAACTTTGCCTATCTTAAATAACCTTTTATTGAATACAGAAAAGAATAAGCTAAGAATTTCTTCTACTAACCTTGAAATAGGCATTAATTGTTGGCTTCCTGTTAAAGTTAAGGAAAAAGGAAGCATTACTGTGCCTGCTAAATTGATAGCTGGTTTTGTTAATAATCTTCCCAATAAAAAAGTAGAGATAAAAAATAAAAACAACCAACTGCAGATAAAATGCGAAAGCTATAAATCAATTATTAACGGCTTAAGCGCCGATGATTTTCCTATTATCCCTAAAGTTAAAAGTGATTGTGTCTTAGAAATCAAAGGCAGTAATTTAAGGGATACTCTTTCTCAGGTGGTGAGCATTGCTTCTTTTTCAGAATCAAGGCCTGAAATTTCTGGTGTTTTTATTTCCTTTAATAAAAATAATATTACCTTAGCGGCAACAGATAGCTTTAGGTTGGCGGAAAAAAATTTAGAAGCGGAGAAAAGCAACTTTTCATTCGGAGAAAACAGCTCTATTATTGTTCCTCAGAGGACAATTCAGGAATTAATAAGGATCTTAGGCGAAGAAGATAGCGAGCTGGTTAAATTATTTTTTGCTAATAGCCAAATTTTATTTGATATGGGCAATCAGCAGATTGTTTCACGTCTTATTGAGGGTCAATACCCAGATTATCAACAAATTATCCCCGACAAACTTGAAACAGAAGCTATTATTAATAAACAGGAGTTAATTAACAGCGTTAAATTATCCGGTTTATTCAGCGGCAAGGCAGGAAATGTCAATCTATTAGTTAATCCTAAAAAATCGGCGGTCATTGTTTCCTCAAAAGACACTGAACTAGGGCAAAACCAATCCCAAATAGAGGCTAAGATTAAAGGGAAAGAAATAGAGGCAACGTTAAATTATCAATATATATTAGAAGGATTAAGCAATATTTTTAGCGATAAAGTTGTTTTGGGGCTTAATGATAATTCCAAGCCAGTTTTATTAAAACCAGTAGGAGATATTAGTTATAATTATATTGTTATGCCTATTAAAGTATAATGATTAGCAAATTAAAACAAATTGGCTTATCAGACAAAGAAGCTAGAGTTTATCTAGCTTCTTTGGAGCTTGGAGAAGCTTCTATCCAAAAATTTCTTTAAAAGCAGAAGTCAATCGACCAACTACTTATGTTCAGATGGATAGCCTTATTAAAATGGGATTAATGGCTTCTGTGGAAAAGAATAAAAAAAAGCGCTTTTCGCCTCTTCCTCCTTCGCAACTGCTTTCTTTTTTAGATAACAAAGAAAAAGAAATTGCCAAAAAGAGAGAAGATCTTAAATTGTCTCTATCAGAGTTTGATTATATTTATAATTTATCTTCTTCTAGCGAAAAGCCCAGGGTGATGTTTTTTGAAGGAAGAGAGGGGATTAAAGCTATCCAAAACGATATTCTTAAAAGTAAAATAGATCATATTTGCGAATTTGTTTCTTTAGATGATTCTTATCGTGTTTTTCCGCCAAAAAAAAACGATCATAGGGCAAAAATGAAAAAGAAGTTAAAAAAAGTTGTCAGTCGTGTAATTTATACCACTCAAAAAGGCCCTTTTCTAAAAGAAAAAGACAATCTTACTGAACGGCGGTTTGTGCCTTATGAGAAATATCCTTTTCATACTGAAATTAGTGTTTATGCCAATAAAACAGCCTTTGTTTCCCATCAAGATAAGCTTATTGGCGCGGTAATTGAATGCCAAGATATTTCTAACAGCTTGGAGATTATTTTTAATCTAGCTTGGGAGGCAACAGAAAAACACCAAAGAGAAAAATAAGTCGTAGTTGTTTTTAATTTTTAAAGCCCCTATTCCGAAAACAAAGGAATAGGGGCTTTTAAGCTGCCCTCTTTGCAGTGGGCAACCCTAGGTAGTGTGAATTTTTTTATTGCCATAAAGCAGCACTCTCCTTTCTTAATATTTTATTATAGATGTTTTTTGATAGGATATCAAGTGAATATTTTATGTCAACAATATTTGACATAGATCAACAAAATTTATATGATATCAATAATGTCAGTTTTTTAGCGTAGTTTTATGTCATTATCTATTGACATAAAATATAATAAGTGATATAATCTAGAAAACAACACTTTTTAGTGCGAGAGTCTCGCCTCGTTCTCCTCCTTACGAGGCCTCCTTCCGGGGGGATAGGGGCTTGATGCCGTAAGAGGCTTTCGCGCTAAAGGGTGTTTTTTTATTCTATTCTTATTTCAACAATATCTTCTGCTTTATTAAGCGATTTATCATAAACTCTTGCTTTGATAATTTGTTTTTCAGAAGAATGGTCTAGATAAGAAACAATAGGCAGAGTCAAAGAATAAGGCACACGAGTATCGACTCCGATTAAATAGTCGTTGAAGTAAAATTCTACTTGGCTAACTTTTAATAATGATTTTACTTGAGCAGAAATAGTTAATTCTGATTTTTTTATTGTTTCGTTGTTTTTAGGAGAGATGATTTTAATATTAATGCTTTCTTCAGGCGAATTGTTTCCATTCTGGCAGGATTGGCAGGGCGGAGTTTGATTATAACAAATGTCTTCGGAGCACCCTTGTTCTTGCGCCCATAAAAGAACTGGCGCTTCCCAGTTGTTGAACTGGGGGTCTTGGCTGGGGTTTTTCGGATAATCGCCCAGAGGATTATCTTTATCAACATAGTAAAGAATATTATGCGCTTGGCGATAATTTCTTTCTTCTATTAGGCCAATAGGAGTTTCGCCAGTAGCAGCCTCTCCGGTTTTTTTGTTAATAAGAACAGTTGTTTGAGAAAAAAATTCTCCATTTAACATTGGTTTAGTTGGCGGGTTGTTTTCTTGAGGAGGAGCGAACTCTTCATTCTGGATGGGCAGATTGAAATAATTATTAGTTGATTTTTTTTCTTTTTTTGTTTCTTCTTTTGCTTGGTAGCTTTTTTCCATAAAAGCTTTCCATATAGGGGCGGCCACATAAAGACCGGCTGCTCCCGGCTTCATTTTTTGAGAATAATCGTTATTACCAGCCCAGACTCCTACTACTAAGCTGGGCGTGTATCCTACAGTCCAGCCGTCGCTGTAGTTTTGCGTGGTGCCTGTTTTAGCGGCGGCGGAACGGCCTGGCAGGTAGAGATCTGACTGAGGGCCAAACATAGGCACGCGCGCTGCTTCATCAGAAAGGATGCTGTTAATTTGACGCGCGGTTTGCGCTTCAAGCACTCTTATAGAATCAGGGCGGTATTCTTCTAGGATATTTCCTTGGGCATCCTCTATCTTTAAAATGATGGCTGCCTTGTTCTTAATCCCCTCGGCGGCAAAAACGCCATAGGCGGCTGTTTCATCAAAAAGCTTTACTTCTCCGCCTCCTAGAACCAGAGAAAGGCCGTATGCTTTTCTGTTTTTGAGGGTAGAGATGCCCATATCGTGGGCAAGATTAATGGTTTCCTCTATTCCTGCCAGGTAAAGCGTTTTTACCGAAGTTACGTTAATAGATTGGGCCAGAGAATTTCTCATGCTAATAGGGCCGCGATACTGAAGGTCGTAGTTTTTAGGCAAATAAAGTTGTTCGCCAGCGCCAAAATTGGTAGGCATGTCAAAAAGCATTGTTTCTGGGGTATATCCTTTTCTAAAAGCGGCAGCATAGGCAAAGGGCTTAAAAGAAGATCCTGGCTGGCGATAGGGGCTGGTAGCTACATTAAACTGGTCTTCTTGATAATTCTTTGATCCTACCAAAGCCACTACATGGCCTGTTTTAGGATCAATAGCGACTAGAGCGCCATTGTTCGCGCTATATTTTTGCTGGTTTTTTTCCACTCCTTCGGCTACTATTTCTTCGGCGATCTGCTGGAGATCCCAGTCTAAAGTAGTGTAAACCTTAAGGCCCGCTTTGTTAATGTCAGCATAAGTTTGCTGGTAGTTTTTCTCTAGGTATTCTTTAACCATAGCAACAAAATGATGCGCTTTTAGATCTTTCTGGCTGGCGTATTTTATTTCTTCATCTTTGGCTTCTTGCGCTTGCCGCGCCCCTAAATAGCCTAATTGGACCATTCGATCTAAGATATAGTTTTTTCTTTGTTTTAATTCTTCAACATGAGAGCCATAAGGAGAATAATAGCTGGGAGCTTTAGGCAGGGCCGCTAAGGCGGCTCCCTCCGCGAGAGTAAGCTCTTTAGCCGATTTGTTAAAAAAAGTTCGGCTGGCGGCTTCTATACCGTAAGCGTTTGAGCCATAAGGAACCTGATTAAGATAGAAGCTCAAAATTTCATCTTTCGTATATTTGCTTTCTAGCTCAAGAGATAAGATAGCTTCTTTAATTTTTCTAACAATAGTTCTCTCTGATTGAGGCCCTCCCAGATAGGCGTTTTTAATAAATTGCTGAGTAATAGTAGATCCACCCTGGGATATTCTTTTTTGGGTGATATTTGACCAAGCGGCTCTAAGGATGCCGCGCCAGTCTAAGCCGATATGATGATAAAAATTATCGTCTTCTATGGCAATAGTAGCCTCTTTGATAAATTGGGGAATTTCTTTATAGGGGATGACGGTCCTTTTTTCTTCGCCATGGATGTCGTAAAGAATGACTTCTCCGCTGCGATCATATATTTTGGTTGATTCGATGATTTCTCTTTGCCCCATATTATTAGGATTAGGCAGGTCCTTGGCAAAATAAGCGAAGAGAAAGATAGTCCCTAAAAGACCGAAGACAAAGCAAAAAACAGCTAACTTAAAAGCTACTTTAACAATTCCCAGGCTTGTTATTCTTTTGATACTCATTCTTATAATAATGCCAAAATTAAATATTTTTGGCAAGAAAATTACTCAATAAAAAATCTCTTCTTGAGAGAAAAAATCCTATAGCTAGCAGGATATTTTAATTTTTTGCTTAAAAGATAATCAATAGTTTCCCCGGCCGAGTTCATTTTTTTTCGTGATGAGGGAAGTGGTGGATCTATAATCCAGGAAAAGAGCAAGATGTCATTTATCCTTTAGCGATAAAGTGAGGAAAAAATATTTTTTTTAGTTTGAGCAGACGGATCGGTCTCAAATCAAATGATTGATAAACAGCCTCGGCGACGCTTTTGGCCCATTCGTTAAGAGATTGATAATTATCTTGGGCTAGAGTTCTGTTTAAGGAGAGAATGCGGCAGAGTCTTCTGTTGGGGCTGAAATGAGATTTCTTAAAAGGGACGCCATCAGAAATAAGGAATTCTTCTTCTTTTTCGAGGTGTTTTAAATGGTATCCCGGGCGCAAGTAAGATAGTTTTCCTTGTTTAAGGCGATAGATTCCTGCCTTGGTTTGTTTATGGTTTCTTGCCCAGTGGCCGGTAAGATTATGCGGGAAGAGCTGGCTTCCTCTTTTGGCTTGTCTTATCAGGCGATTAATCTCTTGGCAGTTGATGCGGTAGGGATGATTAAGGAATTCCAGCGCGTGGAATCCTATTAGAGGAGGTTCGTTATTAATAGTTTGGCACATTGTTAAAGCAGGGAAGGACCCTAAAAGGCGCGGATTGCATTCAATTAAAAAAAGTTTTTCTGTTTTTTGGTCTAAAATAAAATCTAATCCAAAAATGCCTTGATATCCCCGCTGATGGAAATAAAGGCCGATTTTTTCTACCATTTCGTAAGCTTGATGAAGAATTTTTTCAGAAAAGGAAGAGCTTGTCCAGTCATGGCCACAGAAAAGGCCGCTTCCTTTTTCTGGATTGTAGAGCTGGGGAATATCTAGAATTTGCAATTGGGGATTAGTGGAGAGAATCCCTTGCCTGGTTACACAGCCAGTAATGCTGGGAGAAGGGCCGTGGATAAATTGAGCTACAATGGCTTCAGTAGGCGGACGGATTATTTTCGCTTCTTCCTTGTTCCATTTTTCTTCTAGTTTAGCAATGGCCTTCTGAAAATCTTCTTTATTCTTAATAAAAAAAGTTCCTTTTCCGCCCCCCTTGGCGGGATGTTGAATAACGAAAGGAAGGCCGTATTTATTAACAAGATGGCCGTAATGGAGGCGACGGGGCGTATCTATTTTTCCCGGCGGAAGATTAAGCTTTAGCTCTTGGGCGATTTTTCTGAAATTAACTTTGTCTTCAAATAGTTTTTTGCCAAAATTAGTAGGGTTGCTCATTAAAAGCCAATTATTTTCTTGGCATACTTTTTCCATTTTTTCAGACGATTTATAAACAGTAATCGCCGGCCGATCGAATTGGTTTAAGTATTTTTTAGTTTTGGGGTGATCTAAGATAGTAGTGGCGTTGCGCGGTGCTTGAATATGCTTGGTGCCCATGCCTTTTTCTAGAGAAAGAGTAGGGACATCTTTTTCGATTAAAGCGGTATCTAAACTATAGCGCAAGGCAAGAAGACGGTAATTAGAAGTGATTTCTTCTAGTCCTAGCCGATCAAAAGCATAAGCCCCCGCGCCGAAGAGGGGATTTTTGATTTCTTTAAAGGCTTGCTTGAGGGAGGAAAGGTCTTTAACTTCCATAAGGGCTAAGTTCGTTTAATTTTTTTGCCCATAAAGACATTTTTGGCTGGATCTACTAAAAATCTTTTTAAGTCTCTCCGACCGATAATAATATCATATTTCATTTCTTTTCTGTCGGCAAGAAAAACTTCTGCGCTGACAATTCTTTTGTCTAAAACAAAGGAAGCTTGGATGAGGGGTCTCTCTTGAGCCCCTAGGGCGCCGCGGACTTTTTTGTAGCCGATAATTTTTTCATCAAGGCCTAATTTTTCCGCTAGACTTTTGCAGACAGTTGTATGATAAGCGCCAGTATCTATTTTGGCTATTGCGCTATGCTTGTTTTTGTCTTTGTCGATTATCTCGACTGGTTCGTTAATGCCAATGACTTTGCGTCCGGAAATTTCTTCCAGTTCCTCTTCTACTTCTCCGCCAAAGAGATCTCGGGCGATCTGAACTCCTTTAGAAACATTTTTAATCTTTAGCCCCTTTACTCTTTGGAGCTTTTCTTTAAGAGAGGAGAGATTGGCGATTTGAATAGAGAGTCCCGGCCGGGCATTAAGCTCTAAAATAACAGGGCCTTTTTCTCTATCAATAGCGATATCAACGCCCAAGAAGCCAATGCGGCTGGTCTCTTGGGCGTTGATAGCCATTCTCAAAACTTCTTTCCACTCGGGAATATGGATGCCGCTAAGGAGCAGGCGGCTTTGGGGCAAATATTCAATAATTTTGTCTTTTTGAATAGCAGTGGTAGTAACTCCGCTGCCCATATCGATGCCTACGCCAATGCCTCCCAAGTGAAGATTGGCTTTACCGCCAGATTCTTTAGTGGGCAGGCGCAGTTCGGCCATGACTGGAATAGAGTTGTAAACGATGATTCTAATATCAGGAATGCCGCGGTAAACATAGGGCTTGAAGAGCTTAAGCAGTTTGATGCGCTCTTCAAAAAAAGCGGTGTCAGGTAGATTGGAAAGAGAATAATTACCTTCAATAATGTTATAGATATGGTTCTGGAGATCTTTAACGTCAATCAACTTTTTATCAGCTTTAATCCAAGAATAGGGAAATTTCTTTTTGCGGCCGTAAACAATAATGATGCCCTCGCCTGCTAGCCCTCGATTAGGCTTGAGGGCGAAAGTGGAAGGAAGATTGCGCCAGTCAAGGTTTTTTATCTGGCTTGGCCTCTCAACCACAGAAAAAGTTTGCAGAACAGGCAAGCCTGCTCGACTAAGGACTTTTTTGGCCAGAAGCTTGTTGTCAGCAATACGAACAGCCCTCATCTTATTTGAGGGCCGGAGGTAGTTAAGATTTCGCGCGTTGATTCCCAGGACGTATTGAGATTTCTTAAAAAAATCTAGCATTTAACGGATTAAGTTATTTTTTTTCAGGCAATTCCACTTCTTTAATAACAGTCTTGAAGCGAAAATATTCAGAAAGGCGCAAGCCGGTCCATTTACTTAGGATGAAATTAATTAAAAGAGCTCCGACAATAGTCCATAAGGGAAAGTTAAGGGCTTGGTTTTTTGCCCATGGGCAAACGATCGCGCCGTAGCAAACCAAGGAGAGGAAAAGAGTTTCAGCAGTCAGAAGAACAGCGCCTTTAGGGCCTCTTTCAATTTGGGCAGCGACAAATTTTTCCACCAAGGTAATCATAATTAAAATAGCGAAAATAGAGCTATAAGGAGGCCCGCTTTGGCCTAAGAGAGGAGCGATCAAAAGAAGCGCTAGAATAGCCAATGTAGTAAAAGTTAGGATAATGGCCATGCGAGGGAGGTAAAGCATTCTGATTTTTTTTAGCGCTAATCTAGCTAGACTACCAGCAAGAAAAATAGTAACAAAAAAAGCTAGGCCGTATTTTAGGCCGATAGACCAAAAAGCGAAGGCAAGAATAAGGGGGGTATAAATGCCGAATCCTTTGATGCCAATAACCTGGCGGGCAAAAGCAACAATAGTAGCCGCGACAGGCAGGAGGAGCAAGAAAACGATTGTTTCTTGAGGGACTCCTTGGTTGATAATATATTGGGTTAATGGGGACATTTGAATTGGTAATTATTTATTGAATGAGCGCAACAAATAGCAGCCGCAAGAGCGTCAGCGGCATCGTCTGGCTTAGGAATTTCTTTAAGATCAAGAATAATTTTAACCATCTGCTGAATTTGTTTTTTATCTGCTCGGCCGTAACCGGTAACTGCTTGTTTAATTTGAAGCGGAGAATATTCTTCAATAGTTAATTTAGCTCGACAGACTCTGGCAAGAACGACTCCTCGCGCTTGGCTGACTTTCACCGCTGTTTTAAGATTTTTAAAGAAAAAAATATCTTCTATCGCCGCTTTTTCAGGTCGATATTTTTTTATAACGCTTTTTAGCTGCTGGTCTATAATTTGAAGGCGTTGAGCAGTGGCAAGATGGTTTTTGGTGATAATACATCCATAATCAATCAATTTTATTTTATGGGACTCTTTGGAGATAAGGCCGTAGCCAGTAAGGGCAGTCCCTGGATCAATGCCAAGGATAATCATAAAAATATTTTTTAAAAAGCTTCTACGGGATTATTTAAGACTGGAATATATTTCCTGAACATCGTCATTTTCGTCAAGCGCTTCGAAGATTTTTTCTAGCTGGTTATTGGTTTTTTCGTCGCTTATTCCCATTGGATATTTGGCAAGCCATTCGTTGCCTTTTTTATCAAACATATATTTAACGCTTCCGGCTTCTGCTAATTTGCCGTCAAATTTATTGAGGATTTGCTTGATTTCTGATAGAGTGCGGTTTTTGTTATCAGTAATTCCTTCAATGATTAAAGCAATCCCGCCAGGCCCGTAAGCTTCGTAAGTAAATTCTTCAATGCTTTCGCTCCCTGTCTGCCCCGCCCCTTTTTTAATAGCCCGTTCAATATTTTCTTTGGGCATATTGAATTGCTGGGCTTTTTCGATGGCAGCGCGGAGACGCGGATTAGTTTCAGGGTCGCCGCCCTTTTCGCGGGCGGCAATAGTAATAAGGCGGGATATTTTGCTGAAAACCTTACCCCGCTTAGCGTCAGTAGAGCCCTTTTTGTGTCTAATGGAATGCCAGTGGCTATGACCAGACATGTTCTTATGATACTATTTGGCTTTTATTGGTGTCAACTTATTTAGTTCTTAAAAATTTTTTGCGGATGGGTTTTTCGCCATTTTCTCCATTTGATAGCCAGCCATGCCATTGCCAAGCCGGCTCCGGAAGCTGATAGCGCTAGTGGGAGGAGATTTTTCTTGTTGGCAGTATTTTGGTTAAGGCTGGCAAAATGAAGAGATAGCGAGGCAGCAGAATCTTTCCCTGTTAAACTTGCCATAGAAGTAGAGCTTGTGGATGTTTTTTCTTCCCCCTTGTCTTCTTGGTTTTTGGCTAAAGAGAGATTACCTTGAGGAAAGGATGGTGTTTCTTTGCTCTTCTTTACAGAAAAACGGCGGTTCTCTTCTATAAGGGCGAGCGGTTGGTGGCTGGTAATAATGTTTTTTGATCCTGGCGTAGGCTGGTTGGTCCAATGATAATCTCTTCCATCAAAAGACAAAGAAGATCCTGCGGCGCTTTGGCGGTAGTTAATTTCGCAGGCCAAAGAGTTATTGGGATAAAAAAGTCTTATTTGATCTTGCTCATTATTAAAGGAAAGCTTGGTTGTCTCTTTTTTCAAAACTAAAAATTGCTGGGGGCCGAGAAAGGTGTTCTCGGGGAAGACAAAAGGGCTGCTTCCTTCTTCTCTGTCATCAATTGTCCAGCCAGAAAGGTTGGCTATGTTTTCGCTTTGGTTAAAAAGCTCCAGCCATTCGCGGTCATCGCTTCCTTTGGGATTAGGCATCGCTTCATTAATAATAATGGAATCTTGATAAACATTAATTGAAATGATGTCGGTATCAGAAAGGATGCCGTCAGAGGCAAAGAGACTAGCGAGATATTGGCCGGGATAATGGTAGATATGGTTTACCCGCTCTCCTTCTTGACTGGCCCCATCGCCAAAACTCCAAAAAAAATTCAATAGTTCGTTTTCGGGATCGTAAGAATTACTGGCGTCAAAGGAAATATTTTGTCCTACCAAAGCAATGAGGTCGGGTCCGGCTTGCGCTTGGGGAGGGCGATTGATTGAAGTATTTTTTTCTTCGGACGAAAAAATAGGCGGATTTTCCGGTTCAGCTTCTTTTTGTTTTAATTGGTTTGGATTTTCTCGTTTTTTTTGCTGGCCAGCGCTGTTTTCTTCTTTGGGCGTACCGCCGGAAATAGCGCTTGTTTGCCATTGTCCGTCCGATGATTTCTCCATTGTTTGCTTGGTTTCATTGTCCCCATTCAGCCAGCCGTTAGAACAATCAACAACATCAATGATCTCGTTTTCTCTGTCGTAGAGTTCTAATTTTTCTCCGCTATTGCCAAGGGCGCCCGTATAAATTTGGTCGGCGAAAAGATGGGGAAGCGTTTCTTCGCTAGTTCTTTCTAATAAAAAATAGCCGTGAGCGGCTATTGTGTTGGATAAACTTATTCGCGGGGAGCCGTCCCGCGCTTTGAGGGTCCATCCCTCTAAGTTGATTTCCTCTGCCGTATTGTTTTTAAGCTCTATCCATTCATGGCGGGGGCTTTTTTCTGTTCCCATCCAGGCAATCTCATAAAAAATAATTTCTTTTTGTTCTCCCGCGGCAAGGCAAGGCGTTATTAATACAGCCAATAAGGCGGCTGCTCGAAAACCTGTTTTGAAGTGAGGCATGTTTTTATTAAAAAAGACTGTTTTCTTCTTCTGGATAAGTTTTCTTAAGGTGGTGGTAAGCGGAAGGAGTAGTTATTCTCCCTCGGGGAGTGCGGCAAAGAAAGCCTAATTGCATAAGATACGGCTCATAGACATCCGCGATGGTGTCCGTTTCTTCATTGGAAGCTGCGGCCATGGCCTGAAGGCCTACAGGACCGCCGTTGAATTTCTCGATAATCATTTCTAAGAGGTGGCGGTCTGACGGCTCTAGTCCGAGGTGGTCTATTTCCATCATTGCTAGCGCTTCTTGGGCCGATTTTTCGTTGATTATTCCGTCTCCTTTAACTTGACTATAATCGCGGACTCTTTTTAAGAGGCGGTTGGCAACTCGCGGAGTTCGCCGAGCTGATTGGGCGATTGTTAAAAGAGCTTTTTCGTTTTTTATTTCAACATTCAATATTTGGGCCGAGCGGGCAATAATTTTTTTAATTTCTGAAGGATCGTAAAAATCAAGACGATAAGCGGCTCCAAAGCGGCTTCTTAAAGGGGAGGACAAGAGACCGATTCTTGTGGTGGCGCCGATGAGAGTGAAACGAGGCAGATCTAATTGGAGGGTGCGCGCCGATGGCCCTTTGCCAATAACAATATCCAAAACAAAATCTTCCATAGCTGGATACAGGGTTTCTTCCACAGTCTTGTTTAGGCGATGACATTCATCAATAAAAATGATGTCGCCGTTTTCCAAGTTGGTCAGAATAGAAGCCAAATCTCCGACCTTTTCAATAGCCGGCCCAGAAGTAATTTTAATATGGCGGCCCATTTCTTTGGCGATAATATAGGCAAGACTAGTTTTACCCAGCCCGCTTGGCCCGTGAAGCAGAGTATGGTCGATAGGCTCTCCTCTTCTTTGCGCGGCCTCTATTAAGATAGAAAGATTTTTCTTTATTTTTTCTTGGCCGATATATTCGTTAAAACTTCTAGGGCGCAAAGTGTTTTCTATGGTTTTGTCTTCGCTTTTTTTTTGCGAATTAGTAAGCATAATTTGATTGAGGATGCTCCTCTCTCTATTGACAAAGATTTATAAATCTGTTATTATCTCAAAAATGGAGAAATAAAACTCCATTATTTTTAATCTTTGACAAACTGCAGGCAATAGGGCTTTTTATTTTATGAGACAGCCCGATGGGATTTCCTCTTAGTTTTCGGATATCCTGGCGCCTTCCACTTACTTGCTAAGAGGCATGATGATAAAACATCAAACGGTGAAAACCGCTTTTCTGTTGGCAAGTAAGTGGGAGGACAAGCTGGGTTATTCCTCGGAGCAATCTTTCTTTCTGTCCTCAGGCAGAGAGTCTTTGCCTGCAGCTTGGCAAAGATTAATTCATACGTCCCTCTTTAATATTTAAAGAGGGGTTATTTTTTCAGCGGCTATTTGATAAGAGCCAACCTCTCTTTCTATTTCTTCTAAGCTGGTGATGCCTTCGCTAGCCTTAAGAAGGGCGTCTTGAATCATGAGGATCATTCCTTCTCGACGGGCCGTCCCTTGGATTTGGGAGGCAGAGGCTTTATCAATGATTAACTGTCCAATTTTGTGGCTTACTGCTAAAAACTCAAAAACGCCAACTCTTCCTTGGTAGCCAAGGCCGTGGCAAGAAGAACAGCCTTGCGGTTGATAGAATTGTCTAGAAGGAGGGATTTTTATGCCGGCTGAAGAGGGTATGCAAGAAATAACTTTTTCAATAGCCTCCAGGCCTTTTGGCGAAGGCTGGTGTTTCTTTTTGCACTCAGGGCAGAGCTTTCTGACAAGTCTTTGGGCGATAATAAGGGTAAGCGCTGAAGCTAAAGAATCAGGCCTCGCTCCCATGCCTGTTAAACGAGGGATGGCGCCAGCCGCTTCATTAGTGTGAAGGGTGGAAAAAACAATATGGCCGGTCAGAGAAAACTGAATGGCGATGTCGGCGCTTTCTTGGTCTCTAATTTCTCCTACCATAAGAATATCCGGGTCCTGTCTGACAATAGCTCTTAGGGATTGGGCAAAAGTATGGCCGCGACGCTGGCTGATTTGGGTTTGAGTAATGCCTTCCAGTTGATATTCAATAGGATTTTCTACAGTGATAATTTTGTTTCCTGGCTGGTTGACGTAATTTAGAAAAGAATAGAGGGTAGTTGTTTTCCCGGAGCCTGTAGGGCCGGTAGAAAGAATCATTCCATTGGGTTGGCCAATTTGCTTTTCTACCAAGGGGAGAAGCTCTTTTTTAATGCCAAGGTCGCGCAAAGAGGGTTTTACTTGTCCTATTCCCAAAAGACGCATGACAATTGTTTCTCCGTGGTTACTGGGCAAAAGAGAGACTCTTACATCTATTTCTTGCTTGATTCTGCTTGATGATTTGATGTGAATAGAAAAACGTCCGTCTTGGCTGATGTCACGGACGTTTAAAAGCATATCGGAAAGCGTTTTAATTCTGGAAAGAATAAAAAGATAATCTTTATTAGGCATATCGGCCGCTTTTTGAAGGATCCCATCAACGCGATAGCGTAATCTTGTCTTGTTTTTTTCCGGCTCTAAATGAATATCCGAAGCTTTCATCTTGAGGGCGCCTGCGATAATAGCCGAAAGAAGTTTTGTCGTAGAAAGATGGCGGATAGTTTTTTCTAATTCTTGGATAGTAGCCAGAGATTTTTCAAGCTGGGACAATTCTTCTTTGGGGATATTAAAAACGCCGCGGAGGGGCGCTTTTTTAGATAGAGAAGCGCTAGACTGGTAAGCAGGCCATCTTTTTTTAAGGCCGCTTAAGGAAACGACAAAAATTTGGCACTGGAAGCCTTTGGCTTGAAGATGTTCAATAATTTTTTGGGCTTTTTTATTTTGGGGATCTGCGGCAGCAATTATTATTTTGGGGCCGCTTTTATCAATAACAAGAACTTTTGCTTGTTTTGCTTGCTCTTCAGGAATAGTGGCCATGTCCTCCGCGTCTATTGGGGCAAGAGACAAATCAAGATAGGGCAAATCTAATTTTTGGGCTAGCTGTTTGGCCCTGGTCTCTTCTTCTTGTTTTTTGATTTGAGCCAGTTTTTCCTCTAGTTGTTTTTTGCTCTTGAGCTCGGACATATTTTTAAAGCTTCTTTTAAAATAAAATGGCTTTGCTTTTCTTAAAGAAAGTCTAGCTTATTTTTTCCACAGGGTCAAACTGATTGTTTTGGCATTATGGCTGTAGTATAATAAAAATAGTGAAAGCGAACAATTTATTGGAGGTTGTTGTCAAAAGCAAAGAAGAAATGAAGAAAGTAGGCCTTCTTTTAGGGCGGGAGATTAAGCAGACTATGGCAGAAAGAAAAAAGTCTTTGGTTATCTGCCTAAAAGGCGAATTGGGAAGCGGCAAGACGACTTTTGTTCAAGGACTGGCCCAAGGATTAGAGGGGAAAGGTAAAATCACCAGCCCTACTTTTGTGATTATGAAAAAAATTCCTGTTTCGGCTGGCTTTTTATATCATTTTGACTGTTATCGCCTCCATGGCAAAAAAGAAGCGATCGAGTTGGGCTTTGACGAAATTATTTCTTTTCCCAAAAATATTGTTGTCATTGAATGGCCGGAAAAGATTAGAAGCCTTCTTCCCGCGGGCGTTCTTTGGATAAAATTTGTTCATTTGTCAGAGGGCCAGAGAAAAATTGAAATTGGAACAAAACGATTAAGCAGGGAAAGTTAAATGAAAAAGCAAACGAGCAAAGCAGTTATCCTTGACAGTAATTCTTTGGTCCATCGGGCTTATCATGCTCTGCCGCCTTTAAAGACGCCGCGAGGATGTTTGGTCAATGTTGTTTATGGTTTTATTTCAATATTTTTCAAAATTATTAATGACACCGCGCCTGCTTATGTGGCGGCGGCCTTTGACTTAGAGGGCCCGACCTTTAGGGATGAAATTTACCATGAGTATAAGGCTAAGAGGGTTAGGCCGTCACAGGAAATGTATGATCAAATTCCTCTGATAAAGGAATTTCTCGATTGTCTTTCCGTGGCTATTTACGAAAAAAAAGGCTTTGAGGCAGACGATATTATTGGGACAATTGTAGAAAAAAATTCATCCAGGCCTCTTACTAATATTATTATTACTGGTGATTTAGATACTCTTCAATTGGTTAACAGCAAAACAAGAGTTTATTTAAGCCAAGGAGGGGGAAGGGTTAAAATTTATGATTTTTCTTCGGTCAAAGAACGTTATGGATTCGCGCCTTGTTATCTGCCTGATTTTAGAGGGCTGAGGGGAGATCCTTCTGACAATATTAGCGGAGTGCCGGGGATAGGAGAAAAAACAGCCCAAAGTCTTATTGTTGAGTTTGGCCGGCTGGAAAAGCTATATCAAGAAATAGAGAAAAGCTCTCTAGACCAAAAAATTAAATCTCGCTTGCTTGAATATAAAGGAGAAGCTTTTTTAAGCAAGCGCTTGTCAGAGATCAAAAGAGACGCGCCCATTCCTTATTCTTTAAGGGAATGCCAATGGGGCGGATATGATCGCAAAAAAGCAAATGATTTTCTTGAGGGGTTGGGTTTTAAATCCTTAGTTGGGCGTCTGCCTTAATAATAAATAAATTTTAAGATGGAGCTAAAAAAAATCATCAAAGAGAAAATTCTTCTTTTAGGGCCGGAGTATGAATTTGAGGGTGCTGATCTCTATTGCGATCTAAAAAAGAAGATTGCCGAAAACAATCGTATTAGATATGTTATTGTAATTATTTTTATTATCAATCCTTTTTTGATGAGATTTCTCTTTGGGGTGGCAATCCCTTACATGGCTTCTTTCCTGGCTGGCATTATTTTGATTTATACTTATTTTTCTCAAGTGGTCGTTAACAAAAATATTTTTAAGACTGCTAGCAGTTTAAGTAATTTTTATTTGTTCTTTTTAATCATTTTAGACCTAATTATTTTCTTGCCGTTTGCTTTTCATTATATGAGCGGACTTAATTGGATTCATCTAATGATTTACTGCTATTTTATTGTTTACGGCTACTTGGTTTTTCCCAAGTATTGGCAGGCGGGTCTTTTGACGGTGGCAGTAGTTGTTTCGGCAGTAGAAACAGGTCTCTTGGACTATCTTAGGATATTGGAGCCGGTTCAAATCTTTCCTGAACTAATGAACAATCCCCAGCTTCATAAAGGATTTTTTCTGGCGACTTCAGTAACTTTTTTTATCATTTTATATTTTATTGCTTATTGGAGCTATTCTTTCGCCCGTTATCTCAAAGATGAAAAAGAAGAACTAAGAGAAGCCAAGACAAAATTAGAAAAGATAAAGAGCGGTTTAGAGGAAGAGGTGGGGCAGAGAACTATGGCTTTGCAAAAAGAAAAAGAACTTCTTGACAAAAGAGTTAGAGAAAGGACTGAAGAGCTCCAAGAAAAGGTCAATGATTTAGAGAGATTTCATCGCTTAACAGTTGGAAGGGAGTTAAGGATGATTGAACTTAAAAAGAAAGTCGAACAATTTGATAAAAAGAAAAAAGAGAAAAATAAAAAAAATAAATCGAGCTAATAAGGCCGTCATTTTGGTCTTATGGTTTTTAAGCAGATGAAAGTAGGCATTGTTGGGAGCGGAGTGGCCGGTTTAACTTGCGCTTACCGGCTTTCCCAAAAGAAAATAGAAACTATCAACATAGAAAGAGAGCCTTTTATCGGCGGTCGGCTCTTTTATAATATTGGAGCTATTACTGGCGAGGATGTTTACCCAAGGACGCACAGTCTCATTAAGGACCTAGGCATAGAAGTCTTAGTGACGCCCCTCGCTCCGTCTGAGCTGGCGGTAGTAGGCGGCAAAAAAGTGATAGGAGCTGAAACGGCTCCGGAAATGCTAAAACAACTTTCCAAAGAAGATCTTGATTATTACCAGGAATTTATGAAAACTTTAGCCACCCTTGACTTTGATGGCGGGACTGGCGAGATAGAAAAATTAAGAGACATCTCTTTAGAGGAGTATTTAAAGGACTGTCCTGATTCTATCAAGCATTTCTTTGTTAGCGCTATTATGAACTTTGTTTTTGAAAGCGATTACAGCAAGATGGCGGCTGATTACGGACTTTTTGTCTTAAAGCATGGTTTTGATGTTTTTGCCGGCAAGGGATATATCTTTGAAGAAAGCTTAATCCCTCTAGGCAATGTTTTAGAAGAAAAAGTTAGGCAAGCAGGTGGAAAAATTGAAAACGACTCATTAGTAGAAGAGATTACGGAAGAAGGAGGAGAATTTAGGATAAAATATGACCAGAAAAAGAAAGAAAAAGATATCGTTGTAGATAGAATTGTTCTGACGACGCCCCTTCCTGTTGCCAAAAAAATATTCCCTGCCTTAGAAATAACTAGCGATATTTTTTATAAGGACATTAAATGCTTTTTAGTTAAGGGAGAGCTCAAAGAAAATAGAAAACTTTTTGTCGGTGTTAGAGAACAGGATGTGAGCAATATGGATATTATCTCCACGGGCCTTCCTTTTGAGCATTTAGTGATTCCTTTTGATCCGGGGAAAGAGATAGATTTTGACGTTTGGTATAATAGTTATTCTGTGATAGACGAAAAAATAGTGCCTAACGGAATGTCTGTCCGCCCTCCAAAGGCGCGAATGCCAGAGCTAACCACTAATATTAAGGGGGCTTATTTGTGCGGAGATTTTTATCATTACCCGATGATTGAGGCTTCTGTTAATTCAGCTAACCAAGTAGTTGAAATGATCAGCAGTTATTAAAAATAAAAAATTTATGATTAATGCAGAAGAAGTGGAAAAATTAATGGCTCTGGAAGGGAGATGCCGAGGGGCGGTTTTTCAGACTGATGGGCAGTATATTATTAACCAAAAAGGCAGGGCCGGGATGGAGAAAATTAAGGAGCTGGGCAAAAAAATCGGCCAACCTATTCCCTACGGGAAAGAGGTTCAAGCTACTAGATGGTATCCTTTGGGTTGGCGTGTCATTTCACTATTGATGGCACAAGAAGTTTTTGGCTGGGGAGAAAGAGATTTGTTCGATATGGGCTGCGAGGCGCCCAAAAAGTCATTTATTATCAAAACCATTCTTCGTTATTTTATCTCAATAGAAAAAACTTTTGCTGAAAGCTCTAAATATTGGGAAAAGCATTATTCTGTTGGCTTTCTAACAGCTCCTGAAATTAGCGAAGAAGAAAAGACGCTTGTTCTTCGTTTGGAAGAATTTAATGTCCATCCTATCCTTTGCCCTTATTTTAGGGGCTATTTTAAGGGACTGGCCAATTTGGTTATTAGGACCGATAAAATAACCATTAAAGAGACGAAGTGCCCTTTTAAGGAAGGCGGCTACCACGAATTTGTCATTAAATGGGAGTAATTTTTTACTATCAATGGCGGAGGAAGAAAAATATTTACTTGAGCAAACAGAAGAGGATTTAGAAAACCTCGAAAAATATATCGAAGACTTTTCGATCTTTTTGCCTATGCCTGTTTGTTCGGTCAACCCGGCCGGCAACATTGTGGATGCCAACCAAGCTGCGGTTAATCTTACTGGCTACTCTGATATAGAGCTAATCGGTCAAAAAATAGAGTCTATTTTTAAAGATCAGGAAAGCGTCCGCCATTTATTTAATGATGTCTTAGAAAGGGGCGTAGTTAGAAAGAAAGAATTTATTCTTCTTTCTAAAAAAAGAAACAATATTCCTGTTAGTGTTTCGGCGGCGGCTAGAAAAGACAGCGTGGGCGATGTTATCGGAGTCTTTTGGGCTATGTCAGATATTACTGAAGCCAAGAAATGCCAAATAGGGCTGGAAGAAGAAGTCTCTGAAAGGATGCAGGAATTAGAAAGAACCAGAAGAGCTTTGCTCAATATGCTAGAAGACGCTGAAGGCTCAAGAAGGCTTTTAGAAGAGGAGAAAAATAAAACCAGAGCGACTTTGATAAGCTTGACTGACGGATTGATTGTTTTTGACAACAAGGAAAGAATTAGCTTAGTTAATCCTCAGGCAGAGCAGATTCTAGGAGTTAAAGAAAGCGAAGTTTTAGGCAAAAGGATTTCCCAGGCTAGAAAATTTGGGGAAATAAATAAGCTTTACCAGTTATTAGGAGGAGAAATTGCTTGGACTGGGCAAAGATACGAGCTTTTTCTAAAGGAACCTCTTAAAAGATATTTTCAGGTTTCTATTACTCCTGCTACTGCCGGAGGAGAGATTTTTGGCATGATGGTCGTCCTTCATGATATTACCAGAGAAAAAGAAATTGATCGCTTAAGAAACGAATTTGTTTCTATTGCCGCTCATCAGCTAAGAACGCCTCTTTCCGCTATCAAGTGGATTTTAAAGATTCTTCTAGACGGAGACGCGGGAGAGCTGAATAAAGAGCAAAACTCTCTTTTGCGAAAAGGGTATCAAAGCAATGAAAGGATGATCTCCTTAATTAACGATCTTTTGAATGTGGCTCGGATCGAAGAGGGGAGGTTTGTTTACGAACCGTCTTTTTGCTCCATAGAAAAAATTGTTAAAGAAAGAGTAGAGGGGTTAAAAGAGCTAGCGGAAAAGAAAGGCGTTAATCTTTCTTTCGATATGCCGGACAAGCCCTTGCCGCGGATTAAAGTAGATAAAGAAAAAATTGATCTAGTAGTGCAGAACTTTCTGGACAATGCTGTTAGCTTTACCTCCTTTGGCGGGAGGGTGACAGCGTCAATAAAGCGTGATAATATGGTAATAAGATTTGCTGTTGAAGATACGGGAATAGGCATCCCAGAATCAGAACAAAACCGTATTTTCAAAAAGTTTTTCAGAGCGGAAAGCGCTATGCGTTCAGAATCAGAAGGAACCGGCTTAGGCTTATTTATCAGCAAAAATATTATTAAGGCTCATGGCGGAGAAATTGGTTTTGAGAGCGAGGAAAGAAAAGGAAGCACTTTTTGGTTTGAGTTGCCTATTAAAACATAGAAGGCACTTCTACGGTTTGCCCGCAAGAAGCGCTAGCCTCTTCTTGCGTTGCATTCTGGGTGCTATATAATAATGAAAAAGATACTCATTATTGAAGATGAAGAGGTCTTGCTTAATCTCATTGAGGCGAAGCTAAGAAAAGAAGGCTACAAAGTAGCAATAGCCAAAGACGGAGTAGAGGGGCTTAAAATGGCCAGAAAAGAAAAGCCGGACTTAATTTTAGTTGATATTATTATGCCTCGCAAAGGAGGGTTTGAGGTGATGGAAGAAATAAGAAACGAAGAAGAGATGAAGGATATTCCTATTATTGTCATTTCTAATTCGGGTCAGCCAGTAGAGCTAGACAGGGTCAAAAAACTGGGTGTTAAGGATTGGCTGATTAAAACTAATTTCGATCCGCAGGAAGTAGTGGAAAAAGTTAAAAAATATTTATAATTTAGCAGGCTGAAGCGGCATTTTTCTTTTTTTTAAGGAAAAAACAAGGTTTCGGTTTTGCCAAAAATTAAAATGAGCGAATTATCTCAAAAAAATAATCATAGCGAAGAAGAGCTGGAAAAAAGCGCGTCGGAAAATTCCACAAAAATCGCTGTCTTAGTGGTAGAAGATGATAAATTTTTGCGAGAATTGCTGGCGCGGAAGTTGAAGGCAAGTGGCTTTGATGTTATGTCAGCTATTGATGGCAAAGAAGTCGCTAAAAAAATAGAAGAAAAGACCCCCCAGCTTATTCTATTAGATCTAGTTCTGCCTGGCGTGGATGGCTTCGAAATATTAAAGGAGCTTAAGGGAGACCCTAAAACTAAACAAATCCCTGTTATTGTTTTAAGCAATCTGGGCCAGAAAGAAGAAGTGGAAAAAGGAATTAAGCTGGGCGCTAGTGATTATTTGATTAAGGCCCATTTTACGCCTGATGAGATTATCAATAAAATCAGGACTGTCTTGGGCGAAGAATAGTTTTTATTTCGCAAAACGCAAGAAAGTAAATTTTTTTGCAGTCTGCTTTTTTGTTTTAGCCGTTGGGCTAATTTTTATTTTTCGCCAAGCACTAGTAAGAGAGACTTTTGAAGAGTCGCCTGATTTGTTGATCCATAAAATCCAAAAAGAGCCGTCTTTAATCGGATTGCCATGCGAAAATCAGAAAAAAAGGCCCTTAGCGGTGGCCTTGGCCAATGACCCTCAAGCGCGGCCTTTGTCAGGCCTTTTTTCTGCTGAATTGGTCATAGAAATGCCGGTGATAACAGGAGGCATCACCAGGCTATTGGCCTTTTATCAATGTTTTTTGCCGGAAGAAATCGGTTCTTTAAGAAGCGCTCGCCACGACTTTATTCCTTTAGCAATGGGCTTCGACGCTGTTCTAGTTCATTGGGGAGGCTCTCATTTTGCTCTAGAAAAATTAAGAAAAGGAGCAGCAGATAATCTTGACGCCCTAACAAACCCCTTCTCTTCTTTTTACAGAAAAGACAGCTTGCCCCGTCCTCATAATGGCTTTACTTCGGCTGGCCGCTTGTGGCAGGCAATAGAGAAAATAGGTTATCGCGTTCAGAACCAGTGGGAAGGCTATTCGCGTTTTAGCGAGGAAAAAGGCGAAAATACTAAAAAGCGGAATATTGAAATAGGATATCCCTATCCTTATAATGTTTTATGGAGATATCAGGAAAAAAGCGGACTCTATGAGCGTTTTCGCGCTGGAGAAAAAGAATTGGATTCTCTTAACCAAAAACAAATTAAAGCCAAAAATATTATTATTATGAGAGTTCCTTCTGTTCAGATTGAAGGCCAGTATAACGATCTTAATTTAGAAGGGGAAGGGCCTTGCCAAGTTTATCAAGGCGGTAAAAAATTAGACTGTTTTTGGCAGAAAAGCGAAAAGTTTCCGACTAGTCCTCTCCTTTTTGTTGATCGAAAAGCTAAGCAGGAAATTCCTTTAGCGCCGGGAAAGATCTGGATAGAAATTGTCCAGCCCGACCAAACAGTGTCTTGGTTCTAAAATTATGCTTATTTTAATTTACGGCGAAGACGACTTCCGTCTTAAAGAAAAATTTAGAGAGATTGTTAGTCAATACCGCGCTAAATATCAAAGCGGAATAAATATTTTTTTCTTTGAAGGCGATTGTTCTTTTAGCGAAATAAAAAGCCGGGTTGAGGTTGTTTCTATGTTTGAAGAAAAGAAACTGATCGTTTTAAAAAACTGCCTTAGCAAAAAAGTTTTTTTAGATGAGCTAATGGGTTATTTTAAAAAACGCGGCCTCAGAGAAGATAAAGGAATTATTTTTGTCGCTTTAGAAGAGGGAAAATTCAAAACAAGCGCCGCCCTTAAAAGCCAGCTAGGTATGTTTGAAGAATTTGCTCCTTTGCAGAGGGGCGAGTTATTAAAATGGGTTTTGGCGCGGGCAAAAGCAAATCATCTTTCATTGCCTGTGTCAGCGGCAGAAAAAATGGCTTTCTCTTTGGGTGGCGATCTTTGGCAGATGGCTAATGAAATTGATAAGCTAGCTGCTTATGCGGGCATTGGCCGCCAATTTCTTAGCGAAAAAGATATCGATGATTTAGTGAAAGCAAAATTTTCCGCTAATATTTTTGAAGCCTTAGACGCGCTGGCGCAAAAAGATAAAAAAAAGGCAGCAGAGCTGATAAGGGGCATGGTGGCCTATGGCGAAAACGAAATTTACCTTTTTTCTATGATCACTTATCAAATTAGAACTCTTTTAAAAATCAAGGACCTAATGGATCAAAAGATATCTTTTGATAGCTTAATTTCTAGAAGCAGACTTCATCCTTTCGTGGTGAAAAAAAGCTCTCGCGTTTTAAATGGCTTTAGCCTTGAGCAACTAAAAAAAATATCCAGGCGTTTGCTGGAAATGGAAAAAGAAATAAAAAAAGGCCGTTTAGAAGGGGCTGCGGCCTTAGATCTGCTTATAGCTGAATTTTGATGGGGTTTATTTTATTTTTTCTATTATTTTAGAAAAAACAGCAGGGTGTTTTTCCGCTAGCTTAGCCAATATTTTTCTGTCTAGGGCGATGTTTTCTTTTTTGAGCTGGTTAATAAAACGGCTATAGGTTAGATGATATTTCCTGGCAGCGGCGTTTATTTTAATCTGCCAAAGACGGCGAAAATCGCGCTTTTTACGGCGGCGGTCTCTATAAGCGTAAGTCCAAGCATGCTGGAGAGCTTCTTTGGCAAGGCGATATTTAGAATTTCTCCCCCATTTAAAGCCTTTGGCTTGTTTGATTATTTTTTTGCGGCGCTTGTGCGCCATGGTTCCTCGTTTGATTCTTGTCATAATTAATTCAATGAGATTAGCTTTTTAACCTTTTTCCGATTAACAGAAGAAAAGGGCTTTTCTTTCCTTTTGGCTCTTGTTTTGTTGCCTGATTCTTTGGCGTTGAAATGGTCCTGATGAGTAGATCTTTTCAGGATTCTTTTTTTGCCGGTAATTTTTATTCTCTTTAGAAGAGATTTATTGGTTTTTGTCTTTCCCATATGGTTAGTTTTTAGGGGCTATCACAACGTTTAATCCTCTTGGCTGGTTTTTAATTTCTTGCTCAATGCTTATTTCCCCTGGAATAGAATCAATAAAGCTTTGCAATCTTTCTTTGGCCGTGGCTATAAGCTTCTTTTCCCTCCCTTTGAGAATAATTTCAATTTTTATTTTGTGGCCTTTTTTAAGAAACTTTTCTGCCTGTTTAGATCTTATTTCTAGATCATGCTGGCCGATTCTTGGGCTAATTCTAATTCCTTTAATCTCTACTTTTTTTATCTTTGATTTTTGTTCTTTTTCTTGCTTTTTCTTTTGGTACTGGTATTTGCCGTAATCCATGATACGGCAGACAGGCGGTCTGGCATTGGGAACAATTTCGATTAGATCCAAACCTTTTTCTTTGGCTATCTGTCTGGCTTGGTCTATCTCTATTACGCCTATATTCTGGCCCTTTTCGTCAATCAGCCGTACGGGGCTAATCCTTATTTCTTCGTTGACCCTAGTTTTGCTTATTCTGTTTTTAGGATGGTATTTTTTGTAAATTATATTTTTGTTTCTTATTGTTAAATTAAAAAATGTGGAGACGGCGGGAATCGAACCCGCGTCTAAAAGTTATTTCTTTAACAATTCTACAAGCTTAGCTTGGTTTAATTTAAAAATCAAGAGCTAGAAACCAAGCAAAAAATCTTGATTTTTTTTGTTTCTTTGTTTTTAAGCGGATAAGCGAAACTTTTTATCGCCGAGCCTAATAAATTGACGCCCGGCTTCTCCTATTAGACATAAGAGAAGAGGACGGCCGTTGGCTTTAAGCAACAGCAAGAGCTGGAGCGGCGAATAGCGAAGCTACCGCGCTCTTTGCTTTGTTGAATAAGTTAGCACTTATTTTTTAGCCAAATTTTAACGAGGTTTTGACTGGCCTCGGCTTGCTTGTTAAGGAAACGAACTTTTATCGATGCCTTTCATCCCCTTTATAATTAACCAAAAAAGAAAGTTATAGGCAAGGCCTTAAAGGCTATTCTCTTTTACGCAGAGCGCGTTCAATCCTTCTCTTGGCCTCCCTCCTTTTAATCGATTCTCTTTTGTCTTTTTTTCTTTTCCCTCTGCCTAGGCCGAACTCAAGCTTAATTTTCTTTTTTCTATTATAAACCCGAATTGGCACTAAAGTCAACCCCTGGGCCTTTATTTTCCCAATCAGGCTTTTAATTTCTTCTTTGCTTAAAAGAATTTTTCTCGTGCGGTAGGGATCGTATTCCGGTGGAGAATTTTTTTCTTGGTAAGGAGGAATGTGGGCGTTAATAAGCCATGCTTCATTGCCTTTTATCGTCACATAGCTGCCTTTTAAGCTCATTCGTCCGCTTCTGATAGATTTTACTTCTTGGCCTGATAAAACTAAGCCTCCTTCATAGGCCTCTATAATGCGGTAGTCATATTTAGCCCTAGGGTTTCTTGCTAGGTTTGGCATAAGAAAGATTGAATAAATAAGCTTATCCTGCTAAGATATTAGCATAATTAAAGGCAGTAAACAATTTTGGAAGCTAATGATTAGAGAAAAAATTAAAACATTAATTAAAGAAAAGATCGGACGGGAAGCGGTTTTAGAGAGGCCGCTTTATTCTCAATTCGGCGATTATTCGACTAACTTGGCTCTTAAGGAAAAAATTAATCCTCAAAAAATTGTCAAGAAATTATCACAATCGCCTTTATTCGACAAGGTCGAAGCAGCCGGTCCCGGCTTCATAAACTTTCATCTTTCTTCGGAAGCGCTCAAAGAAGAATTGAAGGTTGCTTTAAGGCAAAAAAACGATTACGGGAAATTAAAAGCAGAAAAAAAAGAAAAAATTCAAGTGGAATTTATTTCAGCTAATCCAACGGGACCTTTGACTGTCGGTAACGGTCGTGGCGGGCCTTGGGGCGATGTTTTAGCCAAAGTCTTAGAAAAAGCGGGCCATCAAGTGAAAAAAGCTTATTATGTCAATGATTACGGTCGGCAAATTGAACTTTTAGGCCATTCTATTCTAGGCGGCAAACAAAGCGTTTATCAGGGTGAATATATCAAAGAGCTGGCAAAAAAAATTATTTCTTCCCGCAAAAAGCCAGCTGACCCTTATCAAGTTGGCCAACTGGCTGCTCAAGAAATTCTTGAAAACTCCATCAAAAAAACCATTGCTCGAATGAAAATAAAATTTGATCAATGGATTTTCGAATCGTGTCTCTACCAATCCGGGCAGGCAGAAGAAATGCTTGCTTTTTTGAGAAAAAAAGGGTTAATTTGTGAAAAGGACGGAGCCTTGTGGTTCAAGTCTTCTTCTTTGGGGGATCGCAGAGACAGAGTGGTAGTAAGAAAAGACGGAACAAAAACATATTTACTGGGGGATCTCGCTCTCCACCGGCTTAAGTTTGAAAAAGAAAAGTTTGATCGGGCAATCAATGTTTGGGGGGCGGACCATCATGGCGATGTCGCCGCTCTAGAGGCGGGGGTTAAGACCTTGGGGCGCGATAACAAGCTGGAAACTATTCTTTTGCAATTTGTGACAGTGTTGGAAAGGGGAGAAAAAAGAAAAATGTCTAAGCGTTCCGGCTTTTATGTTACTATGGACGAGCTTCTTGATCAGGCGGGAGCAGACGCGGTGCGTTTTTTCTTTTTAGAAAAATCAGTTAACACGCACCTGACTTTTGATATCAAGCTTGCCCAAGAGCGTTCTTCTAAAAACCCGGTTTATTATGTCCAATATGCTTATGCCAGAGCCTGTCGGGTTTTGGAAAAAGCCCGGGCTAAAAGCCTTTCCCCTTCATTTTTAACAGGAAAAGATTTTTTTAAGGAAAAAACAGAGAAGGAGCTCTTGCGTCATCTAGTTAAGCTTCCGGAAATTATAGAAGAGACCGCTTGCGATTATCAGCTTCAGCGCTTGCCCCGCTACGCTTTTGAGCTGGCTGGCCTTTTCCATAAGTTTTACGAGCAGTGTCCTGTTTTGAGCGGAGAAAAAAAAGAGGTCGTTCAATTGAGATTGGCGTTAGTCAGCGCTGCCAAGCAAGTATTAAAAAACACCCTTTCTTTAATGGGCATTAGCGCTCCCAAAAGAATGTAGGCGTTGTTTAAGAGAGAAATAAAAATGGAATTTTCTAAAATAGAAAAAAGAATTCTGAAATTTTGGCATAAGGAAGATGTCTTTGGCAGGCTTTTAAAAGAAAAGAAAGGCAAGCCTATTTTTAGTTTTTACGATGGCCCGCCTTTTGCTTCGGGTTTGCCTCATTACGGTCATATTTTGGCCAGTACGATCAAAGACGCTGTTCTGCGCTATTGGACAATGAAAGGGTATCGGGTTTCTTGGCGGGTGGGCTGGGATTGCCATGGTTTGCCAGTAGAAAATTTGGTTGAAAAAGAGTTAAAGATTAACAGCAAAAAAGAAATTGAAGAGATGGGCATTGACCGTTTTAATAAAGCTTGCCGGCGTTCTGTTTTTCGCTGTACCGATCAATGGAAAAAAACTCTTTCTCGCTTAGGGAGGTGGTCTGACTATTCTCAGCCGTATTCCACGATGGACGATAATTACATTGAGTCGGTGTGGTGGGTTTTTAAAAAGCTTTGGGACCAGAGTCTAGTCTATCAAGATTATCGAGTGACTCCTTATTGCGTCCGCTGTGGAACGCCGTTGTCTAATTTTGAGCTTAATCAGCCCGGAGCTTATCAGGAGATAAAAGACGAGTCGGTTTTTATTCGTTTTGTTTTGCCCTCCAAGCCTTCAACTTTTTTATTGGTTTGGACTACTACTCCGTGGACCTTGCCGGCTAATACAGCTGTCGCTGTAGGTCCTAAAATCAAGTACGTTCAAGTAAAGCTGGCCCAAGATCGTTTAATTCTAGCCAAGGAAAGATTAGAAGAAGTTTTAGCCGGAGAAAAATATACGGTGGAAAAAGAATTTTTAGGAAAAGATCTGGTTGGCTTAAAATATAAGGCGCTTTATCCCAGCGTTTCAGACAAAGAAATCTATCGGGTGGTGGCTGCTGATTTTGTACTCACTTCAGAAGGAACTGGTCTTGTCCATATCGCTCCTGCCTTTGGCGAAGAAGATATGGAATTAGGCAAAAAAGAAAGCTTGCCTTTGGTAGTGACGGTCGATGAAGAAGGCAAGATAGTCAAGGGATACAATCTTCCTGGCGAAGGCGAACTGGTTAAGGCGGCTAACGAAAAAATAAAAGACAATTTAGACAAGCGCGGCTTTCTTTTTAAATCGGAAAAAACCGTTCACAGCTATCCTCATTGCTGGCGATGTGATACGCCTTTAATCTACTATCCTCTTAATAGTTGGTATATTGCTGTTTCAAAAATGAGGAGCCAGTTAGTAAAGAATAATAAAAAAATTAACTGGGTTCCCCGCCATATTAAAGAAGGGCGGTTCGGTCGCTGGCTGGCGGAGGCGCGAGACTGGTCTGTTTCCCGGAACCGTTATTGGGGGGCTCCTATTCCAGTCTGGCAGTGTCAAAAATGTCGCCGCGCGAAATGCGTAGGAAGCATTAAGGAGCTAAACCAGGCTCAAATAAAGGATCTTCATCGGCCAGCTATCGATAAAATCTTCTTGCCGTGTTCTTGCGGCGGGAAGATGAAGAGAACGTCGGAAGTTTTTGACTGTTGGTTTGAATCTGGCTCTATGCCTTATGGCCAATGGCATTATCCTTTTGAAAATAAAAAACTTGTGGAAAAAACATTCCCCGCTGATTTTATCGCCGAGGGGATGGATCAAACGAGAGGATGGTTTTATACTCTCCACGTTTTAAGCGCGGCCTTGACAAAAGAAGATATTGGTCTGGGCAAAAATCAACCTGCTTTTAAAAACTGTATTGTCAACGGATTAATTTTAGGAGATGACGGAAGAAAACTTTCTAAAAGGCTTGGCAACTATACCTCTCCAGAAGAGATCTTTGAAAGGTATGGAGCAGACACTTTAAGGTATTTTCTTTTGGCTAGCACTCCTATCGGAGAAGACTACATTGCTTCCGACAAAAGAATCGCTGAAACCTATCGCCGGACAATAATGACTTTTTGGAATTCATTTATTTTCTTTGATACCTATAAAGAGGGACAGGTGTTGGCGCCTTCTTCGGTTGGGCCAACTACTGTTTTAGACAAGTGGGCAGTTTCGCGGCTTAATTCTATTAGCAAAGAGATAAACGAATGGATGAGCCAATACCAGCTTACTAAAGCGGCGCGCTTGATCGATGTTTTGATCGACGATTTATCTAATTGGTATATTCGCCGCTCTAGAAAAAGATTTCAAAAGCCAATCTCCCTTAAGGACAAAAAAGAGGGGCAAAAAATATTGGCCTATCTTTTACTTAACACGGCGCGGCTGGCTGCTCCTTTTATGCCTTTTCTCAGCGAAGAAATCTATCATCATTTAGGCAAAAAAGCTTCGGTTCATTTGGATTCTTATCCCATGGCTGACCAAAAGCATCTCGATAAAAAACTGGAAGAAGAAATGTTAAAAACGCGACTTTTGATTACAGAAGCTTTGTCTATCAGATCGGCTAAAGGGATAAAAATTAGGCAGCCTTTGGCTATGCTGACTATTGACAGCAAGAAAATATTTTCTAACAAGGAGCTGGTGGATCTAATCAAAGAAGAAGTTAATGTCAAAGAGGTCGCTCTTGGGCCTAAAGTCAAATTGAATACTAAAATAACCAAAGAGCTTGAAAACGAAGGATTAGTCCGCGAATTGATAAGACACATTCAAGAAATGAGGAAAGACAGCGGTTTTAAGCCGGGCCAATTTATTTATTTGCGTCTTCGTCCAATATCTTCGTTTTTAGACGACCTTTTCAAGCGATACCAAAAAGAAATTCAAAGAGAGATCTTGGCCGGCAAGATTGATTTCGGTCCCAAGAGAAAAGAAGTCTTTTTGGCAGAAAAAGAAATTGTTCTTGGTTCAGGCAAGGTCTGGCTAGGAGTTAGGAAGATGTAGCCATTTAAAGGTTATGCTCAAAGCAGAAGGAATTATTATAAAAAGAATTAACAGGGGAGAATTTGATCGTTTTTTAACCGTCTATACTAAAGAATTTGGCAAAATAAACCTCAAAGCTCGCTCTTCCAGGAAAGAAGGCTCTAAATTGAAAGGGCATCTTGAGCTATTTAATCACGTTCATTTAATGATTATTCCATCTCGTGGCGCGTCCATTGTCGGGGGAGCAGAAAATCTTAATTCTTTTGCTGGCTTTCGCCGCCGCATAGATTGTTTAGCAGCGGCTCATTGTTTTTCAGAATTGATAGATAAAACAGTGGCAGGATCAGAAAAAGATGAAGGGCTTTGGGCTTTGATTGTCGCTTCATTTGATTCTTTGGCCGAAGAAAAAAGCGATCCCGTTTCTTTATTGGATAATTTTGAAAAAAAACTAGGCTTTCTTTTGGGTTATGGGGAAGATCCTTTAATCCAAAGAGAATCTCTGGGTTATTTTACAGGCGGAGAAAATTACAGTAAGCGCTTTTTACAAAAGGCGGTTTCTCTGCTAAAATTAAGCTAAACAATGGACTTGGAAAAGCTTAAAAAGAAGCTTTATCGCCCCGAGGCAGAATTCGAGGAAAGGATTAGGGGGCCGAATTTGGGCAAAGAGCTTGATGGCGAATCATCTCGTCGCCAACAATGGGATGCTGGATCTGCTCCTAGGCAGGAATCATCCGGCGGCTTATGGCGCCGCTTTCGCTGGCCTATTATAGCGGTAGCTGTTTTTTTATTTTTTGCGGCTGGCTTTATGTTCTGGCAGGGACTAACTTCTTTTGATGAAGATAAAGTAGAGCTAACCATTAAAGGACCGCAACAAGCTTCCAGCGGGCAAGAGGTTGTTTATAAGATCTTTTATCGAAATGGCACTCGTCTTGATTTAGAAAACGCGAGATTGACTTTTTATTATTCCAAGGGTGTTTTTGACGACGATGGCTCTTCGCGGTCTTTTTCTTTGGGAGAGATCTCTTCTCAGCGCGAGGGAGAAGTCAGTTCGGCAATTAACATTCTAGGGACAAAAGGGTCTGCTAAAAAGGTGCGGGCAGAGCTTTCTTATCAGCCGGCTGGGTTGAGCTCTCGCTATTTTAAGGAAAGCGATTTTTCTACGGAGATAACTTCAGTGCCCCTTGTTCTGCGCTTCAGTCTGCCCGAAAAAGTGGTCAGCGGGCAATCTTTTGATTTTTCTCTAAGATATCTCAACCAAAGCGAAACAACTTTTGACGATCTCTATTTGAAATTAATTTATCCTCAAAACTTCTCTTTCTCTTCTGCTAATCCCCAACCAGAAGAAGAAAATGACAGTCTTTTTAAAGTCGGTTCTTTGGGATCTGACGAAGAGCGAAGCATTTCTGCCAGCGGCTCTTTAAGCGGCGAAGAGAACAAATCAATGTCTTTTGAGGCCCATCTTGGAATTATTAATGAGAAAGAAGAATTTATTGCTTTTTCTGAAACGGCGGATTCTTTGAGAATTTCTCTGCCCCCCCTTTATCTTGTCCAGCGGCTTAGCAATGGGCAAACAAGCGTTTCATCCGGAGAAAGGCTTGAATATATCCTTAAATATAAAAACACCACCGATGTAGGCATCCGTAATGTTTTTATTGTCTCAGAAGTTTCCGGAGAGGCGCTCGATGTACGCTCTTTAAGCTCAAGGACGGGTTCTTTGGCAGGCGAAGCAATCACTTGGCGGCCAAGTAATTTGCCAGAGCTGTCCTATGTCGGCCCAAACCAGGAAGGAGAAGTAAGGTTCTCCGTCGAGGTTAAAGAATCTCTTCCTATTTATAACGCGGAAGACAAGCATTTTACTATTACTAACAAGGCCCGCATTGATGCCGCGCAAGTGCCTGCTTCATTAGTAAATATTCAAATTTCAGGAGAAAGCGTTTCAGAAACTAAAGTTAAAGGAAAATTAACAGTTAACGCGCAGGGGTTTTATCAAGATGAAACAATAATCAATCATGGTCCCATTCCCCCTCGGGCAGGGCAAGAGACTTCCTATACTATCAAATGGCAGCTATTGAGTTCGTCTAATGACTTAGAAAACGTTGTCGTAAAGGCTTTCCTGCCGCCCCATAGCGAATGGGCTGGTTTAGCGGTGCCTATTTCAGAAAGGGTTAACTATGACGACCAAACGGGCGAAATTGTTTGGCAAGTGGGTGATTTGCCTGCCGGAACAGGCATTGTTTTGCCGGTAAGGACAGTCGCTTTCCAGGTTTCTATTATTCCTAGCCAGGCGCAAGTCGGAGGAAGCGTAGAGCTTGTTGGAAGGACGGAAATAGAAGGCGAAGATGTTTTTGTCGGCAGTAAAATTTCGTCCAGCGATAATTCTATTGACACTCGCTTGCCCGATGACGCTACTATTGCCAGCAGGGAAGGAATAGTAGTGGAATAATAAAGCCATAATTATCAACAAACAATGAAAACAGAGACTTCCATGGAAAAAATTGTTTCGCTTTGCAAAAGAAGGGGGTTTGTTTATCCCGGGTCAGAGATTTACGGCGGACTGGCCAGCGCTTATGATTATGGCCCTTTGGGTGCGGAATTAAAGAAAAACATTAAAGATGCCTGGTGGAACTATTTTATTCGCCGTAGGGACGATATGGCGGGGCTGGACGGCGGAATTATCATGAGTCCGAAGATATGGGAGGCTAGCGGGCATGTTAAAAACTTTAAAGATCCGCTTAAAGAATGTAAAAAATGCCATCGGAGATACAGGCCTGACAAGATGGAGGACAGCGCCAAATGCCCTGTCTGCGGAGGGGAGATGTCAGAGGAAAGGCTTTTTAGCGGAATGTTTAAGACCGTTATTGGTCCGGTAGAAGAGGACGGTCTTGTCGCTTATCTTCGTCCGGAAACTGCCCAAGCTATTTTTGTTAACTATAAGAACGTTCTAGACTCCACTACTATGAAAATTCCTTTTGGCATTGGGCAAATCGGCAAAGCTTTTCGCAACGAAATTACTACTGGCCAATTCATTTTTCGGACAATAGAATTTGAACAGATGGAGATTGAATACTTTATTTCTCCGCAGGCGGATTGGCGGAAAATTTTTGACCAATGGGTAGATGAGATGCATGGCTTTATGGAGTTGATTGGGCTAGATAGAAAAAAAATGCATGACGAAGAAATTTCTGAAGAGGAGCGCGCTTTTTATTCTAAAAGAACAATTGATATGGAGTACGAATTTCCTTTTGGCCAGGATGAGCTTTGGGCGATTGCTTATCGGACAGATTATGATTTAGCCAGTCATCAGAAAGCATCCGGGGAAGATCTTGCTTATTTAGATAAAAAGGAAAACAAAAAGTATCTGCCCCATGTTATTGAGCCAACCTTTGGCGTTGACAGGACTTTTTTGGCTGTTATGGCAGAGGCCTACCAAGAAGAGGAAATGCCTGATAAAAGCATAAGGATTTTCTTAAGGCTAGCTCCTGTTTTAGCTCCTTATACCGCAGCTGTTTTTCCTTTGTTAAAGAACAAGCCAGAATTAGTTCAAGAGGCAAGAGCGGTTTACGAAGAAATTAAAAGATATTTCCGTGTTGACTTTGACGATCACGGCAATATCGGCAAACGTTACCGCCGCCAAGATGAAATTGGCACTCCCTATTGCTTGACCGTCGATTTTGACACCCTCAAAGACAAGACAATTACAGTCAGGGATCGCGATACAATGAAGCAGGAGAGGGTGCCTAGGGATAAGTTAGCAGAATACATTAAAGAAAATTTGCCACATTAACAAAATTAACAAAAATTATTTAAAAAATAATTAAACAGTTAGGCTTTAGCTTGCGTCAATAATAATTGCCGCGAGAAGGGTCTTCTGTCTTTAATATGCCAATAGTAAAAATAAAAGAGCTTATTGGTATTTCCAAGAAAAGCTTTGATGATGCCTTTAGGCAAGCCGTTGAACAGGCCTGCGAGCAAAAAGAAAATGTTAGCGGGGCCAAAATTGTCAGCCAAAGCGTCGAAGTCAAAGAGGGGCAGATTGCGGAATATAAGGTCAATGTTAAAGTCGCTTATCGATGGAACAAAGAACAGCATAGTTAATTGTTTTAAAAAAATATGTACAAAAAAACAGCCTTAAAAAATGGCTTGCGAATTATTACTGTGCCAATAAAATCGGTTCAAACAGCCGCGGTATTAGTGTTAGTGGGAGCTGGCTCTAAATACGAAAACAAAAACAATAACGGTATTTCTCATTTTTTAGAACATATGTTTTTTAAGGGGACTCGCAAGAGGCCGAATACTCTTGAGCTGATTGAATCTTTAGATAAAGTTGGTGGAGGCTACAATGCCTTTACTTCCCAAGAATATACCGGCTACTGGGCCAAAGTGGACGCGCGGCATCTTTCTTTGGCGCTAGATTGGATTTCTGATATTTATTTAAACTCCAAGCTTGAGCAGGAAGAAATCAACCGTGAAAGAGGAACTATTTTGCAGGAGCTGAACATGTATCTAGATGCGCCTATGAGCTATGTCGGTGATCTTTGGGATAGTCTTTTGTATGGAGATCAACCAGCTGGCTGGAGCATTATCGGCACAGAGAAGGTTATTAGAAAAGCGCGCCGGCCTGATTTTGTTGATTATCTTAACAATCATTATTCTTCCAAAAATACCGTTATCGCTGTGGCGGGGAAAATTGATTCTGACAAAACAGAAAAAGAGATTGAGAGCCTTTTTAAAGGCATTAATACTGCTCCGACAGCGAAAAAAGAGTCAGTTAAAGGAAAGCAGAGCAGGCCTGCCTCTTTTATTTATTACAAAGATACGGACCAAACCCATTTAATTATCGGTTTTCGCGGCTATCATCTTTTTCACCCAGATCGTTATGCCTTAGGCCTGTTGGCTGTTATCCTGGGCGGCAATATGAGCTCGCGAATGTTTATTTCTGTTCGGGAAAGAAAAGGTTTGGCTTATTATATTTCTACTCATAACGATTTGGATACTGACAGCGGATCTTGGTTCACTCGGGCGGGAGTAGATAACAGCAAAGTAGAACAGGCTATTAAGACTATTATGAAAGAATATCAGAAAATCGTTCGGGAGGGCGTTAGCGAAGAAGAATTGCAGAAAGCCAAAGACTATATTAAAGGAAGCGCGCGCATCAGCATGGAATCTTCTGATGAGCAGGCTTCTTTCTACGCTTTCGGAGAGCTTCTGATGGGCAAGATTTTGACCCTCGAAGAAAAATTTGTTAAAATTGACGCAGTAACTGTTGACGATGTCAAGCGGGTAGCTTGCGAAACTATTCGTTCAGAAAAACTTAATTTAGCTTTAATCGGGCCATTTAAAGAAAAGGATAAATTTAATCACTTACTTACTCTTTAATTGACAGTCTTTTAGGCAATATTTTATGGACCAAGGCCAAACGATTAATATTTCCACTTCTACTATCCTGCGGACGCTTTTAATTTTGCTAGGGTTCTTTTTCTTGTATCTTATCAAGGATATTGTCGTTATTATTTTAATTTCTGTGATTATTGCTGCGGCCATTAATGGACCTGCTAGCTGGTTGCAAAAAAGAAAAGTCCCCCGCTTATTGGGAGTTATTTTTATCTATCTTTTGTTTTCTCTTATTATAGCTCTGGTTTTTTCTCTGGTTTTGCCTCCGCTGTCTTCGCAGATAAAACAGCTGGCTAATTATTTTCCCGGGCTTTTGGAAAAATTTGGGCTAAGCGTGCAGGAGCGGTGGGGAGAATACAATCTAAGCGGTAATTTTCAGCAATTGCTGAATAATCTAGGCAACCGTTTAAGCCAGGCCACTTCTAGTATTTTTGCTGCTATAATCGGTTTATTTGGAGGTATTTTTTCTGCTACTGTTATTTTAGTAATTTCTTTTTATCTAGCTGTTCAGGAAAGGGGAGTCAAAAAGTTTGTCATTTCTCTCTCTCCGCGAGATCATCAGCATTATCTTTCCGGCCTTATTGATCGGATACAGTCAAAAATTGGTGGCTGGCTAAGAGGTCAGCTGATGTTGATGTTGACTATCGGTGTTCTTACCTATATCGGCCTTTATTTTTTGGATGTTAAATATGCCCTTACCCTCGCCTTATTGGCCGGCTTTTTAGAGATTATTCCCTATGTCGGGCCTATTATCTCGGCTGTCCCCGCGGTGGCTTTGGCCTTTATCCAGTCGCCTATGCTAGCTCTTATGGTGATTATCCTTTATCTCGTTGTCCAGCAACTGGAAAACTATGTCATTGCTCCTCAGATTATGAAAAAGACAGTTGGCCTTAATCCGATTGTCAACATTATTGTTATGCTGATTGGCGCCAAGCTTGCTGGTGTGTTGGGTATTATCTTGGCAGTGCCTGTAGCTGCTTCCATAGGAGAATTTTTAAAGGACTTGCGTGAGGAATAAGATATTTTAACGAAACAAAACTTGAACGCGCTCTTGCTAAAAAGAGCGTTTTTTAGATAAAATTACTTTATGGCTATTCTCTATATCGCTGCGACGCCTATCGGCAATTTAAAAGATATTAGCCAAAGGGTTTTAGACGTTTTTCAAGAAGTCGATTTAATTCTTTGCGAAGATACCAGGACAACAAAAAAGATCCTAAATTATTACCAGATTGACAGGCCAACAATGGCTTATCATCAACACAGCAAGCTGGCTAAAGCGGAAGAAATCTTGAAGCGGCTCAAAGAGGGGAAGCGCTTAGTTCTGGTTTCTGACGCGGGGACGCCCGCTATTAGCGATCCGGGCGCCAAGCTAATTAGCTATTTAGTTGCGCAAATGCCTTCATTAAAAGTCGTTCCTCTGCCGGGGCCGTCCGCGCTCACCGCGGCTCTAAGCATAGCTGGCTTGCCAGCAGATAAATTTATTTTTTTAGGCTTCCCGCCGAGCAAAAAGAAAAGAAAGAAATTTTTTCAAGAAGCAGCTAGCCAAAAATATACAGTTGTTTTTTATGAATCCTGCCATCGGATCCTAAAGACGCTTTATGATTTCGAGCTTGCTTCAAATCCTCTAGGCGGAAATTTCAAAGTAGTTGTTTGTCGGGAGCTGACTAAAAAGTTTGAAAGTGTTTATCGCGGATCTTTCAAAGAGGTGATAGCAAAAATAGAAAAAGACGAAAGAAAAGGAGAGTTTGTCATCATAGCGAAAAGAAATGAATAAAAAATTTTATCTTACTACTACTATCCCCTATGTAAATGCCGCTCCTCATATCGGCCATGCTTTAGAGTCTGTGCAAGCGGATGTTTTGGCTCGCTATCATCGCCAAAAAGGCGAAGATGTTTTCTTTTTAACAGGCACAGACGAAAACAGCTTAAAAAACTATCAAGCCGCTAAAGAAGAGGGCGTAACAACCCGGGAGCTGGTTGATAGAAATGCTGAGGTTTTTAAAGAGCTGGGACCTGCTCTTAGTCTTTCCTTTGATCACTTCATTAGAACTACCGAGAAAAGACACCTTTTAGGCGCTCAAAAGCTTTGGCACGCTTGCCAAAAAGATATTTACAAAAAAAAGTACCAAGGGCTATATTGTCTGGGTTGTGAAATGTTTTTTAAGGAAAGCGAACTGGAAAATGGTCTCTGTCCCGACCACGGGAAGAAGCCGGAATTAATCGAAGAAGAAAACTATTTTTTTAAACTTTCTCGCTATCAAAAACAGCTGGAAGAAATTATTGAATCTGGTCGAATGGAAATAGCGCCTCAAAGTCGAAAGAACGAAACCCTGGCTTTTATTAAAGATGGACTTGAAGATTTTAGTATTTCTCGTTCCGCAAAAAGAGGCGATGGATGGGGGGTGGGAGTGCCTGGCGACGAGTCGCAAAGAATGTATGTCTGGTATGACGCTTTAGGCAATTATCTTACTGCTTTAGGATATGGCTCTAAGAATGAGGAAAAATACAAAAAATACTGGCCAGCGGATCTCCATTGCCTAGGCAAGGGCGTATTGAGATTTCATGCTGTTTATTGGCCAGCGATTCTTTTATCAGCTGGCTTGCCCCTGCCTAAGAAGCTTTTTGTTCATGGCTATCTTACTATTAACGGACAAAAAATTTCTAAATCACTGGGCAATGTTGTCGACCCTTTCGCTCTTGTCGACCAATATGGGACAGACGCAGTACGCTATTTTCTTACTCGCGAATTTGCCAGCGCGGGGGATGGTAATTTTAGCTTGGAGCGCCTTAAAGAGCGTTATCATTCTGACTTGGCTAATGGCTTAGGCAATCTGGCGGCAAGAACTCTTAATTTGTCTCAAAAAGCGGGAATATCTTTAGCGACTAGCGAAAAAGAATCAATTGATAACGAGATCGTCAAAGCTATCTCTTTGACTGACAGACAATACCACCAAGCAATGAATGAGATTCGTCTTCATGATGCTTTGGAGGCAGCGTGGTATTTGATGGCTTTGAGCAACGAATACATTGAAAAAAACAAACCCTGGGAGTTAATTAACAAAAAAACCGTTGATGGCCGTCTTAAAGAAATTTTATCTTCCCTTCTTTTGGTTTTATCTTCTCTTAGTTTTTGGCTTGAGCCTTTTATCCCAGAATCCTCTTGTCAGCTTGCTGACCGTCTTAACCGAAATGAAAAGGGAGAAAATTTGTTTCCCCGCCGTGACTAACCGGCAAAACAAAAAAAAGACCCGAAGGCTTCCCCGGGTCTTTTTTGTTTATTGCTTCTACTTTATTTGAAAAGATTCAATCATTTGGCCAATTGTTTCTTTGTGTCGCGGGAATTGATCTTTGGGAAAACTGAAACCAACATCGTAAAGAGTGCTGTCTTGGACAACATAGACTCTCATCCATTGGTAAGTTTCTTTTCCTTCCGGCGCTTGGTAAACTAGCTGGTGAGCCTTTTTCCCGGAGAGCTCTTTGTCTTCTGAACTGATCAAAGAGCCTCGATAGACATCCATGTTGTTAATCAAATTTTCAGTGTATTCTTCAGTAGAAAACGGCACCTGGAAAGCAGAAACTCCAAAACCGCAGATACGGCAATCCGTTTCAGGAGGGGTAAAGCGAACGCTGCCAAAATTTGAATCTTCATCTTTAATTTGCCAGTCTTTGGGGTATTTGATGGTATAAAGCTTTGTGTCGTAGGTTTCGAGGGACGCTTCTTGAGGGGCTAGCCATTTGCTATAAGCGAGATAAACGCTGGAGGCAAGGCCTAGAATAATAATTAAAAGGGCGAATGTTTTGTTGCTCATATGTCAAAGAAAAATTAATCTTTTAAGTGAGGTTAATTTTAATTATGATTTTAAAAGTATTTATGATAATAATACCATAGTTTTCTTTTGGGGCATAGGTTTTTTAAAGCAGCTTTCTTGAATTGCGGCAAAAAATTGGTTATCATTCTTATATGACAAAGCCACTTTTAATAGACACTCACGCTCATATTAATTTTAACGCTTACAAAGATGATGGTGATGAAGTTATTAAAGAATCCCTTAGCAAGGGCGTTTGGATGATTAATGTGGGAGCGGAACAAAGAACCAGCCAGCGCGCCGTAGATTATGCCCAAAAATATCCCCGGGGAGTTTACGCGGCTGTGGGCCTTCATCCTTCTCATTTAAAAGAGCAGACTGTAAGCGGCGAGGTAGATAATGAGAAAATAGAGTATCAAAGTCGGCAAGAAGAGATAGAGGCAGAAAAGTATTTTTCTATGGCGCAGAACAGAAAAGTTGTTGCTATTGGAGAAGCGGGATTGGACTATAAGCTTTTAGAAAAAGAGGATCGAGAAGCCAAAGAAAAACAAAAAGAAGCTTTTTGGGCCCAGCTTGATTTAGCGCGCCAGATTGATAAGCCAATTATTGTCCATTGCCGCGAGGCTTACGGTGATTTGCTTAAGATAATAGAAGGTTTCCAGATAGGTTGCGGCAACTGTCCCTTTGCTTGCGCTGGTTCTGCTAATAAGCAAATTAAAGGTACGATGCATTGCTTTGTTGGAAGCAAAAAACAGGCGGAAAGGTTTCTGGATTGGGGCTTTTATTTTGGCTTTAACGGCATTATTACCTTTTCTCGGGATTATGACGCGGTTATTAAAAGTCTTCCTTTGGAAAGAATACTTTTAGAAACAGACTGCCCCTTCTTGGCCCCCGTTCCTTATCGTGGTCAGCGCAATAAGCCAGCCTATGTTAAATACGTAGCTGAAAAATTGGCCGAGATAAAAGGGGCTTCCTTTGAAGACATAGCTAAGCAAACAACTAAAAACGCCAAAGAGCTCTTTGGCATCAATTAATTTTTAACTATGAAAAAACATCATCCCCAGAAAATAGAAAAGAAATGGCAGAAAAAATGGGCCGAAAGCAAGCTTTATCAGGTTGACTTAGATAAGGCCAAAAAGCCCTATTACAATCTTATGATGTTTCCTTATCCTTCTGCCGAAGGACTTCATGTGGGCAATATGTATGCCTTTGTCCATAGCGACACTTACGGAAGATTTATGCGTTTGCAGGGATATAATGTTTTTGAACCTATTGGCTTAGATGGTTTTGGCATTCATTCTGAAAACTATGCTATTAAAATCGGTGAACATATTAAGAGTGTTTCTAAAAGGACAGAGAAAAATTTCTATCGCCAGCTTCATATGATTGGCAACGCTTATGACTGGTCTCGAACGTTAGAAACATATAAGCCGAACTACTATCAATGGACCCAGTGGCTTTTTTTGAAGATGCATGAGAAAGGATTGGCTTATCGCAAGGAATCTTTAGTTAATTGGTGTTCGGGATGTAAAACTGTGCTTTCTGATGAGCAGATTATCGCCGGCCAATGCGAGCGATGCGGAACCACTATCCAAAAAAAGGAAATGGAGCAATGGTTTTGGCGCATTACTGATTATGCTCATCGGCTTTTAAAAAACCTCGATTGGATTGATTGGCCTGAAGAAGTTAAAACTATTCAAAGAAATTGGATTGGCAAAAGTGAAGGCGCTTTAGTTAAATTTAAAATTAGCGGCGACGAAGCATTGAGTGTTTTTACTACTCGGCCAGACACTCTTTTTGGCTGCACCTATATAGTTGTTTGCCCTGAGCATGACTTGCTGGAAAGATTTCAGGCAAAGATTACAAATTGGCCTGAAATTAAGAAATATCGTCAGCAAGCCAAGAAAAAATCGGACTTAGACAGAACCGATCTTAACAAAGAAAAAAGCGGCGTTAAAGTGGAAGGTTTGGAAGCAGTCAATCCGGTTAGCGGAAAAAAAACACCTCTTTATGTGGCTGATTATGTTTTGGCGGACTATGGGACCGGCGCTATTATGGCTGTGCCGGCCCACGACCAAAGAGATTTTGCTTTTGCTAAAAAGTTTAATTTATCCATTGTTAAAGTCATTAAAACAGAAGAAGAATGTTTTGAGGGAGAAGGAATCACTATTAATTCCAAATTTCTTAATGGTTTAGAAACCAAAAAAGCCGTTAAGGAAATAACTAAATGGCTGGCTAAAAATAAGCTAGGCAAAAAAGAAGTTAACTATAGGCTTCGTGATTGGTGCATTAGCCGGCAAAGGTATTGGGGACCGCCTATTCCAATGATCTATTGCCAAAAATGCGGCTGGCAAGCTGTGCCGGAAAAAGATTTGCCTGTTCTCCTGCCGGAAGTAGGCGACTTTTTGCCAGATGGCTCCGGAAAGGGGCCGCTTAACAAAGTAGATAGCTTTGTCAACGTTTTTTGTCCTAAATGTCAAGGGCCGGCCAAAAGAGAAACCGATGTTTCTGATCCTTTCGTTGATTCAAGCTGGTATTTTATGCGTTATCCTTGTACGGAATTTAAAGACAAGCCAATGGACAAGAAACGTCTTAAAAAATGGATGCCCGTAGATATGTATATCGGCGGTAAAGAACATAGCGTTCTCCATTTACTCTATTCTCGCTTTGTTAATATGGTTCTCTGCGAGTTAGGATATGCGCCCCATGAAGAGCCCTACCAGCGGTTTAAGGCGCACGGACTTTTAATAAGTGAAGGGGCTAAAATCAGCAAATCTAAAGGTAATGTTGTTAATCCGGACGAGTATATTAAAAAATATGGGGCTGACGCAGTTAGGATGTACTTAATGTTTTTGGGCGATATGCGGCAGGGGGGTGACTGGCGTGACAGCGGAATGAAGGGGATGTATAAGTTCGTGAATAAAGTCTATGGTCTGCCAGAAAAAATTAACAACAAAAAGCCAGATCCCGATCTGGTTAGGCTTTTGCATCAGACTACCAAAGGGATTAGCGATGATATGGAACGGCTGAAATATAATACTTCTATCGCCAAATTGATGGTACTGGCCAGTAAAATCCAGGAGGTTGGAGCTAGTAAGATGGTTTTGTCTAGGTTTGCTGTAATGCTTTCGCCTTTTGCTCCTCATTTGGCAGAGGAAATTTGGGAAAAGACGGGCCACAAGAAATCAGTCTTTTTAGAGAAATGGCCAAAATATGATTCAAAAATAGCCCAAGAAGAGAAATGGCCTTTAATTATCCAGATTAACGGTAAGGTTAGGTCAAAGATAGAGGCAGATAAAAACATTACAGAAAAGGAGGCTAAAAATAAAGCGCTGGGAGACAAAAAGACTAAAAAATGGTTGGGAGGGAAAAAGCCGAAAAAGGTTATTTATGTTCCTGGCCGTCTCATTAATATTGTTGTTTAAAAAAGCCGCGGGCAATTTGCTCGCGGCATAAAGATTAATCTCCTAATCCCCTAGCAGGATGGTAGCAGGATGGTAATGCTCTCTTTCAGGTCCGGGAAGCTGACCGGCTTGCACATCAGGCGGTCGGCCCTATGGTCCGCCAACTCTGGCTGCCAGCTTGCAGCCAGAAGGATAATAATAAGCTTAGGGTTCCTTCTTTTCGCCTCCCTCGACCATTCCGCTCCGTCGTGCCCGTTTTCTAGTTCCAGGTCAACAATGCACATTTGGCATTCGTTGACCTGAGCAAAGCTTTCTTCGTAGCTCGTCGCCATCGGCTTATAGTTGCTTTTTTCAACTATTTTCGACAGCAAGCGTTTTGTTGCCGGATCTTCCGCCAGGATCATGATCTTTTTCATCGTCATTGCCATTGTAATCCTCCTCTTTTTTATTTTAACGAACTAGCTTTTTCAAACAATAACATAAAAAAAATATAAGTCAATAGATAGGGAGGCAATTGGTTATTATGAAAATTATCAAATTTAATCTGTTAGGTAATTGGCAGGATATAGATAAAGAAATTATTGAAGAGACTATTGCGGTGATGGAGAACGGAGGAGCTGTTATTT
>CAZKWY010000002.1:0-56460 GCA_964556655.1 uncultured Candidatus Saccharibacteria bacterium
TATTGGTTGTAGTGTTTGAGCTGAATTATTAGTTAAAGGTAATCCGAGTTTATTCCAATAATTTATTTGAAAACTTTTTGGAATAGCTGGTTTTAAAGGAATATTAAATCCATTTGTAAATACTATTCTGTAATCGCTTCTTTGAGAAAAATATTTTTTAGTGTTTTTCTCAAGAGATGCGTATTGGGTATCAAAATCCAGCCAGCCAAATTGTTTTAAATATACACTTGCCCAGCCATGCTCAACTATTTTTTTTTGTTTTGGAAAAATAACAAAACCAGTATTATTTCTAGCGGGAATTTTTAAAATTCTGCACATTGCCACAAATAAACTTGAATATTCTCCGCAATCACCTTCAAGTCGTCTTAAATTTAAGTGTTTTACGCCTCTCTGTTTAACTGGATAGCAGTATTTAAAATTTTTTATAACAAAATTAAAAATAGATTGAATTTTATTTAAAATATAACCATCTTTATTGATTATTTTTTTAGTTAAGTCTTTTATAGCCAGGGTTTGCTCTAAAAATTTTTCGTTTTTAGTATATTGTTGAAATAATTTTGTAGAAACCGGGGGTAATGAAAATTTTTCTCTTGTTAAATTAATTTTATTTTTCCACAAGGTTGCTTTAATATCAATTTTGATACTAATATCTTTTTGGTTTTTAAACTCAAAATACAAAATTTTATTTCCTTGAGCATCTTTGTAACACTTCTGCGGTTTTGGTGAAATTAAAAAAGATTCTATCTTTTGTATTGTAGAATTTAACGGTTGAGCTAACCAAATTCTTATAATATTCTTGTTGGGACTATTAAAATTGGCTTGATACCGAATATTAAATTTTTTTGGAGAAAATATCATAAGTTATTTTATTTGTTTATATGGTAATTATAATAAACAATCATAATATTGTAAATCTGTGCTGATTAAAGAGAAACCACTGGAAATTACTTTAATAATAGGCTATTATAATATTATAAATTGATATTTTTTATTATAAATATTATGAGTTTTGGGCTCGGGCATTCACCCCTTTAATTCTTCTCTGCCCTTCGCTCAAAACGGAAAATCTTATTTTGCTCTATTTTATAAAAAAAGAAGCCCTAGGCAGAACATTATTGTTCTGCGAAGGACTTGTGACCAGAGCTTACTCCTTTGCTGAATAGATATTCATGGTGCCGCTTTTGGCTTTTTTCCTAAGCAGCACTTTTTCCAGCACCTCAGACATTTGAATCATTAACTGATTCTTCTCGGTTTCCGTGAGCGGGCAATCCACACTGAGTTCGATACTATACTTATAATCTCTGTCTGCCATGACTTCCTCCTTGGATTTAGGGTTATAAATTCTGACTATTAAGTACAGCAGAAAACATCACGCCTGTCAATAGCGTAGCGGCAAAAAAATTTCAAAAGGGGTCTCATAATAAGGTAAATATTTTTGAACAAAACTCAAGCCCCGCTGCGCTCTCACTCCACTCCGTTTCGCTCGGGTTGTTTAACAAAGTGTATCTGACTTGCCCCTCGGCTTGGGGCTTACCCAGATTTTAGCTTCTTTTTTGTATCCTTTTATGATAAACTTAATATTGAGGAATACAATAGACATGCGCTATGTTTATAGTTTAAAATATAAAAACGGCTACTATTTGATTGCGCAGATAATAGTGATGATAGACTGGAGAAGCATTAGAAAGGTCATGTACCAGCAACAGCAAATCGCTTGCCAATAGAATTAGATTTCTATCTGGCGTTAAATAGTAAATATGGAGCGTTTAAATTCGAAAAATACTTAAAATCTGGCGCTGGAAGAGTATTTATTAAAAAACACCTTACAAACAAAAATGAATAAAACAAAATTCACCATTGGGCTCATTGTAGCCATTATTGGCATCATATCTATAGCTAGCAGTATTTTTTTTGGAATTAACAATATCGGCGGCCTTTATAGGGAAATTAAAGTTTTTTCCATCAACTTTCCTAAAGAGACAGATGTCCTAAAAACAGAACAGCTTGAATTTGAAAGCGGTCAATTATCTCTCTGGCTTAAAATGCCCAATCGACAAATTGAAAATAAAGAGTTTACTTTTTCTGTTTCATTAATAAGCGACCGCCAAGAAAAACTAGCCAATTTTCAAGAAGATTTTAATTTTGGCTACTTTCGTCAAAGCTCAGGACAAGCTCAATACTATAAGCTAGGCGAGTATAGTGTTGAAAAACCGTTTAGCGGATATTTATCATACCAAACAACAGGATCGTGGGAACCGCCCCATAGCGGCCAATTGGCCTTGCGCCAAAGAACAAAAAATTCGCTTTTCTCTTCTGAGCAGATAGTCTCCTTTATTGCTGGCCTTTTTCTAACAATCGTCGGCTTTAATATAACGGCCAAGAGCAAAAAAGCGGCCGAAGCTCTAGATAAAAAATAACCAATCTTGCCATGAGTTCAAAAAAAGAAAAATACGAATTACGTCGTCTTTTTAACAAAAAATAGCAATATTTCTAGAAAGGCGTTTTTGGGCTCTTTATTATTGAGGGTCTTTTATTTTTCTTTTTTTATGTTATAATATTAAAAATAGAGATTATATGAAAAAAGGAACTAAATGTTTGGTAACGGGAGGAGCAGGGTTTATTGGCAGCCATTTAGTTGAGGCGCTTTTGGGCCTCGGCTGCAAGGTGATTGTTATAGACAACTTTTTTTTAGGTCGAGAAGAAAATCTTTCTTCTGTCATTGATCATCCTTATTTAGAAATTCACCGAAAAGATGTTTGCGATAAAAAAATTGCCCCTTTATTTAAGGGAGTTTATTTCGTTTTTCATTTAGCGGCCATTCCGCCAGTTCAATATTCTATTGATTTTCCCAAAAAAACCAACAAGGTAAACATAGCAGGGACTTTGAATATTCTTAGTTGCGCCAAGAAGACAGAAGTAAAGAAATTTATTTATTCTAGCAGCGCGGCAGTTTACGGGGATAATCAAGAAATGCCTTTGTCAGAAGAAAGTAATCTTTTGCCTCTTTCTCCTTATGCTTTACAAAAAATGGCGAGTGAACATTATTGCCGTCTTTATTATTCTCTTTACGGCCTTAAGACCATTAGTTTGAGGTATTTTAATGTTTTTGGCCCAAGACAAAATCCTAAAGGCGGCTATGCTAATCTTGTCCCTAGGTGCTTTAAGTTAGTTTTAGAAAAGAAACGGCCTGAAATATATGGTGATGGCACTCATACAAGAGATTTTATTTATGTTAAAGATATTATTCGGGCAAATCTTGCGGCAGTAGAAAACGATTCGGAAAAAATCCTCGGCCATTGTTTCAATATCGGATGCGGAGAAGATTTTTCCGTTAACAAAGTAGTTAGGCTAATTATCGGCCAAAGAAACATCAAGCCTCTTTATCGACCGCCGGTAGTGGAGCCGGAGCGTGTGTTGGCTGATATTGCCAAAGCGAAAAAGACATTGGATTGGTCTCCGCAGTATAGCTTCGAGGAAGGCCTAAAAGAAACTTCAGCTTGGGTTGAATCCGAAGAAGGTAAAAAATGCTGGCGCTGATTGTTTGCTGCTCAAGATTATGATAAAATGTTTTATATGAAGTTTCTTTTTTGGGCGCCGCGAACCTTGGCTATTTTATGCATCTTTTTTCTTGGCATTTTTGCGTTAGATATTTTTGGAGGGAATAATTCTTTTTTTGAAACAGCTTTTGCTCTTTTTTTGCATCTTATCCCTAGTCTTGTGCTTTTTGTGGCGTTGATTATTATTTGGAGAAAGCCTCTTTTGGGCAGTGTTGTTTTCTTCTTTTTGGCTGTTTTTTTCACTTTCTATTTTAACGCCTATCGTCATCTTATCAGCTTTTTTACCATTTCGTTTCCTCTTGCCGTAATAGGGATTCTTTTCTTTGGCGACTATTTAGCGGCTAAAAAAAGGAATAACATCGAAAAATTTTCTTAAAAAATAAATTTGTCTGGGATATGATATCCTACTGGCAGCTATTTTTATGTTAGATCAAAAAAAAGGCAATCTCGAAAAACCGTCTCTAGACGGATCTCGTGGAGAAAATTTTCAAGGGACCGCAGAGAAACCTTCTTTGCCGAAGGAAGAAAATAGTTCTTCGTTTTGGCGTAGTAGAAAGCTTCTTATTCCAGTACTGGCCCTGGGCTTGATTTTTTTTGGTTGGGCTAGCTTTTGGGGTTTTAACAAACTATTTTTAAAGCCGGCACCAGCTGATCTTTTGCCAAAAAATACTTTGTTTTACGCTTTTATCAGCCTTGATCCTGAAAGCGAGCAAATTAATAAACTAGGCAATCTGGCAGAAAAATTTCCTCTCTATGAGGAAATAAGAACGGTATTTGATGACTGGGAAAGAAAATTTTTAAAACAGTATCTAGGAGAAGAAAGGGAACCGCTAATCCCTGAAATTAGCGGAGGGGATTTGGTCATGGCTTCTATTAATCGCTCTGAGACAGAGGGTCAGCTTGATCCCGGCCTTGTAATAATGTATAGAAACGAAGATAAAGAAGCAGCAGAGAAAATATTCAGCAGTCTAAAAGAAGAGAAAGGGCTTGAAATAACTGAAGAAGAATATAAGGGAAGAGATATTTACACTGCTCGCTCTAAAAAGACGGGCGTTTCTTCGTCTCAGTCCCAGTTAGGAGATCTCAAAATTTTGTACTTTACGTATCTGGATGGGTATTTTGTAGGCGCAGAAAAAGCAGTTGAAATTAGAAAAATAATAGATGTCTCTAAAAATGATTTGGCCAGTCTTTCTTCTGATAAGGGCTATCAAAAAATTATTGATCAGCTGCCTAAAGACAGTTTAATTTATGGATGTTTTTCTTCGGGCTCTCAATCGTTGGACGCTTCCTATAATCTTTCAAAATATTTTGCTTCTCTGATGAAAAATGCCGACTTAAGGGCGGCCTTATCGAGTCTTTTCACTTCCGGGCGAAAAGAAGCATCATTAATTAAAAGTGGTTTTGCTGTTTGGGCGGAAGAAGACCGCTTAATCTCGGAAGTATACGCCTATCAACCTGGGCATATTTTATCTCAGGAGCCTTCTTTCGCTAAAGAAAAAAGTCTTGCTTATCTCTTGCCGGAAAAAGTTAATGGCCGCTATATAGATTTTTACAGAGAGGATATTAATTTAAAAGAACTTTTCCTTTCTCTTGAAGAAAATAAAAATTTTTCCATAATTTATTTTTTGGTTTCGCGGAAAGAGATGCTTTCAATAGATCAAAAGACTAGCCCTTACGACGAATTTAATATTTTTTTAGGGCTTGATTTGGAAAAAGATTTAATTCCTTTCGCTAATAAAAATTATGCCTTATTCGTAGCGCCGAGCTTTATCAGAGAAAAACCAGAAATAGGTTTTATTGCCGAAGTAACAAGCCCAGGAAAAGTAGAAGAGAATTTATCCCAAATGAAGCTTAACTTTGAAGATTTTTTGGCTTTTGGATTCTTCGACAAGCATTCTTTCGAAGAAGCGCTTATCAAGCCAATCCCTTTTGTCAGAGAGGCTTATCAAGAAATTAATATTTATTCTCCTGATCTTTCTGTCCCAACCTCCTCGTCATTTTTTGCCAGCTATCCTGGCGAATTAATGTTATTCAGCTTTGCTTTAAAAGACGATAAGCTTATTGTCAGCTCAACTAAAAAAGGAGTGGAAGATATTATCAGCAGTTTAAATAATCCATCTCTTGTTAAAGCGGCGGACAATATTTATTTCAAAGAACAGTTAGATAATTTGCCTGGCGAAGTTCAATCGTTTAATTATAGTTATTTTTACGGCATATGGGGGGTTGTTGAATACATTTTTTCTGAAACTATTCAAACAATGTCAGAAATGTTTGCTGTTTCCACAGAAGGACAAGGCGAAAATGACGAGCTTATGAACTTATTTGAAGACCTGGCAAGTCCCTTTCTTAAGACAGTCAAATCTTCACTGGGTTATGCCATCTCTGAAGGCGACCTTCAAAAAAGTCGCCAGGCACTTCTAATAGAGGAACTGTCGGAAGCAGAAAAAAGAAAATCAAAAGAAGCATTGGAAAAAATTAAAGGAGAAATTCTTGGCGTCTTACCGTCATCAGCCCCGATTCAGGGCCAACTATCTTCAGGCCAGACAGACCAAGGCCAAAGCTTGACGGGGGACATAGGCGAGAAAAGTGAAATTGCTGAGGTTTATGACAGATATCTTGAAGCAGAAGTGAATTGCGATATAGAAACAGCTAATTCTTTAATTGCTGAGCGGTCAAAAGAAATCGTTAACTTTACTTGTTCTAATATGGCTAGCGAAGCTAGGTGCTATCTCGGTCGCAGCTATCAGATCAAGGTTAAAGAAAACCAGGCGGTACTTTATTTAGCTCCTTTTAGCTTTCAAAAAGAGAATCCTTTTTTCTTTACCAAGGAGAATGGAAAATGGAAACTTGATTTTTACCGCATGGCTTACGGCATGGCTATGAGTGGCAATGGCTGCGACAGCGGCTGGGTTTGGACAAATCCTGCTCTTCAAGAAGAATTTTGCGGATATTTTTCCGAGGAAGTATGCCCTGATCCGAGTTACTAAGGAAATTAAAATATTATGAAAAAATATTTTTTTATTTTTTTATCGTTATTTTTTGTTTTGGGGATAGCTCAAACAGCGCGCGCTGAAGAATATTATTACGATAGCATTGAAGTAGAGATAAAGGTTAATTCCGACAGCACTTTTGAAGTTTCGGAAAAGCAGACATATTTTTTAAATGGCAGTTTCGGTTATTTTTATCGAGATATTGGATTAAAAAGATTAGATCATATTTCTGACGTAATTGTTTTTGACAGCCAAGGTAGAAAGCTGGACCGGGACGAACACGATATTTTCTATAAAGGAGAGCGTCTTAATATTAAATGGGATTTTCCAAGAAGAAATTTTGATCGAGAGCTAAAATCATGGACAGTGAAATATAAAGTTCATGGAGGATTGGGATTTTATGATAAGCACGAGGAGCTTTATTGGAACGCTATTTTTGCCGACCGAGAGGCAATAGTGGCATCAGCAAAAATAACAGTTATTTTGCCCCAAGAAACAGAAATAATTGACCAGTTGATGTTTGTCGGACCGGAAGGGGAGCAGAGGAAAGATGGAAATGGCTTGGTTTCAAAGAGTATCTGCATACTGCTGAAAGGTTCAGGCTAGGGGCAGAAACAGTAGAGACTTTTTCAAAATATTTGCCTTACGCTATAATTTTTGGCGTAGAAAAAGAATGGGCTGATCGTTTTGCCGATCTTAATTATCAAGTTCCTAATTGGTATATTCCTGCTAATGTTCGCTATGGCGGAAGAGTTGGCGAAGGGGCTGCTTCTTTTTCCGGTATCACTTCGGGCATTTCTTCATTCTCTTCATCTGTTTCCAGCACTTTTTCCTCTTCGCCGGGTGGTTCTGGCGCTGGCGGAGGAGGGGGAGCTGGCGGTGGAAGCGGCGGAGGCGGCGGAGGAGCTGGCTAATCTTCTTTTAGAAGGCTGGTTGAAGATATAATTTTTTGATAAACTAAATGACATAAAAATATGGATGCTAACCCAGTAGATGAAATTAAAAATAGGCTAGATATCGTTGAGATAATTGGTGGTTATCTCAAACTTCAAAAAGCGGGGCGTAATTATAGAGCGCCTTGCCCTTTTCATTCTGAAAAAAGCCCTTCTTTTATGGTCTCGCCGGAGAGGCAAATGTGGAAATGTTTCGGCTGCGATAAAGGAGGAAGTATGTTTGATTTTATAATGGAAATAGAAGGCATTGATTTTGGCGACGCCTTGCGCATGCTTGCTCAAAGGGCTGGAGTGGAATTAAAAAAAGCAGATGGTCGCTTTTCCAACCAGATAAAAACAGAAAGAAACCGCCTTTATGAGATTTGTCAATTAGCTAGCCAATTTTTTTGCAAACAGCTTCAAGCAAGCCAAACAGGAAAAAAATTAAAAAAATATCTTACAGAAAGAGGAGTAAATGAAAAAACAATTGAAGAATGGCGTATTGGCTATGCGCCTGAAAAATGGCAAAGCCTTGTTGCTTTTTTAAAGGGTCGTGGCTATCCGGAAGAAGAAGTAGTGAAAGCAGGCTTAGCTGTTAAAAGTGAACGGCGGTCAGGAAGTTATTATGATCGCTTCAGGGATCGGATAATTTTTCCCATTGCCAATATTAATGGGATAGTGGTAGGATTTGGCGGACGTGAAAACCCTTACCGCGCTGATGAACGAATGGGGAAGTATATTAATACGCCCAATACTTTAATTTATGACAAAAGTCAGCTTTTATACGGGCTGGACAAGGCTAAGGTGCCAATAAGAAAAAACAATGCTTGTATTTTAGTTGAGGGCAATCTTGATGTCATTATGTCTCATCAGAGCGGCTCTGAACATACAGTGGCTGTTTCTGGCACAGCCCTTACCTATAGCCAGCTAAGGATTATTAAAAGATATACGGATAATCTTCTCATTGCCTTTGACATGGACTTGGCAGGAGAAAACGCGGCAAAAAAGGGGATTGATTTAGCTCTAGAAGCTGACTTAAACACTAAAATTATTTCTCTTCCACAGGAGCAAGATCCTGCCGATTGTCTAAAGGAGGGCAAGGAGACTTGGCAAAAAGCCATAGCAGGAGCGCAGGAAGTGGTAGCTTTTTATTTGTCTAGCGCCTTGGCCCGCTATGATCCTGAAACCGCAGAAGGGAAAAAAGTTATTAGCAAAACAGTTCTTCCTGTTATCAGAAAAATGCCTAACAGGGTAGAGCAAGCTCATTGGCTCCAAGAGACGGCGTGTCGGCTTAAAACTTCGGAAAAAATTCTGGCAGAGGAAATGAAAAAAACAAATGATTTTTCTTCTAGATCTTTTTCTAATAACCAATCTATTGCGAATGCATCAAGCAAGCTAGATTTGGAGGAATATACTTTGGGGCTTGTCCTGACTTATCCAGAAGCCATTAAGGAATATCAGAAAGAAACCTCTTCGCTTTTTAGTAAAAAAGAAATAGGAGAAATGTTTGAAGCAGTAAAAAGGATTTCTTCCTCCAGCCCTAAGAAAAAAAGCCAGCGCCAATCAAAGCTTATACTTTCCTCTCCTCTTAAAGAAAAAGCTGATGAAATTATGATGAAAATGGAGACGCAGAATAATTTCAATAAAGATTTTTGCCCCATTAAAGAGGCTAAGTTCTGTTTTTGCCAGCTTAAAGATAGGCGCTTGCGCCAGCGTTTGAATGAACTCAATCTGACCATTCGCCAAGCGGAGGAAAGAGAAGACAAGGAAAATCTTAAAAAATTAACCCAGGAATTTTACGAATTATCAAAACAGTGTAGCTAGGCTTAATTAATAACTTTAACCAATATGCTTTCTAAAAATAAAACAGCGCGTTCTAAGCGCGCTTCATCTTCTAAAAGAGTCTCTTCGATAAAAATGAAAGCGGTTGGCGGAAGAGAAGCGACTTCCGCAAAAAAAGCCAAGAAAGGGCCTGTCTTAAAGAAGATTTCGCGGAGACGTTCTCTAAAAAAGACGCGCCAAAAAGCAGTGGAGGAAAAAATCAATGAGCTAGTTGAAAGAGGAAGGTCAAGAGGATTTATTAGCGAAACCGAAGTTTTATGCGCTTTTCCTAGGATAGAGCGTGATATAGAATCCCTAGAAGAACTTCACCGTCGCCTAAAAGAAAACAATATTGAGGTAGTAGAGTCAGTAGATTTTCTTGAAAAAGAATCGGAAGAAGACGCTAAAAAGAAAAAGAAGGAAGCTCCTTTGCGCATGGATGTTTTTGACAATGTCCAGATGTACCTAAGGGAGATTGGCCGCATTCCCTTATTAAACGCGGCAGAAGAAATTAAGTTAGCCAAAAGCATTGAACAGGGCGACGAAGAGGCTAAGCAAAAATTAACTCAAGCCAATTTGCGGCTAGTAGTTAGTATTGCTAAAAAATATGTTAACCGAAGCAGGAATTTGACTTTGCTTGATTTGATTCAAGAAGGCAACATCGGCCTTTTCAAGGCAGTAGAAAAATTTGATTATCACAAGGGCTATAAGTTTTCCACTTATGCTACGTGGTGGATCCGGCAGGCTATTACGAGAGCGTTGGCTGATCAGGCACGTACTATTCGCATTCCTGTTCATATGGTTGAGACGATTAGCAAATATACTCAAAAAAGACGTCAGTTGATCCAGGACTTAGGACGCGAGCCTTTACCAGAAGAAGTTGCCGCTGAGATGGGAGAGAGTGTAGAAAAGATTAGGCATATTATGAAAATTTCCCAGGAGACGATTTCTTTGGAATCGCCAATAGGAGATGATGATGAAGAAAGTAGCTTAGGAGAATTTATTGAAGATAAAAAGACAATTTCTCCAGATCAAATTGCCGGGAGAAAGCTTTTGAGGGAAAGGATTAAAGAAATTTTAGTCGATCTTTCCCCTCGGGAGCAGAGGATTTTGGAAATGCGTTTCGGTCTTAAAGATGGGGTAACCCATACTCTAGAGGAAGTAGGCCAGGAGTTTGGAGTAACCAGAGAAAGAATACGCCAGATTGAAGCTAAAGCATTAGAAAGAATGCGCGAGCATGAAGGATCTAAAAAATTGAAAGGATACTAGTTTAAAGACTAAAAGCTAGATAGAACCATTAATAAACCTAGCTTTTTTTGGTAATGGCCAGCCAAGATTATCATAATGCTAAAAGAATAATTGTGTTTGCTGTCGAAGCCGCAGTTGTTTTTTTAATGGGCCTAGGCCTGATTTCTCGAGAGGCTAGTCTCTTTCTGGCTGCCTTAATGGCTTTTTATTTTATTTTCAGCCCTTTGCGGGATGGCATCTGGCTTTTTATCGCTTCCATCCCTTTATTTGTCGCTTTGCCCATTAGCAAGGGCTTTGACACCTTAGCTAGTTGGCGTATTTTTTCTTTAATCCTTTTGCTGGTTTTATTCTATCGCCGTCGTCTTTTATCTTATTACTTCAGTTATTGGAAAGAGATTATTAAAGAACACTATCAGAGGCGTAGTTTTGAATGTCTGTCTATAATTTTTCTCGCTTTTGCTTTTTTTTCCTTGTTAGTGGCAGAAGATCTTTTAGCAGGAATTAAAAAAATAATTTTTTTGCTCAATGCCTTTTTTATCTACTTTATTATTAAAAAAGCAGGGGAGAAAGATCGAAGCGTTTTAAGGGAAGTGCTTAGCGGAGCTAAGACAGCTATCGCATTTGTTCTCGGCGTGGGGCTGGCCCAATTTATTACAGTTTTTATTGTCCCCTTAAGTGTTTTTTGGAATTTTTGGGACAGTAATTTTATTCCTGTTTTTTACGGAGAAAAGCTTGGCTGGCTTTTATCTTACAGCAATACTTGGTTTTCCTATTATCCCTATTTGCCAGCTACTTTAAGGATGTTTTCGGTTTTCCCAGACTCTCATTCTTTTGCTCTTTTTTGCGTTTTGTCCCTCCCTTTTTTGTTGTGGTTTATCTTCAGAAAAAAAAGGGGGGGCCGCAAAAAAGTTTTCTTTTTGTATTTAACTCTTCTCTTTTGCCTTTCGGCGATTATTTTTTCCGGTTCGCGCGGCGTTTGGGTGGGTGGAATAGGAAGTTTTTTCGCTCTTTTGCTTCTCTTGTTCGCCAATTGGTCGCCTGCCCTTAAGAAAGCAACTAGCTTCTTTATTCCTTTGAAAAAGCGGGCGTGGCGGAGGCAAATGATGGCTATGGCAGGGGTAATAATCATCTTTTTTCTTCTCTTTCCTGTTGCTTCGCGCGTTCTTTTATTGTCTCAACAAGTCCAGATGGAAAGTGAACTTGATTTAGGCAAAGCTTCTTTATTTAGAAGAGCTAGAAGCATTTTTCAACTTGATGAAGCATCTATTAAAGGACGACTAGAGATCTGGCAACGAACGGCCGATTCTATTGCCATGCGTCCTCTTCTAGGAGTGGGGATAGGCAACTATCCTATTGTCTTAAAAGAAGGAATTTCTTCTGCCGAAAGAGGCGCTTCAGCGCATAGTCTTTATTTAGACATAGCTGCTGAAATGGGAATTTTTTCTTTGCTTATTATGTTGGCTCTTTTTTGGCAGATTTTTAAGGATGCTTGGGAGAAATTTACTAGAAGTCACCGTTCTTTTTTTAGAATTTGGACTGGTTTTTTTGTTCTTGCTTTGATATGGCTTTTAGGATATAGTGTATTTGATGTTGTTTTATTAAACGACAAGGTGCTTTTATTTTTTGCGGCCAGTCTATCAATCTTATATTTCCCTAAACGATGATTCCTTTAGTTTCGATCAGCTTATTAGCTTATAACGGAAAAAAATATTTGAAGGATTGTTTAAACTCGGTTTGTAGTCAGAGCTATAAAGAAATAGAATTGATTGTTATCGATAATGATTCCAGCGATGGGACAAAAGAAATAGTCAAAAAAATTTCTTTTGGCGGTCCTTTAATTAAAGTTTTTAATCAAAAAAACCTTGGTTTTTCGGCTGGCCATAATCAGGCGATTAAAAAGGCTAAGGGAAAATATATTCTTTGTCTCAATCAGGATGTTTTTTTAGACAAATATTTCATCCAAAAAGCGGTGGAAACTATGGAAAAAGATGATAAAATCGCGTCGGTCCAAGGCAAGCTTTTGCGCTGGACAAACGATCTGCCGGTTTTTAGAGGATACACTGATTATCATATTTCTCATATTATTGATACTACCGGCCTGGAAATGTTAAAAAACCGTCGTATTATTAATAGGCGGCAGGGAGAAATAGATAGCCAGGAGCAAGAGGAAGCAATAGAAGAAATTTTTGGCGCTGATGGCGCGGCTCCTCTTTATCGTCGAGAAGCGCTGGAAAGCATTAAGATATCTTTAAAAGAAACGGAGCAAGAAGAATATTTTGACGAAGATTTTTTTTGCTATAAAGAAGATGTGGATTTGGCTTGGCGTTTGCGTCTTTACGGATGGAAATCTATTTATCAGCCTGCTGCCTTAGGCTGGCATGCTCGCACAGCAGGAGAAAGCGCAAGCAGAAAATATTTTAGTATCATTAGAGAGCGTTTAAAAATAAATCCTTTTGGCAAATATCATGCTTTTAGAAATCAAAGGTTGATGCAGGTCAAAAACGAACAAATAGGCCTTTTGGCAAGGCATTTCCCCCGGCTAGCAGTTAAAGAAATGGGTTCTTGGTTTTTCGTTCTTGTTTTTGAAAAATATACTTGGCGGGCAATAAAAGAGTTTTTTCAGCTTTTACCTCAAGCTCTTCAAAAAAGAAAGATTATTATGGCAAAAAAAATAGCTTCAACCGAAGAAATGAAACAATGGTTTAAGTAATATGGAGGAACAAGTAAAGACAAAAAAGAAAAAATATTTTTGGTGGTTATTAGTAATTGTTTTTTTGGTCGGTTTTTTTGGCCTCTTTTTTTTAAAGACTGGCTTTACTATTAGCAATGTCGCTGGTTGGAGCCAGCAGGCTGGAATTCTGCCTTTTAACAAGAATTTGCCTGATTTGCCGAAAGATAATCCTGATCGCCTTAACATTCTTCTTTTGGGCATGAGAGGAACTAATGAACCTGGCGACGGAAAGCTTCTTTCCGACGCCATTATTCTTGCTTCTGTCAAGAAAAGCACCGGTCAGACTGCTTTGATTTCTTTTCCTCGCGATCTCTATGCGCGAATATGGTGTTCTGATGAGGAAAAAAAGATTAATTTTGCTTTTGCTCAAGGAGGGCTAGCATGCGCCAAAAACACGGTCTCTCTTATTAGTGGACTTTACATTGATCACGCTGTTAGCATTAACTTTAGCGGCCTTGTCGAGCTTGTTGATGCTATGGGAGGGATAGATATTTATCTGCCTGAACCGTTTGAGGAGAGCTTCCAGTGGGCTAAGGAGGGCTGGGAAGAAAACGATTACTGGTTTGTTAAAGAAATAGAGGGAAAAGAGAGATGGGTTTTCCATATTGCTACCGGTACTAACCACCTAGACGGTCAAACAGTTCTTTACTATGTTCGTTCTCGCTATTCTACTAATGATTTTGACAGGATGAGAAGGCAGCAACAATTTCTTATGGCCCTTAAAGAAAAGATGCTTTCTTTAAATGTCTTGGCTAATCCGGTAAAAGTTTATAATCTTTTGGATATTTTAGGCAATAATGTCAGAACCGACATGAACGTGTCTGAAATAGGGAATATGATTATTTCATCTTCAGAATGGGAGAAAGAGAAAGTAAAAAAACTTTCTTTTGACACCAGCGCGCAGGGCTTTCTTTATCATACTTTTATTAATGAGGAATATGTTCTTTTGCCTGTAGGCGATAATTTTAGTAAAATACAACAGGCTTGCAAAAATATTTTTGAGTAATCTGGAATAAAAACATGCTTTCTATTATTGTTAGTCATTACAAAAGTCCTATTTTATTAAAGCTTTGCCTGCAGTCGATAAAGGAGAATGTAACTTTTTCCGATTACGAGATTATTGTCGCTGACAGCGAAGCTCAGTCCAATACCAGAGAAATGCTGGAAGATTATTTTAAGACATGGCTTTCAGAGCAAGCAAAAGAAGGACAAATAAGATACCTTCCTTTTGCTGAAAATCTTGGTTATGCTAAGATAGTTAATAGAGCCATTAAAAGGGCGCGTGGAGAATATTTTCTGGTTATTAACGCCGATATCATTGTTCTCAAGCATGCGACCAAAAGACTGATGGACTATCTTAAAGAAAATCCCGATGTTGGCGTTGTTGCTCCCAGTCTTCTTACTTTTAGCAACCAAGGACAAATTTCCGCTTTTCATCATCCAAACCTCAAAGCTTTTTTGGCTAGAAGGACTGTCTTGGGCAAAACAGAATGGGGAAAAAGAGTGTTGACGCAGTTCCAAATACCAATTAGCGACAAAGAAGCCCAAGAAGTAGACTGGGTCCAAGGATCAGCCATGATGGTAAAAAAAGACGCTGTTAATAAGGTTGGTCTTTTGGACGAAAGATTTTTTATGTATCTTGAGGATGCTGATTGGTGTCGTCGTTTTTGGAAAAATGATTATCGGGTAGTTTATCTGCCTTTCGCCCAGATGTCGCATTATTATCATAGAAAAAGCAAAAGATGGGGACAGCTGTTAGATCCCTTTTTAAACAAGGCAACCCGCTGGCATATTAGAAGTGCCTTTAAGTACTTTTGGAAGTGGCGCGGGACTGCTTAATTATTTTACTGGCTAAATTATGAAGAAAAAAATTTTAATTCCTGTTTTTATTGCTTTAGTGGGGATAGTTTTTGGTTCAGGTTATTTTATCGGCCAGAATGCTCGTCCTGCTGTTGAAAAGATTACCAGTTTAGAGAATAAAGAATTAGATAAGCCGCAAGCAGTTGATTTTAGCTCTTTTTGGAATGCTTGGCATCTTGTTGAACAAGAATATGTCGATAGAGATGAGCTTGATTACGAAAAAATGGTCTACGGATCAATTAGCGGATTAGTCAATTCTTTAGGTGATCCTTATTCTGTTTTTATGGAGCCAAAGGAAAGCAAGAAATTTATGGATGATATGAGCGGCAGTTTTGAGGGCATTGGCGCTGAAGTAGGAATACGTCAAGGAGTGCTGACTATTATTTCGCCTCTCGAAGGCAATCCAGCCCAAGAGGCAGGTATTAAGTCAGGCGATAAAATTATTAAGGTAGACGATACGTTGACGACAGATTTAAGTTTAGACGAAGCGGTCAGCTTGATTAGAGGACCACGAGGCACTGAAGTGAGGCTTCTTATTATGAGAGAAAACTGGGAGGAAGCAAGAGAGATTAAAGTCGTCAGAGACACAATTAAAATTCCTATTATTGAATGGTCATATCGCGAAAATAATATTGCCTATGTCCAGCTTTATCATTTTACAGAGAATTCTTCGGCGGAATTTGCTCGCATTGCTAACCAGATAGCCAGCAAAGACGCTCAAGGCATAGTCCTGGATTTAAGAGACAACCCCGGAGGATATCTAAACGCTGCCGTTAACATCGCTAGCTGGTATTTGCCAAAGGGCGATCCGGTAGTATTGGAAGATTTTGGCAATGATGATAAAAAAGCGTATAAAAGCCAAGGATATATGAAATTAGCTGACGTTCCTACCGTTATTCTAATTAATCAGGGATCAGCTTCAGCCTCAGAGATTGTTGCCGGCGCTCTTAGGGATTTGGATAATGTTTGGATAGTGGGAGAAAGAAGCTTTGGCAAGGGATCAGTCCAGCAACTAGAAGAAATGCTTGACGGGTCCAGCATCAAGTTAACTGTGGCTAAATGGCTGACTCCTTCGGGAGTAAGCATTTCAGAAGAGGGGATTGAGCCTGATATCGAAGCAAAAATAACCGAAGAGGATATTGATAATATGCGTGATCCTCAATTGGACAAGGCGATAGAAGTCTTAGAATAGGCATCAACTTTATGAAGGAACAAGTGCGTTTAGTAGTTAGCGGAAGAGTGCAAGGAGTTTTTTTTCGTGATTCAGCAAGAAGAAAGGCAAAAAAGATAGGTTTAGTGGGATGGGTGATGAATCAGGAAGACGGTACAGTTAAAATTATGGCCGAGGGAGAAAAAGACAAACTGGAAGAATTTATCCAGTGGTGCTATAATGGTCCTATTATGGCAAAAGTAGATAAGGTAAAAGAAGAATGGAAGACGGCTCAAGAAAAATTTGATAAATTTGAGATTAGGCATTGAGCAATAAACATAACCTCAAAGCAATATATGAAAGTAATCTTAACTAAAGATATTACCAATATAGGCAAAAAAGGAGAAGTCAAAAAAATCGCTGACGGCTATGGAAGAAATTTTTTAATTCCTAAAAAGATGGCTGTTTTAGCGACGCAGTTAGAAATCGCTAAAGCCGAGGAACAGCAAAAAATAGAGGCGCAGAAATCAGAAGAAGAGCTTCAATGTTTTCAAGAAATGGCCAGCCAGCTGGACGGGCTAGAAATAGAAATAGCGGAAAAAGCGGGTGAAGATAATAAATTTTTTGGCGCAATTAATGTTTCTAAAATAGCTTCTAAATTAAAAAATCTCGGTTTTGAAGTAGACAAAAAATGCGTTAAATTAGAAGAACCGATTAAGGAATTAGGCGAGTACGAGGTCCGTTTGGAATTGCCTCATAATTTAGAAGCGTTTATCAAAATTATTGCTGTAGAGGAATAAAAAACAGCAGCCTTCTTCGGCTGCTGTTTTTTTATCGAAAAGCTATTTTACATGAACAACTTTAGCTGTTCTAGAGGAGCCGTCAAATCGCCTCATTCTTTTAGCGGTAAAGCTAACCACCCCTTCTTTTAGGGCGTAGATGGTATTGTCTTTGCCTTGCCGGACGTTATTGCCGACTAGAAATTTGCTTCCTCTTTGCCGAACAATAATAGAGCCGCATTTAGCTTTTTGCCCTCCAAAAAGTTTGACGCCGAGGTATTTAGGCTGAGAATCTCTGCCTAAGCTAGTTGTTCCAGCTGATTTAGTTTTGCTCATAAAGATTATTTTATAAAATTATTATCTTTCGGTCAAGGGAAAAAGCATGCTGAAAAAGAGCGAAAAGATTAGTTTCTGGCTGGCAAAAATCAAAGCAAGGGAAACAGATTTAATTTTTGTTGCCGTGGTCGTCTTAACGGCGCTGTTAAGTTTTAGCTTTGGTCGATGGAGCGCTGATCGGCCGGAGAAAGGAGAGATTATTATCCAGAATCCTTTGCCTGCTTCTGTCCAAACAACATCGCGGCAAGAAGATGTTTTATTAAATTCGCCAGAAAAAGAAAAAAGGTTTGTCGGCAGTATTAATAGCAATAAATATCATCATCCAGAATGTCCTTGGGGACGAAGAATAGCGCCTGAAAACCAAATTTGGTTTTCTTCCGAAGAAGAAGCGAAAGCAGCCGGTTATGTCAGATGCGGTAATTTTGATAAATATTTTTCTCCCTAACTCTTAGAAGAATTATCATTTAAAGGGGTTTTTTTGGCAGAAATAGTTTTAAATTCTTTGGCTTGGATTTTTGCTTTTTCAAGTTCTTTTCTTTCAGGGCGGGGGAGAGAAGGAATAATTTTTTTAAGCTTGGTTTTATCTAGAGACAACACAGCTTCCCATTTGTTTAGCGGCTTTAAAACTTCTTTTATCTTCTCAGGATCGTAGGAAAATCTTTGTTGGGAGAGGCGAGTGATATATCCTTCATCGCCAAAAACACGATCAATACCTTTTTCGTCGCAATAACGATTGATGGTTTCTTTTAGCTGGGCCATTTCTCGAGCATGGCTGGCCTGCTGGTCTTTAATGACAAAATATCTTTTAATTGCTTCTTTGATCTGGCAATCGTCAACATTATAGGAATCAAGATATTTATGCTTATAAAGAGGACAGTGGGGTTGGTAGGGACACCAGTCGCAAAGAGGGTTAGCGCGTGGCTGATAATGGCTGTTTTTTATTTCTTCTACCAGCTCTTTTATTTTTTCTTTGTTTTCCTCCAGCTGTTCTTTCTTTTGGATAGTAGAGATTTTTTCTCCATGCCTAACATAATAAAGAGAAAGCTTGATAGGTCGTTTTTCTTCTGCCAGTTTAGGCCAGCGGTTTAAAAGCCCTAGATAATAGACGGAGAGCTGAAGATTGCTATCAACTTCTGACTGAGGCGGCATTTTTCTGCTGGTTTTGTAGTCAATTACTTCAAAAGAACCGTCTAGCAACTTATCGATGCGGTCTATTCTCCCGCTAATATGAAATTGTTCTTTATCGCTAGTTTTAAGAGGCGTTTTAAAAGGCACTTCTAGGCCGACAACGGTTGAATTAATGGTTTGATTTTGCGCGTAATAATTTTTAAGTATTTCTATTCCTTGATGGAAGGCGAAAGCTTCTTCCTGTTTATCTTGGTAGGGCTCGTTCTCCCATTTGGCGGTAAAATATTTTAAAAGGTCTTCTTCGCTAAGAGGAATAGAGGAGTCGGGGCTGTGAAACAGCCGCAAACATTCGTGAATCAAAGTGCCAAAAAGCGCCTCTTTTGATTTAGGCGTTTTTATTTTTTCTAGATACTGAAATTTATACTTAGCCGGACAAACAGAAAAAGTGTCCAGTTGGGAATAAGATACACGCATAAGTTATTGGCCAAATTTTTTACCGCCGTGAAAGTGACGGTGGATATCTCTTAAATGTTTTTTCGTGACATGAGTATAGACTTGAGTCGTAGCAATATTTTTATGGCCTAAAAATTCTTGGATAACACGCAGGTCGACTCCTTGAGAAAGCAGATCGGTGGCAAAAGAGTGGCGCAAGGTATGAGGAGTAGTATTGGCAGGTAAGCCGGCTAAAAGAGCATACTTTTTAATAAGTCTTTCTATGGAGCGGTCAGTGATTCGGCGCGGAGACTTCTTTCTGCCTCGGTAATTGATAAAAAGGGCCTCTTCTTTGTCCGCTCTTGTTCTTAAATATTTCTTAAGCCAATGGACAGCTCTTTCGGAAAAATAGACTGTGCGGTTGCGATTGCCTTTTCCCACAATGCCTATTTCTAAATCTTTAGCATGGCCGGCAATAGGCAAGCGGTCTCTATCCAAAGAAGTTAATTCGGCAATTCTTAAGCCGGTAGAAAAAAGCACTTCTAGGATAACGCGATCGCGCAAGCCGGATTTTTTATTAAGATTAGGAATAGCTAGCAATTTCTCTATTTGCTCTAAGTTTAAAAAATGAATAGCTCTTTCTTCTTTATCTTTGGCTAGTTTTATTTTTTCCGCTGGCAAAGAGATGATGTCGCGGTTGGCAAAATAATTTAAGAGCGATCTTAAAGCGATTAAATAATAATTCTGGGTTGATTTCTTGAGCGGTTTTTTTGCTTGGCGCGAGAGATGCACTCTATACTCCCAAATATGAGCGGGGGAGAGCTCATGCGGTTTTAAATTATCTAAGTCATTTTCTTCTAACCAAGAGATAAATTTTTTGAGAAAGCGAGCGTAATTTTCTTGTGATTTATTAGAGAGACCTTTCTCAATATCGAGCCAGTCTAAAAAGTCAGTTAAATGTCCAGGAATTGGCTTTTGGCTTTTCTCCATTTTTCTTTTGTCTTAAATGTGTATTAAGGTATATTATGCGACTTATATATTCCTTTTATTTACTCATTATAATACCATTAAACTGATGCCTTCCTCAACTCCCCTCTCCTTCGCCTTAGACATGACCGATATCTTGCCGCATAAAAATATTTTTTTAGAACCATCCTTAGACTCTCTTAGCCAGTCTCTCCCCTCCTGAATCTTTGTTTTTAGGGGAGACAATAGGTCCTTGAGCCAATCGACAAGTCTTCTGGCTTTGCTTTGAGCTTGTTTTTTAGCTTCTTCTTTGGCTTTTTCTTGGGCTTTATTCACTATTTCAGATTGTTTTTTCTTAATGGTTTCTTGGCTTTCTTCTAAAAATTGCTGGCTAGCTTCGGGAATTTTTTCTGTTTCCGCCGAACTAAAAAAATGTTTAACAGGTTTAACTATTTTTTCTATAAAAAAAGAATAAGCTTGCCCTGTGCTTCGCTGGCTGCTTTCTTGAGCAAAAGCAGAATTAGAAAAGAAGATAAAAAAGATAGCTGTTATTAATAATATTTTTTTCATTTGACAGAAATAATTTGCTTATTCTTTTTTTACCGGCCTTAAAACGCCCAAAGGAGTAGATTCATCGCTTTGGCCTAAAGGATTGTCTTTAAGGGCTTGAGCCAGCATTTTTTTATTAACTCCCCTGCTAGCTCCAAGAATGCGCACGCCTAGATCGTTGGCGTCAACAATGGCTGCTGGAATGCCAATCGCGTGGCTGATTTCTTGAACAATTTTTTGCGGATGAGCAGGGCCTTTGCTGGCATGTTCATTATAAGGAGGAATAGCATAAGAAACTGCTCCATCAATAGAACGCGCCTTGTCCCCTGCTATCATATAGAAGACTCCTCTAATGCCAAGGGGCTTGGTTAAAAAAGCGGCAGCAGCTGCAAAAAGTATTCTTAAAAGGCCGGCTTCCTCAATGGCCAATTGCATTGTTTGCGGAGAGGCTAGGCCAATGCCAGCCGGATTTTTATAAACATGCTTACTGAGCCATTTAGCTATCGGAGAAGGTTTAATTTTGTCTAAATGATAAGATCTTCCTTGCATAATGGAAATAACTTTTTCACTGATAAAAAGGATATCGCTTTTTCCGACTCCGACAAAAGGCTGGGCATATTTTTTAATCACAGCTACGGGATCATCTTCCTGCGGAGTGATAAGAGGAGTTTTAATGGGATAGCGAAAATATTTTTTGCCGTGGATATCAATGATCAATTTTTTTCCGGGGTTAGCGCGAAAAGGCATACGATTAATTTAATGATAGACAAGCATTTGATTAATACTGGTCGTAGTCTCATAAAGGCTAGCAATGAAAGCTCGGCTGGAATCTAGGTAAATATTAGCGCCAAAAAGCGGATCATGGACTACATATCTTCCGTCAGATGTCTTGTGGTGAACAACGACATAGTGTCCCCCGCTAGTCCCATTAGCATGGATACGAACAATTACTGGATAGCCGGCGCCGATTTCTCTGTCTATCCTAAACCAATCGGCAGCAGTTCGATAAGTATTAAATACCAGCCGAACATTTCCCCGCTTCTCCGGCCAGATTAAAAGATCATAATAGAAAATGGGCTGCTTAGCTAGCTGGCCGGGAGTTATGGCTTGCCCGTTTTCAGTCAAGACCATGGCCACTGAACTGATAGCGCACCCATAATCTTCCATTCTGGAATTACTCATGCCGATATTCGCCTTAGCCCACCTAGGATCATCTTGCCGGTAATACCAATTTGTGGAAGCCCAATATTCCGCTGGCGGTTTTTCCTGTTCCATTTTGAGTCGGGACAGCTCCGCTGCTTTTTGCTGGCGCAAGCGGTTGATATCTCCCAAAAGGCTTCTTTTCTGCGCTTCAATATTGCTCAACATAGACTGGTATTTTTCTTCCTGGCCTTTGGTATAGCCAAGAAGGCCTTCTCTCTTTTCTCTTTGTCCAGCAAGAGAGTATTTTTCTTTGTTTAATTCTTCCTTTAATTCATTGAGGCGTTCTTTTTTAGCCTCCATGCTTTCTTTGTCCTCTTCCAGCAAGCTTTTAAGTTTTCTTAGTTGTTCCACTTTTTCCTGGACAGCGTTTTGGAGATTGTCCAAATAGGCTATCTGGCTAAAAAAATCGGAAAAATTATCGCTGGAAAGAATTATTTCCATCTGGCTAGTCTGATCATATTCGGCGATAGACTGGATAATGCCTCCAATATGTTCTTTTTGTTCGGCAATATCTTCAGCCGCTCCCTTGATCCCGTATTCTAGGCGCTGGATTTCAAGTTGAGTTTGTTCAATTTTATCTTCGCTGATATTTATCTCTACTTGCAACTTATTAATTTGAGCGTTAAAAATATCTATCTGATTGTTAAGGCTTTTAATTTCGTTCTGTTTTTTATCTACTACTGCTTGGTATTCGCGCGCCTGTCTTTCCAACTCCATCCGCCGATTTTCTTTAGTCGCTATTTCTTTATCTAATTGATCAATTAAACCACCCTGGACAATTAGAGGCAGGATTAATAAAAAAGAAATAAGTAAAAATATTTTTTTACGTCTTTTTATCATGGAGCTTATTATTTTTTAAGAGCCTGTTTAATTCTTTTCGCGCTTTTTTTCTTCCCTAAAACTTCCATAATTTCAAAAGGGCCGGGCGAGGCCGGGCGACCGCTTAAAGCCACCCTTAGGGGCCATAAAACCCTGCCTGTCCCCCGCTCTTTCGCCAAAGGCATAATCTCTTCTTTCAAAGCTTCTTTGTCAAAGCGGCTTATTTGAGAAATTATTTCCAAAACTGCTTCTAAATTATCTTTTGCTTCCCTTGCTTTCATGTCTTCCCAGAGAAGAAGCTTTTTGTCATAGTTTAGCTTATCGACAAAAAAGAGCTTGGTAAGCTTCTCTATCTCGTTTAGCTTTTTCATTCTTTCTTGTTCTAGACCGATAATTTTTCTTAAAAGATCCAAGCTTATTTTTTCTCCGGTTTTAATGACCTCGTATTCTTTTTCCGCAGTCTTTTTAATAAGCTTGCCTCTTTTTAAATACGGCAGGCATCTTTTACTCAGATTGATCGGATCGAGGTGCCTAATATAGTAGCCGTTAAGCCAATTAAGTCTATCTAGATTAAAGATAGCTCCCCCCTTATGGACTCTTTCTATTGAAAATTCTTCTATTAATTCAGGCAAGGAAAAAACTTCTCTTTCTGTGCCGGGGTGCCAGCCCAAAAAAGCCATAAAATTAACTAAAGCTTCAGGTAAATACCCTTCTTCTTTGTATCTGTTTACTGAAACCGCGCCATGGCGCTTGCTTAATTTGCTTTTGTCCGATCCAAGAATAAGAGGCAGATGAGCAAAAAAAGGCTCTTTCTCTTTTAGGGCATAGTAAAGAAGAATCTGTTTGGGGGTATTAGAAATATGGTCTTCTCCCCTAATAACATGGCTTATTTTCATTTCTATATCGTCTATTACTACGCCAAGATTATATAGGGGGGTTTCTCTGTCCCTAGCGATGCTAAAATCTCCCAGCAAGGAACAGTCGAATTCAAGCTTTCCTCTGATCATATCATGAAAAGATATCTTTTTGTCTGATAATCTGAATCTGATAACTCCCCTTTGCCCGCTGGGAGATTTTCCTTTATGCTGACAGATGTGGCGGAGTGGCTCTCCTTTTTTAATCTGTTCCTCTTTCTCTTTTTTTAATTCTTCCTTGCTGTGAAAGCACCAGAAAGCATCCCCTGAGGCAAGCAGTTTTTCGATATAGGAACGATAGATGTGTTTTCTTTCGCTTTGTCTAAAGGGGCCTTCGTCCCAATTAAGTCCTAGCCATTTTAAACTTTCAATGGTATCTTTTTCATACTCTTCCTTAGAGCGTTCTAAATCAGTATCCTCAATTCTTAAAATAAACTTGCCTTTGTTCTTCTTGGCGAAAAGATAATTAAAAAGAGCGCTTCGAGCAGTGCCTAAATGAAGAACGCCTGTTGGGCTTGGCGCTAATCTAACTCTAACTTGATCAATTTTTTGCTGTTGTTTTTCCATAATTAACTTCCTATTTCAATAAGTTCTTGGGCAATAGCTAACCCGGCTTTTGGCTGTGAAAAACGGCGCGCTCCTTCGGCCATTTGCCGCCTTAATTCTTCGTCGGAGATTATTTTTCTGATTTCGCCAAGGACTAAATGAGGGGTAATGTTGGCTTGTTCAAGAACCGAGCATGCCCCATAACGAGCGTAGGCAAAAGCATTAGCCCTTTGATGATCGGAAGCCGATTGAGGCAAGGGGATGATAATACTAGGCTTGCCTGCGGCAGCAATCTCGAAAATGCTTCCAGCGCCAGCCCTAGAAATAACTAGCTCAGATAAGAGATAAGCGTCTCTTATTTGTTGCTCGTTTAAAAAAGAAAAAAGGTAGTAGTTAGAGGATTTTACTCTGGCGCTTTTTTCTTTGATAGCCTTGTAATGATCTCGACCGCATTGATGAATAATTTGATAGTTCTGGCAAAGTTTAGGCAAAAGAGAAATAATCAAATCGTTTATTTTCTGCGCTCCCTGACTTCCGCCCATAACGAAAAGCAGAGGCTTTTCTTTGGTTAATCCCAAGCCTTCCGAACGTTTGTTTCTCTCTGGGCCAGAGACTTGCTTAAGGCGGACCGGATTGCCTACAAGAGCTGTTTTTTTGCTAGGAAAATATTTCCCCGCTTCTTCAAAAGAAAGAGCAACTCTTTTGGCAAAAGGAGCTGTTGTTTTAGTTACTAGTCCTGGGATAGCGTCTGATTCGTGAACCATAACTGGAATTCTAAAAAGCCAGCCGATAAAGACAACCCAAAAACCTCCATGGCCTCCTTTGCTGAAAATAACGTCCGGCATCCATATAAAGAGATAAAAGAAAGACTGCAAAAAACTTAAAGGAAATTTTACTAGCAAATCAAAGACATTTTTAATAGAAAAATATCTTCTAATCTTGCCGGCCATTATTGTCCTTACTTTAATGCCTTCTTTAACAAGAAGGCTTTTGGAAAATCCGTTAGCGCCCAGAAAAAACATTTCAGGAAGCGCCTCCTCTTCGTTTTGAAAAGTGTTTTTGATTTCTCTAGCAACAGCGATAATGGGAAAAAGATGCCCCCCGCTTCCGCCGCCAGTAAAAAGAATTCTCATAAGTTTATTCTTATTTTTGATGTTTAGAGATATTAGCCAAGATACCCGAGGCAGTTAGCGCTACCGCCAAAGCTGTTCCTCCATAACTGATAAAAGGCAAAGGCATGCCTGTTAAAGGAATTATACCAGAAATAGCAGCAATGTTAATAAAGGCTTGGAAAAAAATCCATCCAGTGATGCCTCCGGCCAAAAGATATCCAAAACGATCTTGCGTTCGCCAAGCAGTCATCAGCCCGCGCCAGGCAAAGAAAACAAAAAGAGCCACTAAAATTCCTGCGCCAAGAAACCCCATTTCTTCTGCCACAATAGCAAAAATAGAATCGCCAATTATCTCTGGTAGATATTTCCATTTTTGGACGCTATGACCAATTCCTAGACCGAAAAGACCGCCTGAGCCAATAGCCAAAAGAGCCTGATTGATTTGGTAGCCAATCCCTTGAGGGTCCATTTCTGGATGGAGAAAAACATTCAAGCGGTTCATTTGATAATGATTGGTCTTGATCCAAAAGAAAGAGCCAATTAATCCTAAAAAGCCTGCTATCCATAAATAAAGCATTTTTATCCCAGCCATAAAATAAATTAACCCCACAATCAAAAAAGTGATGATGAGCGCGCTCATGTTCGGCTGGCAGACAAGCATTATTACGATGACGGCTAGAACAACTAAAAAAGGACCTAGGCTTTCCTTAACTGCTTTTTGTTCATCGCTTTTTCTGGAAAGAAGGCCAGCCAAATAAATAACTAAGGCAAGTTTTAAAAATTCAAAGGGTTGGAAAGAGAAAGAATCGACAATAATCCACCTTTTAGCTCCACTATGGCCATAGCCTAAGCCAGGGACAAAGACCAAAAAAAGCAGGATAAGAGCTAAAACTATCAGGGGGAAGGATATTTTTTTTAAACGGCGGTAGCTTATCTTATAAGCAATAAAAAATCCGATTAGCCCCAAAGGGAGAGCGTAAACAAGCTGGTGCTTTAAAAAGTAGTAGTTTTCTTGAAAGAGATCTTGCGAGACAACCACAGAAGCGCTAGCCAAAACTATCAGGCCAAAAGCAGTAAGAGAAAAAACAACTGCCATCAAGGCATAGTCGGGCCGATGTGACTTTTGGGAGCTTCTTTTATCCATAAAAAATTCTATCTCATAATCTGCTCGATAAAAGCAATAATTAAGCCGATGATAGCCGCTACTCCACCAATAATCCAAAAACGCATTGTAATGGTTGTTTCAGGCCATCCCTTTGCTTCAAAGTGATGATGGATAGGAGCAGAGATGAAAATCTTTTTTTTACGGATTTTTTTTGATGCTACTTGTAAAATTACGGAAGCTGATTCTAGAACAAGAATAAAGCCGATCAAAGGCAAGAGGAGAAAGGCGTTGGTCAGCATGGCAATAATGCCCAGCGTAATGCCTAGAGACATAGCGCCAGTATCCCCCATAAAAAAACGTGCCGGATAAATATTAAACCATAAGAAAGCCAAAAGTGCTCCGATAATTACTCCGCAAAAAACAGCTAGATCCATTTTCCCTTGAGAAAAAGCAATTACTCCGTAAGAGGCAAAAGAGATTAGAAGCACTCCTCCTACCAGACCATCCAGACCGTCGGTCTCGTTAACCGAAAAAGAAGTAGCCACTAAAATAAAAACAAAGAGAGGAATATACCAAATGCCGATATTAAAGTCTCCTATAAAAGGAAGATGAATTAAATCCCAGTCAAGCTTGTAAAAAAACCACCATGCTCCGAAACCCGCGATAGCGGCATAGATCCAAAGGCGATGCCTTACTTTTAGGCCTCCTCCTTTGGGACCAATTTTGAAAATACCCATAAGGTCATCGCCTAGTCCAACTAGCGCAGAGGCGACCAAGGCGCCTAAGGGGAGAAGTGTTTCTCCGCGACTTAGAAAATTGATGTTTTCTAAAAAAGGATGATTTATTAGCTGGCTCAAGAGCCATAAGAGAAGGGTAATGATAAGAACGGTTGCCCAGATAAGAATACCGCCCATAGTAGGAGTCCCCTCTTTTTTGCTGTGAAGCTGGTTAAAAACAGGCGCTCCCTCGGCTCTAATTTGTTTTCCTAGGCGATATTTCTCTAAAAATTTTATTAGTAAAGGCGTTAAAGAAAGGGCAAAAAGAAATGAAATAGCGGACAAACCCAGGATGCGGGCAATATGAAAAATATTTAGCATAAGCAATAATAATTATTTCTTTAAGGCCATTGGTAGGCCTGTTGAGCCCATTGAATAAGTTTTTCTGTCTCTAAAAACCTTTGTTCGCTTCCTAGGACAACTGTAATAAAATAATGGCCTGACTTTTGCCTAACTACGAGCATAAGGCATCCTCCAGCTTCCTGAATATAGCCGGTCTTTCCTCCTAGCACGTTGGTTAATTTATTTAAAAGCTTGTCGGTATTGATCCAGTGATGATGGACTTTTTCGTCTTCGGAAAAAAAATCAATCTCGGTAGTTTTAAAAATACGCCAAATAAGAGGAAAACGAAAGCTATACTGGGCCAATTCGGCTATTTCATTGGCCGTTGAAATATTATCAGGTTGATATCCGCTAGGATCGGCGAAACTAGTGCTAGCCAAGCCGATTTCTTTGGCTTTTTGGTTCATTAAATTGACAAAATCGACTGACTGGTTTTTTTCTATGTGTTCTGCTAAGACAAAAGCGGCATCATTGCTCGATTCCATCAAAAGAGCGTATAAAAGTTTTTTTACAGAAAGCTTTTCTTCTTTTTTTAGCCCTCCCCTTTCCCCATATCCTTTTTCTAATGCTTTTTCAGAAACGACAATCTCTTCATTAATAGAAGCATTTTCTAGCGTAACAATCGCTGTCATTATTTTAGTAAGGCTTGCAATAGGCAAAACCTGATAGGCGTTTTTTTGGTAAAGAATTTGTTTCTTTTCTTGATCAAAAATAAAAGCAGACTTAGCTCCTAGCGCCGGATCTCCTATTTCCCAATTACGAATGGGCAAAAAATTAGGATTAGTGCGCAAAGCAGCTGAAGGAAGAGTGTAATTTTGCTCTTGCCAACTAGTCCATATTTCTTCTTTAAAATTACCTTTGTCTGAATTGCTTAAAAGAGAAACAAAAGGGTTTGAGAAAACAAAAATCATTATCAAGAGTTTGATAAGCATGCTTTTCTAGCTAATTTATATGCTATTCTACCATTTTCCCTCACAATAATCAATCAACACCCCCAGGACTGTCCTTCAAGGACAGTCCTGCGAAGGAGTGTCAAAAAAGGACTGTCCTTTAAGGACAGTCCTGTGAAGGTGGTAGGGGTAGAGGGAATCGAACCCCCATCAATAGGTTAAAAGCCTACTGCTCTACCATTGAGCTATACCCCCGTTATGCTTTAACAGATTAATGCTTTTTTTCTAATTTATCAACCTTTTTAGCTTTTTAATCGTCGCTTTTCTTTTTACGCCTCATTAACACAAGAACCAGAATAGGAAAAGTAGTCCAAATAAAGCTTGCCCCAGAACCAATGAAAATCTTCTTTACTAATCCGTCTAATTCATTAATGTTTTCTGGCGAGAGAAAAGAGAGCATAGCCATGGCTAGAAAACCAACTTGGACAATACTCAAAAGAAACAATTGCCACCAAGCAGCCCCTCCTCTTTTCTTTATCCTCAAAGTAGAGCTTAGAATAGACCTGGGAATAAGGAAATAAAAGATCAGAATGATGCCGGAAAAGACCAATATCTTAAGCGAGGAAGAAGGTTCTTGACCGATGCCTAGCCATTTGAGTTGGGCCAATCTTTCCCATGGCAAAACTCGGACGATAAGAAGGGAAAAATAACTACTCAATAAAAGAACGACCATGCGGTTACGTCCCAGAAAAAGCCCGTAAGCCAGGACAGCTAGAAGAAGAATTAGGCCGATAAAGATATCCCATCCAGAAGCCATCCCTAATTGAAAATTAGTTAAAAAAGCTCGAATAGCCATAAGTTTTATGCTTTTAATCTAATTGTTTTATAATTCTTTTTTGTTCTCTAGAAAGATGCTTAGGAACTTCCACTTGTATTTTAATAATGAGATCGCCCTTCCCCCGGCCATAAAGCTTAGGCATGCCTTTGCCTTTTAATCTAATTTGCTCTCCTGGCTGAATACCAGCAGGAATTTTTACTAGAACAGGTTTTTCTAAAGTCGCTATTTTTATTTTATCACCTAAAGCGGCCTGTGAAAAGTTAACCGTCAGATTTTTTATCAAATTCTCTCCTTGCCTTCGAATCTCTTTATGAGGTAAAACGTGAATATTGACAAAGAAATCTCCCGCCGGGCTACCATGCGCTCCTGCTTCTCCTTGCCCTGCCAATCTTAGGGTTTGACCGTCTTCAATGCCAGCTGGTACTTTGATTTTTATCTTCTTTTCTTGTTTGATTCTTCCTTGGCCAAAACATTGATCGCATTTTTTCTCTGGAATTTCTCCTCTGCCATGGCATTCAGAGCAAGGAGCTTGCTGAATAAAGACTCCGAAAAGACCGCTGGCTCTTCTTTGGCTATAGCCTGTCCCTTGGCAATGAGGACATTTTTTCATAGAGAATCCTCCTTTGCCCTGACAAGCAGAACAAGTTTCTAATTTTCTCAAACTAATCTCCTTTTCTAGCCCATTAAAAGCATCTGCTAGGTTGATCTCTAAATCTACTACAATATCATCGCCATAAACAGTCTTTTCTCTTTTTCTTCCTCTGCTAAAGCCAAAAATTTCTTCAAAAATCTTATCAAAGCCTAGATCTTCAAAGCCCCTTTGTCCGCCAAAGGCATCGTAAAAATGGCTGAAATCTTGCCGGGAAAACCCCTGCTGACCAAAGTCTGATTCTTCAAAAGCCTGACCATAGCGGTCATACTGTTCCCGCTTTTCTTTATTAGAAAGCACTCGGTAAGCTTGGCTAATCTCTTTAAATCTAGTTTCGTATTCGTTTTTTTTATCTTCTGGGGCGCGATCAGGATGATATTTCAAAGCCATTTTGCGATAGGCTTTTTTTATCTCTTCTTCAGAAGAATTTTTGTTTACCCCCAAAATTTCATAATAGTCCTTCATAATAAAAAAAATTAAAACCTTGGAAAAGCAAGACGCTGTAATGAAAATCTTTTAATAAGTTTAAATCTTTATAACCTCTTTGGCAACGCTTTCCTCTTTAATCTCGATAGCACCTATTATTTTCAAAATTTTAAAAATAGCCAAACTGACAAAAATGGTCAACCAAATAAAAAGCACGCCAATCGCCTTTAGAGCAAAGAAAACTCCCAAAGCTACTCCCAAAGAAAGGAAATCGCTATAGCTTTGGCTAAACCTATTAATGCGCTGGTTAACTGCCTGATAAAGATCCTCTTTTATTTCTCCTCCTTTTTTCATAATTCCGCTTTCATTAGCGTCGGCAGATTTGTAAAATCCCATGTTAAGAGCTTCTTCGGCAAATTGGCCCTCCAAAGATTCGATGAAAGGACCTATTGCTTTTTCAAATAGAGGACGCGGAATTTTTATCTCGCTTTTTCCCTGAATAGCCAGAGGAGAAAAATAATAAGCCATGGTGATAATTAATGCTAGGGCGGTAATGGTCAGCGGCAGCCCGCGCTTAATAATTTTAGAAGGTTGGATTTTAATTCTTGCTTGCTTTTCGTTAACAGCCTGATAAGAAGCAAAAGCCATTATCAAAAAGGCAATAGCCAGCACCAGAAGATATTGCCATCGCCATCCAAAGGCAAAAAAGAAAGTAATTAACATAAAAAACAAGGCTACTGCTAAAACTCTTTTCACTTCTGTTAAGATCCAAGAAAAAGACAAAAAAACGGCAATGGCTAAAAATCCTAAAAGAGGCCACTGCCACAGACCATCGCCGTATAAGAAATTTTTTAAACCGATCCAAGTAAAAGCAGAGATTAAAGTCACTGCTCCAACAACGATTGATTGAGTAACCCTGTTAATACGCATTTTCTATAATTATAAGGCAAGTCAAGCGTATTTTAAAGTAATTCTTTCCACAATCTTATCCCAGCTGTAATTGCGAATGCAATATTGCTTTATTTCCCGAGACCTTTTATCAAGCATGATTTGGTTTTTCAACAAAAGATCTAGTTTTTCTTTAAGGTCTTGGACGCTTTTGTTCTTAAAGAAAAAAGGCAGATCCATAAGCATTTTTTGATGGACAATAATATCTGACAGAAGCAGTGTTCTGCCAAAGCTAGCTGCTTCCAAAACGCCTAAAGGAAGGCCTTCTTCTTCAGAGGGGTGAACAAAAATAGCCGCGTTGCTGTAAAGCTCATTAAGAACTTGCCCTTTTCTAAGGCCTAAAAAGATAATCCTAGAATCATTGCGCGCTAAATTTTTTAAATAAGCTTCATAGTCTTCGGTGTGAAAAGAAGGGCCAACGATAACTAGCTTTTTATCCGTCTCTATTTTTTTGAAAGCATTAATCAAATAGTGAATCCCCTTATGGCGCACCAGTCGAGTCACCGCCAAGATATAATTATTTTTTTTAAGTTCCCATTTTTTGATAAGATGGGCAGAAAAATGTTTTTCACGATTAACTCCGTTAGGAATAAAAACCGCTTTTTTATTATACCTTCTTTTTACATATTTTTGAATTTCAGGAGAAACAGCGATAATCTCATCTGCTAAACGACAACCAATTTTTTCTCCCAGCAATAAGGAAAAGCGCGCCGCCCGCCCCCATTTTTTATGATAATAATCGCGACAATGAAAAGTAAAGATAATTTTAGCGCTGGGAATAAAAATTTTAGCCAAAAAAATACATATAGCTGGACCAATGCCATGATAGTGAATGATATGAGGCCTTAAGAAAAAAATAGCATGACAAGTAGATAAAAAAGTATGGCTGATAGCGTCAATATGTTTAGTTTTTATTGAAGGCAAGTGAACAATATTTACCTTCTTGTATTTCTTAATCTTTTTGGAGGTATAATAACTTCTCGCATAAACATAAACATGGCAGGTTTTTTCTTTCGCCAAACGCTTTGAGATTTCCTCCACATGTCTTTCTACTCCGCCAAAAAGAGTAGGAATGCCTTTTTGTCCAATCATAGCTATTTTCATATTTCTATAAACTAAAAGACTCCAGCCAGTCAGCTTCTATTCGTTGTTCTTTAATTTTTTCTTGGCCGTTCTCTTTAATGATTACCTTTAAAGGAAATTTTCCCATTCCGCTTTGTTTTTGGACAAGAAGCTGGTTAATTTCTTCTTTTCCAAATCCTTCGGGAAGCAAATATTTTATTTCAATAACTTCTTTCTGTCCTGTAGAAATTACTATCCATGAGCCAAAAACTGTTTTGTTAAGATCTTTAGTTATATCTATTTTGCTCTCTGAGTCATCCGCAGACAAAAGCTTGCTTCCTAAAGGAGCATAAACTTTTAAATAAGCGCGATAGTCTCCGCTGAACCAATTTTTATTTTCTCCTTGATGATGGTAGCCAAGAATGATCTTTGCTTCAGGCCTAGCTTTGTCTAGATCTATTAAATATTCTGCTTCTCTTTTGATGAAATAATTGCTTTTTTTGCCGCCCAAATTCGCTTCTACAATCATTAAATAATTATCGCTCCAATTCTCGTCTATTTTTCCTGCCCAGTCCATTTCTTTTATTCTTTCCTGTAGTTCTTCATCAGGAAAGAAAAGCATAAGATTTTTTTTCTCCAGATGGCTTAAAAGAAAGGACCTAAATTTTTCTTCTTTCCATAAACCGCTTTCTTCAATATGGCTGACGGCCTTTTTGACAAGGGCCTTAAAAATACTCTTTCTTTCTCCGTCCTCAATTCCTCTAGCCACATATCCTTTTTCTACTTCATATTCAAGCTGATATAAGACATCCCCTGCCTTAAACTCTTTATTGTAATCTGCCAGAAACAATGGACCGGTTATTTCCAGCAAGCCTGGCAAAAGGGCGGCATTTACGCCGATAATGCCATCGAATCTTTCTTTGCCTCCTTGTAAATGATAAAAATACTCTGCCTTTTGGGCGGAAGTTGGAAAATCAGGAGACCAGTTGCTATCTCTCATTTGCCAATTAGTAATGTTTAAATAATCTCTAAGAGGCAGGGGCGGCATTGTTTGAACCTTGCCAAAGCCATCAAAAATATTGGTGTCGTGAATGCCTAGAGCAGTAATTTGTCCGTTCTTGACTTTAGCAATGCCAAAATTTCCTAAATAGCCGCCACTAGGACGAAGCTCTAAATTGTTTTGAAACAAAATTAAGTATGTTTTTTCTTCATCAAAACCGCTCACCCGATAAAGAGATTTCAGCCAGACAAGCTGATCTATCCCGGTCAGATGAGAAAGACCGTTTTGGAAATTGCCAGCCAGCCAGCCATTAGCAACAAAGAAAAATCCGCCTACCAACGCTAGCAGAAGACAAAAAACAATTAATATTTTATTGGCCCAAGACTCTTTCATATATTGATAATATTTTTTGATAATGTTTTTGGGAATAATATTCTTCTTTTGCCTTTTTCAGTCCTCTCTTTCCCATGATTGCTGTTTCTTTTTGGTTATTAGCCGCCCAAATAATTTTTTTGGCTAACTCTTTTTGGTCTCCTAAGCTGAATAACAGACCAGTTTTTTCTTCATCAATCATTTCTTCCAATCCTCCTACCCGAGAGGCAATCACCGGCTTGGCTAAGGCATAACTTTCTAAAACAGTATAGGGGAAATTTTCCGGCCAGAGAGAAGGAGCTATTATCGCCAAAGACTGACTAATAATATCTTTAAGCTTCCTGCCTTTTTTGACTCCTATCAATTCTATGTTTCGGTGCCCTTTTATAGCTTTCTCAATTTTCTCTTTTTCCGGTCCTTCTCCTGCTATTTTTAATTTTATTTCTCCTAGTTCGCTGGCGGCAGTTTTAAAAGATTCTATCAAAAAATCTATTCCTTTTTCTCTGCTTAACCGACCAAAGAAAAGGAAGTAAGCTGGTCCCTCTTTGGAGTTTAATTTTTCCCCATCGAGGCCCTCATCTGTCTCAATAAAATTGGATACACGAGAAATTTTTTCTTGAGGAATCCCCCATTTTAAAGCCTGTTCCTCCATAAAGCGGCTCGGAGCAATAAAAAAATCTATTTGCTCGGCTGTCTTTAAAATATCCTTATGCCACTTGCTTTCTAGATACCCGCCGATGCTTTTAAAATAAGAGCTTTTAACGCACTTCTTCTTTATAGCCTGCCGATAATGACCGTTAGTTAAACAATCAAAACATGCTTGCCCTTGGCTAAAAAAAGTATAATTAGGACAAAACATCTTATAGTCATGCAGGGTCATTATTACCGGAATGTGGTGCTTTTTAAGGGAAAAAATAATAGACGGGGAAAGCTGGCTAAAAATATTATGCAGGTGCGCCAAGGCAGGCCTTTCTCTTTTAATAACTTTTTCTAATTTTCTCTTTGCCGGCCAGTTCCAAAATAATCTAAATAATTTAGCGGGTTTTTTTAATTCTTTCAATAGATTTTCCTTTTTTGAAAAATCGCTGTCTGGAGCAAAATCATTTTCATTAGCTGCCCTAAAATTATTTTTATGGCGAACGCTCCAGGCAATTACGGAATGCCCATTTTTAGCTAAAAGATTAGAAAGGTCAAAAAAATATTTTTCCGATCCTCCTTTTAGAAAAAAGAATTTATTAATCTGAATTATTTTCATATTCTAAAAAGAGATAAAACGTTTTAAAAAAGAAGAGCTTGCTCGGCTATCCAGGCATTTTCTATCTATAAATGGTTTTTTTTGTTTTTTTAAAAAAAGAGCAATTTTTCTTTTTAAAATCCAAATAATTACTTTGAAAAAATGCTTTCTCATCGCTTCTCGGGCAGTGCAGATCATCCAATGGCTAGGCCTCCGATAGTCCTTTATTTTGTTTTTCGCGCGTTGGCTAAAATCAGACCAGTTCTTGATATTTCCCAACTGGCCCAGCTCTACCTCCCACACGCTTGAAGGATAAAGACGGCCAAAAGGATCAATAAAAAGAGATTTTACGCCGGAATAATCAGGCAAGATTCTCCCCTTTTTTTCTATGAAATAAATCAGTCCGTAAGCAAAATAAGCTCTTAGCCATTTTTTAGGGAAAAAGCTAGCAAGTTCTTGTTCTATCAGCCAATTAAGTTCTTTTTTAATGGCTTCTATCTTTCTAATTTCGTTTTCCTGAGTGCTGAAATAATGGGAAGAATTATGATAAGCAGCTATAGTAAATTCCGCCCCTATTTCTTTGCTCAAACGGTAGACTTTTTTAAGCTGGTCAATATTCTGATCTCCTAAGGTAAAAGCGATTTTTAAATCCTTTATCCCCATTTCTTTTAAGCTATTAAGCGTTTCTAGAGAGAGACAGAAGCCTCCATAAAACCCCCTTAGGTCTTCGTGTTTTTTGCCAAAACCGTCCAAAGAAACAGCTACGCTAATATCTTTTTTAAACCTAATAATTTTAGCCATCTGCTGCTTAATTAAAGCTGGCGCAAACCCATTAGTAGAAATAATAATTTTAGCTCTAGGGCACTGGCGAGAAATGCTTTTAATAAGTTCGGGCAAGTCTTTTCTTAGGAACGGTTCGCCACCACTAATATTGACATTTTTTAAACTACGTGGTAATATTTTACAGTCTTGAGATAAAAGCGAGTAAGTCTCTTTTTTCTTCCAGATATTGCAAAAAGAGCAACGAGCGTTGCACTGGTAGGTTACAGCAAGAACGACATCTTTTATCGTATTTTTGTTTCTAAAAAAGTTTTTCATTTTTGCTTATTCTACTAAAAATTATGGAAAATGTCAATAGTAAAAAACGATTTTTCCCCTTTTATTTCCTTCTTTTTTTGATTTTAGTAAGACCGTCTTTAGATATTATCGGCGAATGGGAAATAAGCTTATCTAAAAACTTTCCTTCTTTTAATATTAATATTATTCTTGGTTTTTTTGTTTTCTTTTTTAGCGCCTTTTTTCTGTTAAAAAATATCAAAAAAACTGTCCGAACTCCCCTTTTCTGGCCCATAGCCACTTTTTTGACTGTTTTATCAGCAAGTATCTTTTATTCCATGGATCCTACGGCAAGCTTGCGAGAGATCATCCGTCTTGCTACTATTTTCTTTCTTTATCTTCTTGCTTATCAGGTAATAAGTAATAAAAAAGATTTTTACCTTCTGGTTAAAGTCGTTCTTTTAAGCTATCTGCTCCCTTCTTTGGCGGCTCTTTTCCAATATTTCTTTGGCCTTGGCTTATCTGACCAATTCGGTGGTTTTCAAAGAGTTTATGGAACCTTTGCTCACCCTAATCCTTTTGCCTTTTACAGCTTTCTTATTGTTTCGCTTTCTTTGGCTCTTGGCCTAAAAAAGATTAGCCAAGAGCCAAAAAATAACCAGGGAAACAACCTTTTATTTATCGTTCTTATTTTTGTCTTTTCTTTGTTTGTCCTTTTTGTCACTCATACTAGAAGTGCTTTGGCCTGCTTAGCTGTTTTAATTTTTGTTCTAGGACTTTTTAAATACAGAAAAATCTTTCTTTTTGGCTTTCTTTTATTTCTGGGAGTTTATCTTTTTTCTGAAGTTTTTCAGCAAAGGATATGGGAGCTTATCAGCTTAGATCCCTATGGTTCTGTTGTTTGGCGTTTCCGCCTATGGGAAGATATGCTCCCCCTCTTTTTGTGGCAGCCCTTTATCGGCTACGGCTTAGAAACTTTTACTAAATTGGCTGAATTTTATCGCGGTTTTAAATGGGGCAGTCTTGAGGCTCATAACGATTATTTAAAGATTTTGATTGAAAACGGCATTCTTGGTCTTATCTCTTATCTGTGGCTTATGCTCGCCGTTCTCTTTTTTCTCTTTAAAAAATTTACTCAATCTCAAAAAGAACAAAAAACAATGGCCTTGGTTATCTTCACTGTTTTTCTTTCTCTCTTTATCGCTGCTTCTTTTGATAATCTTCTTCATGCTACCGCCCTCCAATGGAATCTCTGGATAATCATCGCCTCTTGGCTAAAAACCACCCACCGAGGACTGTCATTCTAGGACAGTCCTAAAATTACAGTCCTTCAAGGACTGTCCTAAAAGGACTGTCCTAAAAGAAGAAGCCCTGTCGCTTTCCGCAACAGGGCTTATTTTTTTTATGGCCGAGTGGAGTAGTCCCTCGGCACCTTGATTATTTTTTCTTTCTTTTCATTCACCAGGACTTCGTATCCTGGCTTATTGTCGAGGTCATATCGGCAATAGGGGCTTTTTTGATCTATCCAAAGCCAATTGCCGGAAATTTTGTCTCTCCCCCAGACTCTGACCCAATGCCATCCGTTCCCTTTCTCGGAAAGAGAACAGATGCCCTTTAGCCTACCGCCCTCCATGGAGGTAGGTATGGAATAGTCTTCCCTGGGGAGGGAAAACCATTTCTTCCCATCCGTCCAGAAGACACTGGCATAGAGTTGCCAGTGAGGATTACTTATGTTTGACCCCTCCTTTTCTAGCTGCCATTTAATAATAGGGACTTGAAAGACAACCTTGCCTTCCATGACCTCTATCATGAACATCTCGTGTACAAGGCTGCTTTCATAGTCGCCTTTTTCTGGGACCCCTTCTGGGATCCCAGAACCGGAACTAAATGCTTGAATGGGGATAAACATCCCCACAAAAGCAACAATTGCCGTCCACAAAACTACTTTTTTCATTTTTTTCCTCCTCTTTGTTTTCTTCGTTGTTTAGTTGTTTTGTGTTTTTTCGCTCGAACTCGAATATATATTAGGACCGTCCTTTAAGAGCAATACCTAAAGGACAGTCCTTGAATTTCAGGCAAGTCTTTTTTGTTTTTCCACCATGTTGGCGTAGAGCTGACATTTTGTCAGCTCTATTATTAGTCGGACTATTTTAGTCCTAAGACAGAAAACATTTTGTCCACTGTCCGCTAACAAAAAAGACTATTGAGCTACTAAGTCTGACGGTTTTGCTTTCTCAATTTGAGAAGCGCGCCAAGCTTTGACTATGCCGCCAATGTTTAGATAGCCCGAAAGCCAATGCCATTGATCTCCGTCTCCGCCTAAATTTTCTTTGTAATTAAGGAAGGAAACAGAGGCAATGTCTTTATTTCTCCAAGACAGAGTCATCCTCGGTCCAAATTGGACGTATTCGGGATCATCTCTGCCCATTTCCCTAATAAAACTGAAATTAAATCCAGGCGTTATTAGGGTGTTTGTGTTTTGGCTTGGCTTAAAATCATAAAGATGCTGGATAACAGCGATTTCCCAATTACTGTTATCCGCAGGATCTGGTTTTAACGGCCAGCCGTCCCATTCATGAAGATGGTAGTCGTTTTCCGGCCAGCGAGCCTCCAGATTAAATTCTGTTTTAGGCAGGATTTTTTTTCCTGCATCCCGCCGCGGATAGATATTGAGGTGAGCTGATTGGTAGTTGAGCCATCCCAGTTTGTCTTTTTGCCGGCTCCCGTAAAGAGAAATTCCTCCCTTGTTATGAAGGCTTCCTATCGCCCCAATGTCCAAGTCAGCATCCCAATGAGAACCGAAAAGCTTAACCGAAGGGCCTATGTTCCATTGATCCCACTGGTATTTGTATCCTTCATCATGGCCTTCGCCCATAGACCTGAAGCCAAATACGCCGAGACAAGCTCTGATTAAAGGACGTTCGCTTATCTTATAGGGTCCCAGAGGACGGAATCTCGCCTTTCCCCAAAAATAATATCCGTCAGCATCATAATTAACACTTTCATAGTTGCCACCGCCTAGATAAAAGTCAAAGCCGCACTCGTCCAAAGCTGCTTTAGGCGCCTGAGGTTCCTTAAAAACCGGAATGGGCGGATATCCTTTCTCTGGCTCTTTAAAAACCGGGATAGGCGGATACTTCGGGGATGGCTTTTTAATAAGCGGCTCTCCAAGCGGCTCTCCCACTGATATATTATTGCAGAAGAGGATATGGACAAAGTCTGGCGCGTCTTCTGCTTGGTATAAGCGCGCCTTAAGCGGACCAGTTTTGGACAAATCCGCAATTCGGTTAAGGATTAATTTCGTTTCTCCGTGACTGGTATAGCTCATTTCTTTTACTTCCCAGCCGTCTTTTATTTCTACTTCTTTAAATTCGCCAAATTCCATTTTTCGGCGAATTTCCCTTTGCTGAAAACGGGAAAGCTGGTGAAATGACGGAAGATAGCCAACAGCTTCTAAGGGAGAAGCTTTTGTCGGCGCTGTGCCCGGAACCCATCTTTTTTTCTTACTTTCCGAAAGGTCAGGAACCAATACCCTTTGTCCAGGATAGATAAGAAAAGGTTTTCTTATCTTGTTGATCCTGGCAATAGCTTGCCATTTCAATCCATACTTTCGGCCGATGGCCGAAAGGCATTCCCCTTTCTTAACGAGGTGGATCTTTGCTAACGCTTCCTTCGAATCCTTCGAAACAATTTCTGTAAGGGTTAATTTTTGTCCAGGATAGATAAGAAAAGGTTTTCTTATCTTGTTGATCCTGGCAATAGCTTGCCATTTCAATCCATACTTTCGGCCGATGGCCGAAAGGCATTCCCCTTTCTTAACGAGGTGGATCTTTGCCGATCCTGCTGCTGAGTCTACTAAAATAGCAGAAATCAGCAGCAGGCAAACAATTGCTGCTAATTCTGCTTTTTTTATCATATTTCCTTTAACCTTCCTTTCGTTTTTTCCACTCCCATCAGAGCAGAATCCTTCTTTAAAGCGCTCCTAGCGCTTTTTCTGAGATCATCAATTTTTCCATAAGTTGCTCCTTTAAAGGGAGAAACATACCTCCCCTTCCAGTTCAACTTAGGAAAATATCTGTATCTAAGGCCGTTAACATCAAACTCTACGAACTTCTTTTTTGTTAGTCTGGACTTTATCGCCAAGCCTAATGGAAAAGAGATCAAGAGTATGCCTGCTATAATGGCCATCGTTAAAGGGGCTGGAGATATGGAAGAATTTGTTTTATTGAGATCATCTCTCATCTTCCATATTTCTTTTTTAATTTCGTTGGCTTCCTCTTCGGTCTTCCGTTCGTTTTTTCTGGCTCCCTCTTTGACCGCTTGACTAACCTCAAATGAGGAAGTCATTTCGTTTTCTCGGACCTCCCGCTTTATCTCCTCTTTAGCCTTTCTTAGTTCTTCTTTTACTCTCTCAGCTACTCTCTCAGCCGTCCCTTGAGGTATTTGATACCTTAAGATCTGTCCCGGAAAAATCCTGGTTCCTGTTGAATTCCACTCAATAAGATTGCGTCTGTCTATCTTTAAGGCAAACGCAATTTCTGAAAGAGTATCTCCTTTCTTGACCTGATACTCTTTCCACTCTTCGGCGTAGCCGTAGCCGAAAACAGCCACCACCATCAATACTGCCACCAATGCTACTATCTTTCCTTTCATTTTGCCCTCCTCTTTCTTTCCATCTTGGAATTCCCCCCCCATTACTTTAACGGGGAAGTTGTAGTTCTCTTATCCTTCTATCTCTTTCTTCTAGAAGGTCCTGATAGATACGACAAACTTGGCGAAGCAACGGCGCCATTTGATGGCGAATTGTTTCTGCTCGAGCATAAGATCCGCTCCAAGAATCATCTATCCCTGCGACCACTGCATCGCTGACAATGCTGGCAACGCCTAACGCTAAAACGCCTGCATTCCAAAAAGGGAAAATCATCATCACTTTAGTGTTTTTGAGCCACCTTTGAGAACTGTTAAAGCCGGGCATTTCTACTGCCTCTGTTTTAAACTTGTCCAAGGGCAAATAACTGGAACGAACCTGAGCGCCTACTTTGTAATGATGGCGCATTGTTTGGCTAGTTCTTTCCTTAAATTCGTCCCATTCAGGAGAGCCGACCGTTATCTCACTAACGCTAGTTAAGTCATTAGGCGCTAGAAGATCTTTTCCTCGGAAGTAATTCCGATAAAAAATCTCTAGTTCTGAAAGGGTCATTCCATGCTCCTGAAAGATCTGCTTTTGGTAATCTTCCTCCTTATCAAATCGCCTAGGATCATAAGCTACCTCAGCTCCTGAAAGCTGGTAAAGCCATCCTCCGTCTGCTGACGAATAGACGATTCTAGCTTTCGCAAGATCGTCTAAGCCGCAAAGGAAAACAACTCTTAGATAAAAGCTTCCCCAGTAATCAATGCCGGCTAGATAGGCATAGCCGGAAAATTTTTCTCCATTTCCTAAAGCTAGCGCCGGCCAGACTCCTCCATTAGCCACTACCTCAATCCATAATCCGGGGTCAAAAAAGGCAACAAAGGTCGTTATGGTTTTAACCTTGTCCTTTTCTGCCTCTACTGGATGAGGGACAGAAATCTTTTCTACTGGGTCGGAAAATGCATGCTTAGGAAGATAATTTCCCGATGCGCAACCAATGCCGCTTAATGCCAACAAAAACACTGCTAAGATATGTCTCATCAACACCTCCTAATCCAATTTGGATTTTTTGCCAATCTTTGGCATTTTCTATTAAGTTTTCAAAGATCTTTTTGAAAACCTCCTTTCTAGGCAAAAGCTAAGCTTTTGCCTAGAAAGCAAGTTTTTGGCGGTCTTTTAATAAAACGATCGTAGCGCCGGCCAAAAAACCAAGAATTCCGCCGCTGATGGCAGCCAACCACAAATTAAGAGTAAATGGCTTTTCGCCTGTTCTCGGCTGGTCTAAAATCCTTACTGTCACATTATTGTTTCCGCCATGATAAAAAGAATGATAGTCTTTAATTCCTTGGGTTACTGCTTCGTTAATATTGACAGCTCTTTTTCTCTCCGGATCAAAAACCGCTATTTCCATAATTCCTAGATCGCGCACTTCATTGATCTCAATCATCTTTTCCCATTGCTCTCTTCTTTCTTTTACAGAATCAGAAAAATCGTTGATGTTTAATTCCGGAGAAATAGTTAAAGCTTTATTGAAAAAATCATCAGAATAAACACTTTCTTTTAAGATACGCGTTAAATACTGGGCTGACTTAGAGATAGTATAGATATCCTGGCCAGCAGTTTGTTTCTGAATGACTACTAGCCGCGAATCAACTCGATAGTCCGGCTCTTGAATCACTACCAAATCAAAAGCTAAAACCGCTCCTAAAACTACGAGCCAGAAAACAAGCCATTTATGTAAAACTATTGCTTTCCCCCATTCTTTTAAAGTCATATTAATGTTAATAAAATAAAAATGCCTATATCTCAAGGCAACTATATATTAATACAATTTAATAGATAAAGTCAAGAGCAAAAAGGAAAACAAAGCCGCGCCAAAGAACTTTTGGCGCGGCTAAAAATTTTCAGAGCAAAACTAATTTTCTTTGTTTTCCTTTACTTCCTCGTATTCTCCTTCTACAGTTTTGTCTTCTTCGCTTCTAGGCTGATCCTCCCCTTCGGCTTGATGTTGTTCCTGCTGGCTTTGGTCTGCGCCTTGCGCCTGGCCTTGTTGCTGGTACATTTGAGCACCGATTTTTTGGACCGCTTGGGATAATTCTTCTATCGCTTTTTTAATCGGTTCCACCTCGCCACCTTCTTTAGCTTGTTTAATGTTGGCAAGTTTTTCTTCTATTTCTTTTTTGTCTTCTTCTTTAATTTTCCCCTCCGCGTCTTTAAGGGCTTTTTCAGTAGTGTTAATCAAAGTTTCTGCCTGATTGCGTGTTTCAATCATTTCCTTTCTTTTGCGGTCTTCTTCGGCATGAGCTTCTGCTTCCTGTTTCATCTTTTCAATGTCTTCCTTAGATAAGGCAGAAGAATCAGTAATGGTGATGGACTGTTCTTTATTAGTCGCTTTATCTTTTGCTTTGACATTTAAAATGCCGTTAGCATCAATGTCAAAAGTAACCTCGATTTGCGGAACACCCCGCGGAGCAGGAGGAATGCCTTCCAGGATGAACCTGCCAAGCGTTCGATTGTCCGCCGCCATAGGCCTTTCTCCTTGCAAAATATGGATTTCAACAGAAGGTTGGTTGTCCGCGGCTGTTGAGAAAACCTGCGTTTTAGAAGCAGGAACGGTAGTATTCCTCTCTATTAACGGCGTCATCACTCCTCCTAGCGTTTCAATGCCTAAAGTCAAAGGAGTAACGTCTAAGAGCAGAACATCTTTAGTTTCGCCACTAATAATACTTCCTTGAATAGCCGCGCCGATAGCAACACATTCCATCGGATCTACTCCCCGTTCAATTTTCTTGCCGACATAATCTTCCACAAATTTTTGGACTGACGGCATTCTAGTGGGCCCGCCGACCATAATAATCTGGGTAATGCCTTCCGCAGACAAACCAGCATCTTTAAGCGCCTGCTCCACTGGCGCTTGACACTTGTCAATAATCGGCTGGACTAACTCTTCTAACTTAGCCCGACTTATTTTCATATTGAGATGCTTGGGGCCATTTTGATCGGCGCTAATAAAAGGCAAGTTCACATCTGTTTCCATAGTAGAAGAAAGCTCTATTTTAGCTTTCTCCGCGGCTTCCTTGACCCTTTGCCAGGCAGTTTTGTCCTGCTTTAAATCAATGCTGTTTTCTTTTTTAAACTCTTCGGCTAGATAGCTGGCTAGCACTTCGTCCATATCAGTTCCGCCTAATTCGGTATCTCCAGAAGTCGCCTTAACCTCAAAAACTCCTTCGCCAAAATCCATAACAGTCACGTCCAGCGTACCACCGCCCAAATCAAAAACTAAGATCTTTTCTTCTTGTCCGCTTTTGTCAATGCCGTAAGCCAAAGAAGCGGCGGTTGGCTCATTGACAATTCTCACTACTTCCAAGCCAGCAATGGCGCCGGCATCTTTAGTCGCCTGTCTTTGAGAGTCATTAAAATAAGCAGGAACAGTAATAACTGCCTTCTCTACTTTCTCGCCTAAAAACGACTCGGTGTCTCTCTTTATCTTCTGCAGGATAAAAGCAGAAAGCTGTTGAGGAGTATATTCTTTGCCAGATAGAGAAATTTTTTCCTGTGTGCCCATTTTTCTCTTAAAAGCGCTCACTGTATTTTCAGGATTAGTCACTGCCTGCCTTCTAGCCGGCTCTCCAACCAAAAGATTGCCTTCCTTATCAAAGGCCACATAAGAAGGAAAAGCTTTTCCTCCACCCGTTACCGTCCCTTCGGCGGAGGGAATAATAGTAGACTTACCTCCTTCTATAACTGCTGCCGCCGAATTAGAGGTGCCTAAATCTATGCCAATAATTTTCATTACTTCTTTCTAGACGAAGCAAAAAACAACAAAGCCGAAACTTTAGCTATTTTTTTGCCTACTCGCCCAGCTATTTTACGCTAATAGGAATTTCCTTTGCCTTAGAAGTGCTCTTAGCTGCTTTAGGCAAAGTAATTTTAAGAATGCCTTCAAAGGCTTCCGCCTTTGTCTGTCCTGCCTTAACATCGGTTGGCAGTTTTATTGTCCGACGGAATGATCCTTTTCTAATCTCCCTTCTTAAATAATCTTTTTCATGCTTCTCTTGCTTTTCCTCCGTTTTGCTCTCAACAGTCAGAATATCCTCTTCTAAAGAAACTTTAACGTCTTTGGGCTTGACTCCCGCCAAAGGCATTTCTACATAAAGATTATTTTTGTCTTGATAAATGTCTATGGCCGGTCCTTCGCTGTGGAAGGTGGGCACAAAAGGCACCCATCTTTCGTCATCAAAACCCTCCGGCGTTTCAGGAAAAGATGGTTTTTCCATATCTCTAAATGGTTTCCACTGAATAGGCATAATTACCTTTTCTGCCAGCCGCCTTTTTTCAAGCCAACAATAATTGGCTAAAAAAGTTAAGCTGACAGCTCTTTTAAATATATATTTATTGAGCTACTTTAACTTTGCTTGCCCTTAAAACTTTTTCTCCTAATAAATAGCCTTTCTGAACCTCCTCCACTATTGTTCCTTCTTTTCCTTTGGCTGGAATTATTTCCAACGCCTCGTGCAATAAAGGATCAAATTTCTTGCTCTTGGCTTCTATTTCTTTAAGATTATGGCCTTTGAGCACAGCAAGCAATTGGCTTTTAACCTGTTTAAAGTCTTCGTTGACTTTAGCCGCCATTTCAAGACTATCCAAGACCCCTAAAAGATCTCTGATCAACCCCTCCTGCCCGTATTTCTTTATTTCTTCTATTGCCTGCTCCTGGCGCCGGCGATAATTAATAAAATCAGCCTGCGCTCTTTGAGCTTGGTTAAGATAGTCCTGCTTCTCCTTTTGGCATTCTTTTAGCTTCTTTTTAAGTTTTTTAGCTTGAGATGATTTTTCCTCCTCCGTAGAATCAGAAATATAGTTTAATTCGCTTTTTTTGCCCATTTTTTAATATTCTATCATTTTTGACAGGCTTGTCAAATTATTCAACTGCTATTAAAGACAGGCTTCCGCTAATAATTTTCCAAGACAGAGAAAGCTGTTCTTAAATATTTTTTTATGATAAAATAAGCAAAAAAGCAAGCGGGCGCTTTTTGTTCGCGCGGATTATTTTAAATCCTCGCAAGCTCTAGTTGCGCCAATCCTTTTTATGAAAAAAATATCTTTTCAAAATACTACTTGGGTTGACTTAAATAGGCCAACCCAAAACAACCTAGACAAAATTAAAAAAGAATTTAACCTTAACTCTTTTATTGTTGAACAATTTCTGCCCCAAATTCACAGGCCTAAAATCGAAGAGTATCCTAACCAGCTTTTTTTAGTTCTCCACTTTCCAGTCGTTAATTCAAAGAAAAAACACCGCCGCACCATAGAGCTTGACCTTATTATCACTCCCAAAGCTCTAATCACCAGCCACCGCGACAAAATCCCCAGTATGGAATCTTTTATAGGCCACTGTCAAAAAGAAGCTGGCTGCCAAAAAGAATATTTTAAAAGTAGCGGCCATCTTCTTTTCCACCTTTTAGACTGGCTCATTGATTCTTGTCTGCCTACCTTGGATAAACTGGGCGAGAAAGTAGAAAAAATTGAGACGCAAGTTTTTCAAGGCAAAGAAAAAGAAATGCTGACAGAAATTGCTTCGGTAAAAAGAGATCTTATTGATTTTAGACGTGCCATTAAGCCGCAACGATCCATTCTAGATATTTTGGAGAAGAAAACCACTCGCCTTTTCGATAAAGAATTAAGGCCTCTCGCTCAAGAAGTAGTCGGTTCAGTCATTAGAGTTTGGAATACCTTAGAAAACCACCAAGAATTAGTTAATTCTATCGAACAGACCAATAACTCTCTACTTTCCCATAAACTGAACGATATTATGAAATTTCTGACGGTCGTTTCTTTTATCACTTTCCCTCTTAGCGTTATTGTCGGCTTCTTTGGCATGAATGTTTTCGGTACTCTGCCTATTGTCAGAAACAACTCTTATGCATGGGTAATTATTCTTGCCAGCATGGCCTCCATAACTTTAGCGATGATCCTCTATTTCAAAAGAAAAAAATGGCTTTAATCTATGAAAATTAAACTATACAACACCCTAAGCAGAAAAAAAGAAGTTTTTCATCCGATCAAAAAAAATAAAGTTGGCTTTTATCATTGCGGGCCGACTGTTTACTGGGTTCAGCACATTGGCAATCTGCGAGGTATGTTCTGCGCTGATATTGTGATAAGAACTTTTAAATATTTTGGCTATCACACCACTCATGTCCGCAACTATACCGATGTCGGCCATTTAACCAGCGATCAGGACGAAGGCGAAGACAAAATAGAAAAAGCAGCGCGAAAGGAAAAATTATCCCCCAAACAAATCGCTCAAAAATACATTGAGATTTTTGAAAAAGACACCCGCGCCCTTAATCTTCTTGAGCCAAACCATAAGCCGCGCGCCACCAAGCATATCCAGCAAATGATAGCTATGACCAAAAAGCTCCTAAAAAATGGCTACGCTTATACTACTGACCTCGCCATCTATTTCGACACTTCCAAGGCAAAGCGCTACCACCAGCTTTCTCGTCAAAAAAAAGCCGGACAAATAGCTGGAGCAGGCAAAGGAGAAATTTCTGATCCGCGAAAAAAACATCCAGCCGACTTTGCTCTTTGGTTTTTTAAGGCTGGCAAGCATAAAAATGCTCTTCAGTCATGGTCTTCTCCTTTTTCCTCCTCTTTAGTAAAAAACGGAGAAGGTTTTCCCGGCTGGCATATTGAATGTTCGGTCATGAGCAATAAGTATCTAGGCAAAACAATTGATATCCATATGGGCGGAAGAGAACATATTCCCGTTCATCACACTAATGAAATTGCTCAAAGCGAAGCAGCCAATCAAGTGAAATTCGTTAATTACTGGCTTCATAACGGACATCTTCTTTTAGACAGTCAAACTATGTCTAAATCAAAACAAAATATTATTACTCTTTCTGATATTGCTAAAAAGGGTTTTTCTCCTCTCGCTCTACGCTACCTTTTTTTACAAGCCCATTACCGCTCTAAACAAAATTTTACCTGGCAGGCCATCCAATCAGCCCAAAAAGGGTTAGATCGTTTGATAGGGCAAAGAAAAAGATTGGGGGAAAATCAAGGGCGTATTAACCAGAAATACCAAAAAGAATTTAAACAGGCGTTAGCCGATGATTTTGGCATTAACCAAGCTTTTGCTCTTCTTCAAAAAATGATAAAATCAAATTTGCCAGAAAAAGATAAGCTAGCCACTTTTATTAATTTTGATCAAGTCATCGGCCTGAATCTAGAAAAGGAAAAAGGCCCTGCTATAAAAATTCCCTTAGCGGTTAAGAAGTTATCCCAGCAAAGAGAAAAAGCGCGCCTTAAAAAAGATTGGCTTCAAGCAGATCGCTTAAGGCAAAAAATACAAAAGCATGGCTTTTCTGTTAAAGACACGGCGCAAGGGACAAAAATTATCCCTGAAAAATAGTTTTTATTCGATGAGCTTAAAGTTATAAAAATGCCTGAAAAAAAAGATTTTAATCAACAAAAAACAAGCCTGCCCAAAAACATGGAAGGGCGACTTCCACCTCAAAATATCGAAGCAGAACAGTCCGTTCTCGGCTCTTTGATGCTGGACAAAGAAGCCATTATTAAAATAGCTGACTTGCTTAAAGCCGAAGATTTTTACCGCACAATCCACGGAAATATTTACCAATCAATGCTGAACCTTTACGAAAAGAATGAGCCCATTGATCTTTTGAGTTTGAGCAACCGCCTTGAAGAGAAAGAATTGATGGAAAAAATAGGCGGCACCACCTATTTGACTAGCTTAGTTAATGCTGTTCCTACCGCAGCTCACATTGAATACTACGCCAAAATTGTCAAAGATAAAAAAATTCTCCGTGATCTTATCAACGCCTCCTTTGAAATCAGCCAGTTAAGCTATCAAGAGCCAGATGACATGGATAGCCTTATCGACCAAGCAGAACAGAAAGTTTTTGGCGTCTGCCAGCAGTCTATCAGCCAACGCCTCTTTCCCATTAAAGAAGGACTGGAAGAAGCCTTCGCGAGAATTGACCGTCTTCATAAGGGAGACAAAGCGACAAGGGGCGTTCCTACTGGCTTTCTTGATCTAGACAATCACCTTTCAGGGCTGCAAAAAGCAGACCTTATTATCTTGGCCGCCCGTCCATCCTTGGGAAAAACAAGCATGGCTTTGGATATCGCCCGCTATGTTTCTACCAAAGAAAAAACTCCCACAGCTATCTTCAGCATTGAGATGTCTAAAGAACAATTAATTGATCGCCTTATCTGCGCCCAAGCGGGAATCGACCTCTGGCGGATGAGAACCGGCCATCTTTCAGGAGACGGTCCGGACAACGATTTTGAAAAAATTCAAAGAGCCTTAGACGACCTTTCCGAAACCCCTCTTTTTATAGACGACACTCCTTCGCCCACTATTATTCAGATGAGAACAATGGCGCGCCGCTTTCAGGCGGATAAAAAGCTGGGCCTTATTGTCATTGACTATCTCCAAATGATTCAGCCGCGCAATAGCAGTGATTCGCCAGTCCAGCAAATTACAGAAATTTCAAGAGGATTGAAAAGCCTGGCGCGCGAATTAGACGTTCCTATTCTTGCCTTGTCCCAGCTTTCTCGAGCAGTGGAAAGCCGTTCTCCGGCTATTCCTAAGCTGTCTGATCTACGAGACTCCGGCTCTCTTGAACAAGATAGCGATGTAGTGCTTATGATTTATCGAGAAGACAAGGACAGGCCCAGCACGGAAAAAAAGAATGTAGCTGAAGTCCATATTGCCAAACATCGTAACGGTCCCACTGGAAAAGTTGAGCTTTACTTCAACGAAAGCCAGGCTAGCTTTAAAAACTTAGAAAGAAACCTTGAAGAATAAATGCTTTATCCTCTAGCAGTGCAAAATTTAATCAATCGTATCAGCCAATTGCCTGATATTGGGCCCCGAGCCGCCACCCGGCTGGTTTTTTATTTAATGAGTCAAAATCAGGAAGAGCTTAATCATCTGTCAGACTCAATTAAAGGAATAAAAAAGAGCATTAAACCCTGCCCCCAATGCTTTAACATCTCCGATGCCAACCAAGCGCTCTGCCCTATTTGCCAAGACGGCAAAAGAGATGCTTCTCTTATTTGCGTCGTGGAGAATGTTATGAGCATCCCAACGATAGAAAAAACCAACCGTTATCAGGGGCTTTACCATGTTCTAGGCGGACTTATTTCTCCTGCCAGTGGCGTAGGGCCAGACAAGCTAAAAATCGACGACCTTGCGGCAAGAATTAAAAAAAATCCCAAGCCTATCCGAGAAATAATTTTTGCTTTTAGCCCGACTACGGAAGGAGATACCACCGCTCTTTATATAGAAAAAACGCTCCAACCGCTCAAAGTAAAAACAAGCCGCTTGGCGCGCGGCTTGTCTATGGGAGCAGATCTAGAATATATTGATGAAAATACTCTAAGCTCCGCTTTTTTAGGACGAAAATAGATTGCCTTCTTCTTGCAAAAATTCCTCTTTTTTCTTATTGATCAAAGAAATTAATTCTGCTGAAAGAAGCATCTCTATCTGTCCAATCTTTTCTCTCTCATTTTATCCTTCTTGCCTAAATGGACGGCTATTTATTTGCTTGAAGCTGGAGAAATGATTTTGGTAATTTCTATTTTAGTATAGGGCTGACGATGCCCTTTTTTCTTTTTATACCTTTTTTTAGATTTATATTTAAAAATAACTTCCTTTTTACCCTTGCCGTGCTCTATTACTTTGCCCTTAACTTGGGCTCCTTTTATTAAAGGAGAGCCAATTTCCACTGCTTCTTCTTTCGTTAAAAGCAAAATCTGGTCAAAAACTGTTTCTTTGCCTTCTTCTGCTTCAATTTTTTCTATTTTTATTATGTCTCCCGGAGAAACTAGATGCTGTTTTCCTCCAGTTTTAATAACTGCTAACATAGAATTTATCCTATCTTTTTTTAAATAAAAAAGCAAGAGCTTTTTAGGCCCGCTTTTTCTTGATCTGTTAAATTCTTCGATGATGCGCCCTTTCTTTTTCTATAAATTCCTTCTTTTGCTTTAAAATATTAACATCCTTAGACCACTGGAAAATAACGTCTTCCAAATGATGAACTTTCATTTGCGGCCACTTATCAGCAGGCATTTTTTTATCGCCTCTGATTTTTGAAAGATTAATCCTAGCTGCGGCCTCGTCAATCAAATCAATAGCTTTGTCGGGCAAAAATCTTTCGGCAAGATATTTTTCGGTTAAATTAACAGCTTCTTCAAGCATTTCTTCCCCTATTTCTACCTGATGATATTTTTCGTAAGTATCTCTTAGCCCTCTGATAATCCGCAAAGTATCTTCTGGAGAAGGTTCTTCTACTACTACTGGCTGGAAACGCCTTTCCATGCTAGTATCGTTTTGAATAGAATGGTAATAATCTTCCGGCGTAGCCGCCCCAATAACTTGAAGATCGCCACGCGCTAAAAAGGGCTTTAATAAATTGGCTGCTCCCACTGCTCCCATTGCCTCACCAGCCGTAGAAAGAATTTGAATCTCATCAATAAAAAGGATAATTTTTCTTTGCGCTTCAATAATTTCTTTCCTTAGCTCCTCAACCCTTTGCTCAAACTCCCCGCGGAATTTAGTTCCTGCCAAAAGAGCGCCTAAATTAAGAGCTAACACTCTCTTTTTGGCTAAAAGATCCGGCACTCTTTTTTCGATGATAGCTAGCGCCAGCCCCTCAACAATAGCCGTTTTGCCTACCCCAGCTTCGCCCACTAAAATAGAGTTATTTTTGGTCCGCCGGCATAGAATTTGAATAATTCTATCAAGCTCTTCCGTCCTTCCTATTAGAGGATCAAGCTGGCCCTCCTCGGCCAATTCAATAAGATCTCTTGAGTATTCGTCTAAAAACGGCGTGTCAGAATCGCTTTTCTTTTCTGTCGTTATTTCTTCTCCCCGCTTATTGCTGTAAATGGCCCAAATTAAACCAGCCATTGTCAAAATGATTAAAATGGGGGTGGAATAAGTATCTATAAATTCTAAAATAGGCATATTTTAATCTTTAAAAAGACCGATATTCTGGACAAAAGAAATAACCAGCTGATAAAGCAAGTCCCAAAAAACCACAAAAGCGGATATTGCCAAAACAAATAAGACTATTGCTATCTTTGTTTTGGTTCTTGTTTTAGTTTTAGTTTTTACTTCGATCTCTTTGCTAATAATTTTAAAAAAATAAATAAAAACTTACCTTATTATACCTAAAAAAAACGCGGAAATCATTATTTCCTTGTGGATAGCGGTTTTTATTCTAGTTTAGGCTTATCCACCTCTTCTATCTCAACTCCCGTTTTTTCTTTAGTAATCCTCATAATATCTTTGTCTATCTTTCCCCACTCTTTGCCTGCCTGGTTATACATATTGACAGTAGTATTTAAATTAGCGCCCACTTTTTGAAAATAATTACCATAACTGCTAAGATGATTGTTTAGTTTTTCAATATTTTTCCTGATCTCTTTAGCCGACTCTTCAATTTGGAGAGCCCTTAATCCCTGTAAAATAGTTTGAAGATAAGCATAAAAAGAATTGGGCGAAACGATAATTACGTGCTTATCGCGAGCAGCGTATTCAATTAAATCTCTAGTATTTACTTTAATGGCCCCGATGCGGCTGACTAAAATATCATAGTAAATGCCCTCTGCGGGAATAAACATAAAGGCAAAATCCATTGTTTTCTTTTTCGGCTTGATGTATTTTGCTGTTTCGTCAATTCTGTTTTTTAAATCTATTTTAAACTGCCTTTCTAGACGTTCCCTAATAGAAGGATCTTTTTCTTGGGCAAGACGGTTGTAATTTTCTAAGGAGAACTTGGAATCGATAGGGATAATTTTTTCTTTAACAAAAATAACAGCATCGACAATATGCCCATCGCCTAAATCATACTGCATCTGATAAGAATTAGGCGGCAAAACATTTTTGAGGACAGTTTCTAAATAATACTCCCCTAAAACTCCTCTTTGTTTCGGATTTTTTAAAATGCTTTCTAAAGATTCTAGTTTTTCGGTTACCCCTAGCACCTGCTTGCTAGTGCTGTCCACCCGCGCTAGCTGGTTAGTGACTTCGCGGATAACCTTGTTGCTTTCGCTAGACTGATCCTGAGCGTTTCTAAGCGATTCGGAAAGCCTGCTGTCAAGCGATTGGCTCAGCTGATTGATCTGCTGTTGGAGCATTAAGAGAGAGTTCTGGTCAGGTTCTTTAACCTTTTTTCTCAACAAGATAAAAACAGCCGCTCCTATTCCTATCGCTACCAGAAGTAAAAAAAGAATCAAGTATTCCATAAAGCTATTTTACCACATTTCAGCCAAAGACCGAAAAGACTATTCGCAAACCGCGATTTCTGCCACGACAAAAAGAAGATAAACAGCAAGAAGAAAAAATCCTTCTTGTCTGGTAATTTTTCTCCCTGTCCGCAAAAACAACAAGGAGAAAACAGCAGCAATGAATAGGAATAAGCGACCGACAGCGAAATAGGAGGAGCCGCCAACTTCGATAGGGCTGATCATAGCCACGATACCCAAAACTAAGGTTGCTGGAAAGATCACCGATCCCATTAGATTGCCTACTACCATCCAGTCCTGCCCTTTCCTTGCCGCTTGAATGCCAAAGAATATCTCAGGAGAAGCGTTGCCCAGTCCAAGTACTAGCACGCCGATAAGAATAACCGGCAAATTAAAAGCCTCTGAAAAATAAGTGGCTGAACGAACAATCCCTTCAGCAGCCAAGAAAAGCAAGAGAATAGCTCCAATTAACTCTCCTACATTGCCAAAAACTTCTTTTAGGCCAAGTTTTTTTTCTTCTTGGCAGTTGTAATCCTTGCTGAATCTTCCTTTCTCTCCAAAAAGCCAATAGACATAAGCAAGAAAAGCCAGAATAAGCAGCAAGCCATCCCCCCTAGAAAGAATTCCGTCAAAAGTTAAAAGCAAAGGGAAGAGAACAATGATCATCATAAAGATAGCGCTTCCCTGAACCATCCGGCTAGGCAAGGACAGCCCTTTTCTGGAAACAAAAGCCGCAAGAGCTATAGCGATAGTTAAATCAACAATATTTCCGCCAATGATATCGCCAAAAGAAAGCTGGGGCACGCCATGGAAAGCGGAGCTAAGCCCGACAGAAAGATTAGGTATCGCGCCAGCTAAAGCAACCGTAAAAAAGGCCACGACAAATTCTTTCCAGCCTAAAAAACGAGCTATTTTAGTTAAAGAGTTTACTAAATGGCCGCTAGAACGGGCCAGAACAGCAAAAGAAATAACGAAAATTACCAGATAAAGAACCAGCATAATTTTAATAACACCGTCTATTCATCAAAAATGACCTTTTTTAATAAACCAATATTTAGTCATTTCAATAAGAGAAAGATTAAAGATTCCTAGACCAAGGACTAAAATCCAGTCAAAAGAGTTTAAAGCAACCGTTCCCAAAAGAGATTGCAAAGGAGAAAGATAAATTGCTCCCACAAGCATTATTATGCCGAAAAACCAAGAGAACACCAGAAAGCGATTATTAAGAGGGTTGATACGCCAAATATTTCTACGCAGACTCTGACAGGAAAAGACATAGAATAAAGAATCGATGGCAAGACCGGCAAAGATAATGGAGCGGATATGATCAATAGGATAGCCAGAGTATTTTAAAAGATAAGCGAAAAGCCCTAAAAGAAGAATATCTGTAATCAAGCCAATAATAAAAACTAGCGTCTTCATCTCTTTATTGAAGAGAGCAAGACTGTAATCTTTCGGTTTTTGCTTCATCGCTTTTTTTTCCTTTTTTGAAAAAGCGAGAGAAATACCCATAGGCCCGTCTTCAATCAGGTTGGTCCAAAGTATTTGAGCGGCCAAAACAGGCAAAGGCCAGCCTAGCATTAAACTAACGCTGATCAGGATAACTGTAGTAAAGCTGTCCGACAAAAGATAAGTAATAGTTTTTCTGATATTGTCAATAATCGCCCTGCCTTCTTCTACCGCCGCTACAATCACATCAAAACGGTCGGTTAAAAGAACAAGATCAGAAACTTGCTGAGCGACATCAGTGCCCGAGCCCAAGGCTACGCCAATATCAGCTTGTTTTAGAGCTGGCGCGTCATTAATCCCATCGCCTGTCATCGCTACAACCTCCTTTCTGCCCTGCCAGGCCTTAACAATCCTTAATTTCTGGGCTGGCTCCACTCGCGCGTAAATATCAATTTGCTTAATTTTTTTTCTAAATTCTTTTTCCGACATTAAGGCAAGATCACGTCCCTCCAAAATATTTTCTTTTTTTATTTTAAAGCCAAGCTGACTAGCTACTGCCCGAGCTGTTAATTTATGATCGCCAGTGACAATAATCGGCCTCATCCCCGCCTGACGGCAAGTGTTAATAGCTTCTTTGGTTTTTTCTCTAATAGGATCGTGAAGGGCAAAAATCCCTGTCATTACCAAATTCTTGGAAAAAGTTTTTTCTTCTTTGATCTCCTTAGCGGAAGTTTCTTGATATGCTGCCGCCACTACTCTCAATCCCTGGTTAGTAAGGTAGTCTATCTTTTCCTTTATCTTTTTATAATCAGACAAAAGAAGTTTTTCTTTTTTGCCGTCTTTGGCTAAAAAACCGGACATATCAAGAAGCTTTTCCGGCGAACCAATCAGATAAAGAATATTTTTCTTTTCGTCTAAGCGGTGGAGGCTCGCGGCATACTTAAGAGAAGGATTAAAAAGCAATTGGTCAATAATTGGCTCTTTTTCAATCAGCTCTTCTTTGGAAAAACCTGCCCGCAGACCAGCCCAAAAAAGAGCTCTCTCGGTAGGTCGTCCGCGCACTGTCCATTCTTCCATTGGCTGACGAGGATTTTCTATAAAGGACTCGTTGCACGCAACCCCGATCTTTAATGCCAAAGATTCTGCCAATGTCATATCTCTCAAAGCCTGCTTGTCTTTAGAAGAAAAGAGGCGGTTGCCTTTGTCTCTTTTAGCCAAAAGGCTTTCTTTGCCAGCCGACAAATGAGCCACTCTCATTTTAGCCTCGGTTAAGGTGCCTGTTTTGTCTGTTAAAATAATAGAAGTGCTTCCCAAAGTTTCTGCAGAAGACAGTCTTCTTATCAGTCCCTTTTTTTTCAGAACTCTCTGCATGCCTAAGGCCAATACTACTGTCATGGCCACTGGCAAGCCCTCTGGGATGGCCGCTACCGCTACGGCAATGGAGATGGTAAAAATTTCCACAAAACGACCGCCCGTTGCCATTCCCTCTAAAAAAATGCCCACTGAGATAAGAACAATAATAATCCCTACTATTCTGCTAAAACGAATTAATTTTCTTTGATAAGGCGTTTTCTTCTCCTCTGTTTCGCTAATTGCTTCAGCAATCCCGCCTAATGCCGTTTTGATGCCTGTCTTAACAACTATCGCTTTGGCCCATCCTGATTCAGCGACCGTTCCCAAATAGACCATATTATCTCGATCGGCCAAAGGAACTTCTTTTTTTAACACACCGCTTTTCTTTTTTGCCGCCAGCCACTCCCCGGTAAGAGCTGATTCATTCACACTTAGATTATGGCCTTCTATCAAGCGAGCGTCTGCCGGGATTTTATTGCCAGCTCTTAGAAAAACAACATCGCCTGGCACTAAATCTTTCTGCAAGACTTCTTTTTCTTGACCGCTTCTTAGAACAACCGCCCTTACCTTTAAAACTCCCTTTAACTTGTCTAAAGCTTGATTGGCTTTCTTTTCTTGGAGATAACCTACCCCCGCGTTCAGCAAAACAGCACCGAAAATTACTATTGAGTCAGAATAGTCTTCCAAGAATAAAGTAATAATCCCGGCCACCAAAAGAATATAAATAAGAGGACTTTTAATCTGGGCGAAAAGTATTTTTAATCTAGAAAAAGGCTTCTTTTTAGGAAGCCTATTAGGCCCAAATTTTTTAAGCCTTTGCTCGAATTCTTTTTGGCTTAATCCTTGAGAATCGGATTTTAATTCGCGATAAACATCCTTTAAGGGAAGACTATGCCAGTGTTTCTTCATATTTATATCTGTAAGAATAGCTCGCGTTGTTAACACTTTTAGGATAAAGTATTAACAACA
>CAZKWY010000003.1:0-52705 GCA_964556655.1 uncultured Candidatus Saccharibacteria bacterium
TTGTTAATACTTTATCCTAAAAGTGTTAACAACGCGAGCTATTCTTACAGTTAATTTCATCTCTTAGTTTAGTTGCTTCTTCTTTGGGACTGGCGGAAAAAATAACGCCGCGGGAAGAATTGACGATAAGACCTTTGCCTTTGGCGTTAAGGCCAGCTTTAACTACTGCCTCTATGTTTCCTCCTTGAATACCTATGCCTGGCACTAAAAAAGTCATTTCGTCCACAATTTTCCTGATGTCGGCCATTTCCACAGGATAAGTAGCTCCAACCACTAAAAGACAATTATTATTCTTATTCCATTCGTCTCTTACTTTTTTCGCCACGATTTGCCAAATAGGCTCTCCGCCAGAAATTAAATCTTGCAGTTCCCCCGCCCCCGGATTAGAGGTTCGGCATAGCACAATAATCCCTTTGTCGCTTCTATTTAAGAAAGGCTCCATCGCTTCTCTTCCCAGGTAGGGATGAACAGTTATTGCGTCAAAATCAAGCCAATCCAAGATAGAGCCAATATATCCTTTATTAGTATTGCCAATATCTCCTCTTTTGGCATCGCAGATACGAAAAATATCGGGATAGTTCTCTTTTAAATAATCAACGGATTTCTTTAATTCTATCAGGCCTTGGCTGCCCCGCTCCTCATAAAAGGCAATATTGAATTTATAGGCAGCCACATAAGAATGGGTCTGGTCTATAATTTGCTTGTTGAATTCGAATTGGGGAAAATCCGCTGTCCGAAAAGATTCCGGAAGCTTGTCGATGTCTGAATCAAGGCCAACGCAAAGGAGCGAATTTACCTTGTCCGCCCTTTGATTGTATTTATCAATAATGCTTTGATGCCAGCTAAAAGGATCGACGATAAATCTTTTTACTGCCGCTTCTTCTTGGACATCAATAATGCCTCTGCTTAAAGCTTCTGTCAGAACAGAGGAAAAATCGGTCAAAGAATAAAAATTAATTCCCGCTTCGTAAAAAGCTTTTTTAGATTGTTCAAAACCGTAGCTAAAAATAGCTAGACAGCTTGAAACCTTCGCGCCTTCCTCGCGCAAAGCTTTAACGCCAGCCAAAGCGCTGCCTCCGGTAGTTACTAAATCTTCGACTAAAAGCACTCTTTTGTCTTTAACATCGCCTCCAGCAATTCTTTTACTCAGGCCATGGTCTTTTGGTTTTTTCCTAACAAAAACCGACGGCTTTTTCAAAAGATAGCCTAAAGAAGCGCTGTGGGGAATACCGCCTGATTCTATCCCGGCGATAACATCAAATTGAAGATTGTTTTCTTCAATAACCTTGACAAAACCCTCAATAACTTTTTGCCAATGCTCTGGATAATAGGGAAGTTTTCTATTATCAACATAGACTGGCGATTTAATCCCAGAGACAAAAGTTATTAGCTCGTCAAAAGAAAAGCCAACCGCTTTTATCTCTAAAAGGATTTTGGCGATCTGTTTAGATAGATCGTTCATAGGATTATCATCTTCAGAAATCAAGACAAAACCCCTCCTTTTTGCCTCTTCTCGAGATGGAAAATTTATTTGTTCTTCTTTTTCTTTTATTTCTTTCGCTAAATAGGGATTCCACATAGCGCCGGTTGCAGACATTACCGCTTCCGCGCCCTTTTGCCTATAAGCCAGATAATCCTCCCGAGAAAAAACGCCGCCTATGCCAACAAGGCTGTAAGAAAAACCCTGCTCTTCCCTAATATTTTTGAGCCGTTCTGTCATTTCCAAGCCAGCCCACCTGATAGCCTTGCCACAAACACCGCTTACCAGCCGCCCTTTGCCAGGTAAGGCCTGTTCGCCCGCTCCATCAACAACTTGCGCTGGAATAGTATTAATCGCCGAAATTCCTTCGACCAATCCGCCAACTTCGCTGACAAAAGACCTCAAAAGATAGTTGTCTTTAAAATAGGCGATTTTAACGATCAAAGGCGTATTCCCTATTTCATTTTTGACAGCTTCAACTGCTTTCCTGGCCGCTCTTACATTGAAACATAGTAAATCGTTTGTCCCCTCATTAGGGCAGCTAAAATTAACTTCTAAGACCTTAACTCCTGCCTCTCTTAAAAGCCGAGCAGCCAAAGCAAAATCCTTATAGTATTCCTCAGGGCTTCCATTGTTGCTTTTAGTCCCCTGAAAGCTCCCTATCAATAATTGCCCTTCGCGAGCGCTAGCTATTGCTCGACTGATATCTTCCTGCCAAAAATCAGGGTCAAAAGAAGGAGCGCCAAAAGAATTAGTAATAGAAAGAGGCTCTTGATAACTGCGATCAGCAACGAGAGATCTTGCCGCTTTTTTTTCGTCCAAATCCCCTTTTATTTTCACCGAAAGCACATTGGGCCATTCATAGCAGGGATATTTTCTTGTCCTGATTGTTTTATAGACGCAGAGATCAAATCCCTTATCAAAAGCCGCTTTCACAAAACAACTGTTTAAAAGCGGTCCCGATGGAATGCCAAAAAAAGAATTAACTTTTTCTCCCAGAAACTCTCCGCCGCCAACGTCTTCTTTTTTTTCGAAAACTGCACCATCAGAAAAAGCGCCAAAAGGCCCTCTCTCAAAATTTTCCAAATAAGTTTTTTCCGGATCGTAAAACGGCTGATAAAGCATAATATTACGATATTTGCTAGTTAGTATAGCATCATAAAAAGCGAAAGAAAAGAGCGCTGTTTTTTACAACGCTCTTTAAAAAAAATCAACCAACCTTTATAACAGCCTTCCCTCATCTAATAAAGTCTTTCCCTTTAAGACTACTTTTTCTATTTTTCCTTTGAGAATCCATTTATCAAAAGGAGACCACCCGCATTTAGTTTCATAACCTTCTTCACCCACGACAAACTCCTTATTAAGATCCACCTCGAGATAAGTTTTGGACAAAGCAGGAATATTAAATATTCTTTTAGGATTTACGCAAAAAAGCCTAACAATATCGTTGTGCTTGATTTTTCTTTCTCTTACCGCCCTTAGCGCCAGCGCGAAGGCAGTTTCAAATCCCGGCACGCCAAAAACAGGAGGATCTTTTTCTTTTTCCTTAATCGTATGAGGAGCATGGTCTGTTTCTATGACATCGATAGTCCTGTCCCTCACTGCTTGCCAAAGAGCTTCTTGATCTTTCTTTTTCCTCAAAGGAGGTTTCATCTCGGCATAGCTGCCCATTTTTTCTCTATCTTTATCTGTCAAAAAAAGATGGTGCGGAGTAGCCCCGGCAGTAACCTTTTGTTTTTTGCTTTTGGCTTTTTTGACTAACTCAACTTCTTCCGCTGTAGACAAGTGGCAAATATGAAGACGCCGATTATAGCAATGAGCCAAGGCCAGCACCGCGGCAGCATGAATATCTTCCGCGTGAACTAGGATCGGTTTAGAGGAATGCCAATTTTTAAAAACTTCTTCCAAGACGCCCAGCTTATCGATCAATAAATCGCCCGTTGTATGATTGCAATAAACTTTGAGACCGAAAATTTTATTATTCCCCCATGCCTGCTTAAAACTTCTTATATTCTTTCCGTTTGTGCCATAATAAAAGCCGACCTCGCAGATCGACTTTTTTTGAGCTAAAGAAATTTTTTGCCTTAATCTCCCCAACGAAGTGGTAGGCAAAGGATTGTTGGGCATATCGACAATAAAAACAAAGCCTCCCTTAACTGCCGACCGAGAGCCGGTTGAAAAATCCTCCTTATGGACAGCTCCCGGTTCCCGCAAATGACAGTGAATATCTATCAAACCCGGAAATCTTTTTCTAGGCATGCTTTAAATATAGCAAAAAGAAAGCAAAAAAGAAAGCGCCGTTTTAAAACGACTTGTTAAGGTGCTTAGCTTTGAAATACTGCTATCCACGTTTTCCTTCAAAGCCTAGTCCCAGCGCTACTGCCTTGGCAATTCTTGTGCTAATAAGAGAATTTTTATTGGGCACTACCCTGACATCCTCGACCTGTTTTAGGTCAACTTTATTCTCTTTCAAAAATCTGTCAATAGCAGGCACAAGGGTTTCACTTAGATAATAAAGGCCTTCCCATTGGCACTGGGCAATTTCTTTTTGCTCTTCTTTTAAGATAAGAGTAGGTTTTGATTTTGATAAATCAACTACTAAGACCATTCTTTATCTAATTTAAAAACTTTACTTCTCCTTTTAGCGCCTTTTAATAATTTTACCTGATTAATAGAAAGATGAAAATATTTTGCCAGCAGAAAAGCAATAGCTCTATTGGCTTGACCGTGAAGAGGCCTAGCTTTTGTCCATACTTCAAAACTATCTTTCGCCCTTGCCACGACTTCTTCTTTACCAGCTTCAGTAAAAGCTTTTACCTTTATCAACATAAGCTCGACAGATAGTTCAGCCTATTTGGCTAACAAAATAGTTCCTGTTTTTAAAAAAGTGGCGAGCCTGTTTAGCGATTCTTTTCTCCGCTTCTTCGGGGGCTAAGCCGCCTATTTCCTTAAAAAATGTAGCTACCCGGCCAAAGAAAAGGCATCCCAAGGCTTCAATCAAAGCGCTTTTACGAACGCCATTTTTTTTATAAAAGGCCAAGAAATCATAGACAATTTTAGACCAAAGTTCTTCGTTAACTTCGGTCCCGTTCTTTAGGCTATAGTTAAGTTTACTGCTGATTTTTTCTCCTAAAGCTTTGGTAATAATATGGCAGTTTTGCGAATATTTTTCCAAAAATATTTTTCTAAATAGCTCCTCTTCCGGCTCCGCGTTGGCCAAGATCGGCAACTGCCTGCCTCCTTTAACATCAATCTTTTCCACTTCTTTTCTTTTTTTAATTTGGTCTAAGTCGCCTAAAAGAGCGTCGAAAAGCGTGCCGGTTACCTGAAAAAACATTGGTCCCAGCTTGGGAGTAGATAAATCGTGGAGCTTAGAGCCTAAGTTAGCTTGGCAAACACGCATCCTTTTATCAAACAAGGCTGTCAAAGACATAAAAATATCTATCCCAAACTGATAAGTGGTCTGTTTCCATTTCTTCTCTAGCCACGCATGGCTCATTTTAGAAGAAAAGCCGAATTCTCCGCCAATCGGCTGACGCAAATCATATCCTAAAAGCCCGTAAACAAGAGGATAGATAAGATGGTTAGTAATGGTAGCGTCTGTCTTGCATCGCAGATAGTACGGAGCGACAAAATCATATCCTTGATAAATTGGTTCGATCAATCTTTTCATCCATTCCGGACGAATAGTTTTCAAATCGCTGTCTACGGTTGCCCCAGCCTTAGCCTTCATCTCTTTCATCATCAAAAATTGATTGCGCAAATTATACCCTTTACCAGTAATCCCTTTTGGCGTTTCGACATAGACTAAAGGAACATTGACCGAAGCGGAAAAAAAAGCATCCTGAACCTCAGGACAAACATCGTGATTAAAATTGATAATAGCGCATGTCTTGCCGGAAAAATATTTTTCTAAGCCCTTGCCTGCCTGCTCAACCACAAAAGCCATCGTTTTAAACTGGTCATAGCTAGGAATTCCGACAATAATTTCTGCTTGTTTTATCTTTTGAGGGTTTTTAATCTTCATAAAAAAACCAAACAAAAATCCCCCTTACTGTTAATTTTTCTCTTCTTCACCCGCACTCCAGCGATAGTTACAATAATCACACTCTGGATTAGGCGCGGGCAAAGTTTCGCTAGTCAGACATTCGCGCGCCTCCGACAATTTCCCTTCTATCCAAGAATCATCTCCCTGATAGGGAAGCAAATGAATGTCAAACTCTAATTTTCCATCAAAAGCTTCGGCGTCTGTCTTGCCGTTGACGTAAACAAAATAACATGTTGGCGCCACCTTAAAACCATTCCTTCTAAAAAGCCACTGGTAGACCTCTACTTGTCTTTTATATGCCTTCTGCCAGTCGGCGTCAAGATTAATAGGACTGTTTTTTGCCGTGGCCTTGTAGTCAACAACAATTAACTCTTTTTGCGGATTAATCCAAACATCGTCTATCGCTCCAGAAATCAAGAAATTAGTCGGCTGGTGAAAAAATTGAATGCCAACCCAATTATTGCGCCATTCGTCTATTTTTTCATGCTGGAAAGGAATGGCTTCTACTTGATAATGGTTCATTAGAGGATGGCTTTCTCCTCTAGCGCGGTGAAGATCAAATTCTTTTTTTAATAAGGCATCTACTGCTGAATTAAGAGCGAAAGGAAAACCAGGCGGACGCCCCACTCCCAAGCGACGGTCCAAATAAAAACAACGAGGACAATTTATAAACAGATCTATTTTTGAACGGCTTAACTTAAAAGGATCCCTGCCGCGAGGATCAAAAAGGCCATAAGTTTTTTTAGGATTATAGTATTCAGACATAAGATTAATCTTTTTTCTTCTCTTCTAAAGGCTTTTTAGGCATAACCATTATTGCCAAAAGATAAGCAATTAAGCCCGGTAAAAATCCCGTAAAAACAAAGATAATGACCCAAATCAACCTTAAGATAACTGGATCAATTTGCGCGTATTCTCCCACCCCTCCGAAGACGCCGGCAAGAACTTTATTTTTTTCGCTGCGATAAATTTTTTTTGACATATTTTATCATCTCCTTAAGATTGGCAAGTTATTTTATAGATAACTCCCGCCTTATCATCGGTTAGATACATTATCTCTCCCGGCTGAAGCATAATATCCGCCAACCGACCCAAGCTAAAAGTCCTAAAACAATAATTAAAAGAGCGGTGATGATAATTTTTTTAATAATAGGATTATTTTAACAAACAAATAAAGCAATGTCTAGTGGTGTTTTCTCTGCCTGCGGCTCGCTTTCAAGCTAAAACGATGAGCCTCCTCTCTCACCCTTAAAAGAGTTTCTTTACTATTTCCCGCCAGCTGCTTAAAGCTTCTTTTCGTCCGAGAAGGAAAAACCAAGCAATCCCCTTTAAATTTAGAGATGCCCAAGAAAGAAATACGGATGCCTTTTTCTTTAAAAATATTTTCCAGATAACTAATTTGCGGCCGGCCGCCGTCTATCACTATTAAGTCGGGATAAGGCCATTCATAATGGTTGAATCGTCTTGTCAAAACTTCAGCCAAGGCCCGTAAATCGTCATTGGCAGGAGCTTCCCTTATTTTAAACAAGCGATAACAGCTTTTATCCGGCAGAAGGCCGTTAAAAACAACCAAAGCGCCAATTGTCTCCCTGCCTCTTAAATGAGAAATATCATATCCTTCAATACGATTAAAAGAGAAGGAGGGAAGTTCTTCTTTGGCCAGAAGAGAAACATCTTGGAGATGCTGAAGCGCCTTTGCTTTAAGCGGATTTTCTTTCGCCAGCTTATTCAAAAGCCTTTTTTTCTTGCCAGACAAAAGAAGGATAAGATGATTAATGTTTTTTTGGTATTCTTTTTTATCCGCCGTACCAAGGCACACTCCCAGACAAAGACCGATTTGATAGTCAAAGCAGGGTTTGCCGGAAAAAGGCTTGCAAGTGCTATAAGGAAAAATCCGGCGAATAATTTTTAGGGAAGACCTAATGAGAGACCAGCTCTGGTAAGGTCCAAAAATTCGCGCTCCCGAAAAAGAAAATTTTTCCATTTCTCTCTGTCTAGCGATAAAAGGACGAGGAAACTCCTCTTTGGGAATAATCAAATACAAAAAAGAACGATTGTCGCGATCTTTGACATTGTATTTAGGCCAATGTTTTTTAATTAAGTTAGCTTCTAAAATAATTGCTTCTAAAAGATTAGCTGTTTTTCTATGGCTGATTTTTCTTGCTTTTTTAACCATTTCTTCAAGCCGCGGATCACGAGTTTTGAAATAGTTGGCCACTCTTCTCCTCAAAGAAACAGCCCGGCCGATGTAAAGCGGTTTCCCGTCGCAATCCAAAAAAAGATAAACACCGGGAGTCAAAGGAAGTTTTTTTGCTTGATTGATAAGATCTGTCATAGATATTTCTTTAAATATGAGCCGGTAATGCTTTTGGGCTTTCGAGCAACTTCTTCCGGCAATCCCTTGGCCACCAATCTTCCCCCTTTTTCGCCTCCTTCCGGCCCCAAATCGATAAGATAATCAGCTGATTTAATAATATGCATATTATGCTCAATCACCAGTACGGTATTGCCACCTTCTACCAGCCGATTTAAAACCTTCAACAGCATTTCAATATCATAATAGTGCAAGCCCACAGTAGGCTCGTCTAGGAGATAAAGCGTTCTTTTGCCCAGGCGATGAGTCAGCTCGCGGGCCAGCTTTATTCTTTGCGCCTCTCCGCCAGACAAAGTTGTCGCGCTTTGCCCCAGCCTAAGATAACCTAGGCCAACATCCTGCATTACTTTGACTTTATCCATAATATGTGGAATGTTTTTGAAGAATTTCCCTGCTTCGTCAATAGTCATTTCCAATACCTCATAAATATTCTTGTTTTTGTATCGAACTTGCAAAGTCTCGCGATTAAATCTTTTACCATGGCATACTTCGCATTCTACTAATACGGGCGGCAAAAAATGCATTTCTACCAAATTGTACCCAGCGCCTCGACAAGCTTCGCATCGGCCGCCCGCCACGTTGAAAGAAAAGCGAGAAGCGCTGTACCCGCGAGCGCGTGAATCTTCTAGCAAAGAGAAAAAGTCTCTGATAGGAGTAAAAATGCCTGTATAGGTGGCTGGGTTAGAACGAGGAGTCCGACCAATGGGAGATTGATCCACCATTACTATGCGGTGAAGATACTCTGAGCCCATAATTTTACCGACATCCTCTAGCTGCTCACCCATACGGGATTTAATCCTGCTGACATTTTTATAAAGTGTGTCATAAAGCAAGGAAGATTTGCCGCTTCCAGAAACGCCGGTCAGGCAAATCATCTTTCTCAAGGGCAAATCAACATTAATATTTTTTAAATTATGCGCCCGAGCCCCTCTGATTTTCAAACGTTCCCTAACCCGAGTTCTTCTTTTAAAAGGAAGATTGATCCCTTTTTTCCCGACTAAATAAGACAAAGTTAACGAAGAGCCTTCTTTTTTGCTTGCAATTTCTTTTTTCAAAAGAACATCCAGCCAATTGCTCGCCACCACCTTGCCTCCATTGATTCCTGCCCAAGGGCCTAAATCAGTCAGATAATCAGCGGCCATGATGGTCCTTTCGTCATGTTCCACGACTACTACAGTATTTTGACTGTCTCTTAGAGACTGCAAGGTTTTAATCAAACGAAGAGTGTCTCTCTCGTGAAGGCCTATAGTTGGCTCGTCTAAGACATAAAGAGTGTTGGATAAACGCGAGCCTATTTGGGAGGCCAGGCGGATTCTTTGCGCCTCCCCGCCCGATAAAGTCTCTGCCTCTCGATCCAAAGAAAGATATTCCAGACCGACAGCCAAAAGAAAATCTAATCTTTCTTGAATCTCTTTTAGCACACTGCTAGCAATATTTTTTTCTCTTGAGGTCAGCTTTTTTTGGTATTCTTTAAAAAATATTGCGGCAGCCTCGATAGACAAAGAAGTCAGCTCAGCAAGGTTTTTGCCGTTTATCTTTATGGATAAGGCCTCTTGCCTAAGTCTCTTGCCTAAGCAAGAAGGACAAGTGCTTTTAAGGAAAAGGTCGTCTTTGCCAAGCCCAGAGCAAGCAGCACAAGCGCCATAAGGACTGTTAAAAGAAAAAAGGCGCGGCTCTATTTCAGGAAAAGCAAAATTATCCGTCGGACACGTCCATTTAGAAGAAAGAAGAAACTCTTTTTGCTTGCTTGTTTTTTCGTCAAGAATAACTGTTATCAACCCCTTGCCAAAGCTTAAGGCTGACTCTACTGCCTCTGAGAGGCGACTGACTTCTTCCGGCATAACCTTATCTATGGCCACCTCAATGGTATGGGGGCTATAACGCGGCAAAGAAATTTTCTCATGCAGAGAGCACCATTCTCCGTCAATTCTTGCTTCGTTATATCCTAAAGAAAGATAATTGTAGAGAAGCTGATAATATTCCCCTTTTCTGCCCCTGACAACAGGCGCCAAAATAGCAATCGCTTTGCTCTTGCTTTTTTTAGCCTCTGCTAAAATAATGTCAGCCATTTCATCAAGCGAAAGCCTCTTAATCCTTTGTCCGCATTCAGGGCAAAAAACCTCTCCTAAACGAGCGTACAACACTCGCAGATAATCATAGATCTCCGTTAGCGTTCCCACGGTAGAACGAGGATTACGAGAAAGCGCTCTTTGATCAATGGCAATAGCTGGTGAAAGACCGTTAATCTCGTCCACATCAGCCCTTTTCATTTCTCCCAAAAACTGCCGCGCGTAAGGAGAAAGCGATTCAATATATCGACGCTGGCCCTCGGCAAAAATGGTATCAAAAGCCAAGGAAGACTTGCCGCTTCCAGAAACGCCAGTTAAGACAATAATTTTATTTTTGGGCAAGGATAAATTTATGTTTTTAAGATTATGAACTCTCGCCCCTTTGATTTTAATTTCATCCATAAATTATTCCTGATTAACATCAATAAATTGTTCTATTTTCTTTTGAATGCCTTTTGGCTTAATGCCATGTTTTTTATTATACGCCATTTGCTTCTCGCGCCTTCTTTCCGCCTCGCTGATAGCCCTTTTCATAGAGCCGGTAACCTCATCAGCATAAAGAATAACTTTTCCGCGCAAATGACGCGCCGCTCGCCCCATGGTTTGAATTAGAGAAGTCTCGTTTCTTAAAAAACCCTCTCTGTCCGCATCTAAAATAGCGACCAGACTGACCTCGGGCAGATCTAGACCTTCGCGCAAAAGATTAACACCAATTAAAACATCAAACTTTCCCTTCCTGAAGTCCGTCAATATTTCAGTTCTTTTAAGAGTGTGAATTTCAGAATGAAGATAATTTACTTTCAGCTTTTTATTTTTTAAAAAACTGCACAAATCCTCGGCCATCTTTTTAGTAAGCGTATTAACAATAGCCCGTTCGCTTGATTGGATAATTTTTTCCAGCTCTCCGATAAGATCATCCACTTGACTAATAGGACGTTTTTTGCCACAACTGCTTTCCTGGGAGCGTCTGAAAATAGGGCGCACCTCGATAGGCGGATCAACTAAGCCCGTCGGACGAATAATCTGCTCTACTACTGCTTGTGAATGCCCTAGCTCCCACTTGCCCGGCGTAGCCGAAGTAAAGAGCATCGGACCGACCCTTTTTAAAAATTCGTCAAATTTTAAAGGACGGTTATCCAGCGCGGAAGGAAGACGCCAGCCGTATTGGATAAGAGCCTCCTTTCTTGCCCGATCGCCTTCATGCATTCCTCCTATTTGCGGCAAGGCGATATGTGATTCGTCAACAATAGTCAAAAAGCGAGATCTATTCCCTTGGCAAGGAAAATAGGAAAGAAGAGTATCGGGCGCTTGGCCAGCTAACTTGCCTGTTAAATGACGAGAATAGTTTTCCACGCCATGACAATAGCCCAGACTGTCTATCATTTCCATGTCATAACGCGTTCGTCGTTCCAGCCGTTCCGCCTCTAGATAAAGGCCGCGTTTTTTAAAATAAGCCAGCCTTTCCCGCAGTTCTTTCTTAATCTCACCAAGGGCTTGTTTGATTTGAGGAGCATGTGAAACAAAATGCTTAGGCGGGAAAATGACCAGCTCTTTCATTTGCTCATTGATTCTTCTAGTGACTGGGTCAATGGAAAAAATTTCTTTTATTTGCTGGTTGGCCAACTCTAGACGGTAAATGTTTTTTTCCGAAGCCAGCATAATTTCAAAAACATCCCCCCGCACTCTAAAAAGTCCGCGTTTTAATTCGCCGTTAGTGCGAGCGAAGTTCATTCTCGCCAGCTGCCTGATTAGATCTCCACGCATAGCCGATCTCTTTTCTTCTAAATGAAGAGCGGATTCCAAATAAGAAGCCGGCACGCCCAAGTTATAGATACAAGAAACAGAAGCTATGATAATTACGTCCTTTCTTGTCAAAAGGGCATTGGTCGCCTGATGGCGCAACCGATCAATCTCTTCGTTGATCATCGCCTCTTTTTCAATATAGGTATCGGTGATAGGCAAATAAGCTTCGGGCTGATAATAGTCATAGTAAGAAACAAAATAGTTGACTGAGTTATGAGGGAAAAAATTTTTGTATTCTCTATAGAGCTGCGCTGCTAAAGCTTTGTTAGGCGCGATAACTAAAACAGGCATTTTAAAATGTTTAATTACCGAAGCGACAGTAAAAGTTTTGCCAGAACCAGTCACGCCTAGCAAAGTCTGGCAAGGATAGCCCTTGTTTAATCCTTCTGCCAGCTGCTTAATAGCCCTAGGCTGATCGCCCTTGGGTTGATAATTGCTTTTTAAATCAAAAAGAGGCATTGATTGATTGCCTGCCAGACGAAAAAAGTCCCCTTTTTAATTTCTCTAGGGGGTATCGTCTGGATTCTTATAATTATTATTTTTATTTTACTTCAATTCTAAGCCAAAAGCAAATACAGTTCTTGTCTCGCTAAATCTATCTATAAATTTAGAAAGATTTTATTGACTTTATTTAAAAAGAAAAATAGAATTTCAATAATAATCGCCTTATAAGTGATTTAGCTATGGTCGAATGCCGCCTTTGCAAGTTTTTCTTTTTTTTCTATCAGGAGTCAGAAGGCATTCTGGTAAAAAGAGAGGAAAGACTGCGGCTTAAGTCCTTTAAAAAACTGACGAAGGAAGCATGAGATGAGAAAGAAGTCGAACAATAAGCACACATGGAATTTTTTTAAAAGATGCAAAAAGATTAAGAAAGCAAGACAGGGAGATATTTTTTATGAGACCAGTCAAGTCCCTCTTCAAAAGCAACAGATAGAAAAAATTATTATTAACAAAAGAAAAATTACGGAGCTAGAGGAAAAGGCAAGAAAACTTCGCAAGGAAAATAAAATTTTTTTAATCATCGTAGCCGAAAGCATGGCGAAAGACCCTAAAAATCCATTTACGTTTAAAAGCGTTGCTAGAAGATGTAAAGAAATGGGATTAAGCATATGGCCTTTCTTTTACGGAAAAGGCAGAATCTTCAAAGGATTTCGGGGTCTGACAGAAAGAACCAACAACAAATAACTCGCACTTTCTCAATGAGCGCCAAAAAAAGGCGCTCTTTTTATTTGGCAATAAACCGCCAGGGCCAATCAGCGCATTCTCCGGCATAATCAATGCCAATTCTTTTATCAGAAACAATATTACGCTTTGCTCCTCTATCTTCAACCCACAAAATATTTCCTGTTAAAGAAATTCCGTTATGAGCTTCTTTCTTTATTTTAAACTCTCGGCAAAGCTTGCCCGGCCCATCAGCTTTAGGATAATCCAAAGCCCTAATCAAAACAGCCGAAGGATAGCCCTCTTTTTCGGTTACTAAATTGAGACAATGATAGAGGCCATAGATAAGATATACATAGACGATACCGCCCCGTTTAAACATAACCTTATTTCTTTCGGTCATTCTTTTCGACCCGTGACAGGCTAGATCGCTAAACCCGGCATAAGCCTCTGTTTCTATAATCGGCGCTTGATAAATTTTACCTTGGCATTGATGTACTAAAAACTTGCCGATTAAGCCTTCGGCTACTTCTGGAGTTGGCCTTAGATAGAAATCTTGCTTTAGCTTCATCTTATTTTTCTACTATAATCATTATTTTTTTAATTGATGTAATAGGCTTATGATAGCCAGTAGGATAATCGCGGATAGCGCTATGCAAAATTTCCTCTGGATAACGATAGCCCTCGCCCTTTCCCACCCCCGGATCGTTGGTAATAAATTCTTTTGTTTTATAATCATATCCTTTAATGACTAGGTTGTGCCTTTCTGGCCCCGGCTGAGTAAAATATGGATTATTTAATGCGCGGCCATTGACCGGAACAATTATCGCCCTTCCCTTTTTAAGCTCGCCTATTATATCGCTAATGCTAATCCCCTTCTTTAAAAAAGCGCTATGATGATCAAAATATCCCCCTATCAATCGTTCCAGAGTATCTTCGACAGAAGTATCGCGCGCTTCCCCGTAGTTTTTTTCTTGGTAGCGAGCCATTGCTATGATTTCTTGCCTGGCAATATCCCTATTCAATTCCTTATCCCAAGCCCAATAGACTGACATTAAAACAACGGCTTCTTCGCAGCCATCTTGAAAAATTGGGTTATCCCATTCTGAAAAAGGCGCTTGCACAATAAAAGGAATTTCTAGAGTAGCTATTTCTTGATTGAAGGGCTGGTCTTTTTCTGCCTCTTCGGCCAAAGGAAGACTGTCGTTCTCTGCTTCAGCTTGATGTCTTTTTTTTGCCTCTTCTTCTGTCAAGCCAACGAACCTCTGCTGGCTAATTTCTGAGTCTGTTGATTCTTCAAAAGAAAAAAAGAAGCTAATTGCTCCCCAAAAAATCAAAACCGCCAGTAAAATAAAAAACTTTTTCATATTTTCATTATGCCAAATCCTCCCAAAATTCCAAGGACTGTCCTTAGCCCTTGAAAGAAAAACCCGTCGAGTGAACGGATTTTTTAAAAATCAAACAAGTTGTTACAAGTTGTTAAAGGTCGTATTCATTGGCGGCCACGGCAACAATGTTCACGTTTTCAGGAAGACGGCGAAAATAGTCCACCGCTTCCAATGATTTTTCGTCTAAAAAGCCGCTTTCTCGCCGTAAAAAACAATACGCGACAAACCGAGCAGATTGACTTTCGTGACCAAAAAGCTCTACTAAAACCTCGCGAAAAGACTTATCTTGAGAATCGATAAAAGCCTTTCCAATGGCATTAACCAAAGCCCCTATTAGGAGGGCCAAAGCAAAAAACGCGCCCGTTGCGACATTCAGAAGTCTTTCCCTCTATTATCCTTTCCATCATTTCATGAGCATCTGCCTGCACGCCAATACTTCCATCGGGTGGCATTAACTCAATCTCTCGCCAAACCACCAAATCATATTCTTTCCCATTTTTTTCTATCTTGCCATCATCTGCCTTAACGGGATACCGCGCATATTATTTATGCCACTCATATTTATTTTTTTTTAATTTTATTAGCCATCTCATAGTTTTTTCAATTTGTTTCATGCTTATTAATTTTACTTCTTTAAAATTTCTATCTCTTTCTTTAGCTGGTCTATAACATTGCTAAATTCCATGCTTTCAAAAGCCTTCGGACAAAGTTCAAAACACAAATCTGCTTTTTTATTTTCTAAAAACATTGTAAAAGTATTGGGATCATTCGTAACAGAAAGATGATCATCTGTCCCGTTCCACCATGAAACATGGAACTGGCGAATATTATTTAGGCTATCTATTAATTTTCTGACTTTTTCATAATCAATCGATCTTAAAGCATGAGCAATATCAAAACAGAGACCTGGAAATGTATCTAGATTGTCATAACCAACAATGGGGTCAGGCTTTTTTCGGTATAGTGAATATTCTCAATAAGAGCTAATGGATATCTGCCAGTTGCATTAAGTGAAATTTTATTGAACAAATTTTTATATGCTAACGAAGCATCTTTTCTTGGAATATGAACAATGATATACTTTGCCCCTATCTCCTTTGCGAGATTATAAATTCTTTCATAATCATCCGGATTATCGCTAAGACCGAAATGGCTATGGACAGAATTAATTTTAACTTTATATTTTTTTCTAAGCCTTTAAGGTATTCTATATCCCAGCTGTCCCAGTAGGCATTGTCCCCTTCATTCCTTAGCATCAATTCAACGCCATCAAAACCAGCTAAACTAGCCGCTCTAAAAATGCGGCCTAAGGAATAGGGATATAAACTTCCTGTTGATAATGTAATCATGAAGCGAATTGCTGTTTAACCTTTTTTTCAGGCAATTCCAATATAGATAATGCTTTGACAAAATTTTTCTCAAAGTTTTTCAAATCATATTTTTTCGCAGTTCTAGTTATAAAATTGCGAAAGCGTCTTGTCATTAATCCATTTGTCAAAACTTTATATGTGCCTTCTTCTGTCACTCTTATTTTAATTTTGTTGTCTCTAGTAAAATCAATTACTTTCTGAATGTCCTTATAATTCTTTTCTGTGAGAACTGAATTAATACTAATTTCTATGTTCGCTTCTTTTAGTTGCTCAATATGTTTTTTGATTTTTTCAAATGTTAAGCCGCATGGAGATTGTTTGGAAATCATATTTGGTTCAGCTCTATCAAGTCCAACGGTGATATCAAGATTTTTTACTTTTAAAAATGTCTTGATGTGCTTAGGCATGAGTATCCCACTTGTGCAAACATCAATCTTTTTCAATCCGAGAGTAGCTGAATTCAACCCCTAAGCGCGACACTGAAGGCTTCCAGGGGGGTTTTGTATTCGAGCAGTTTTCTCGGTCTGCTGTTTAATTCCTGTTCTACTCTCCTAATCTCTCTATTGGGCATTTTAGTAAAATCAGTTCTCTTTGGGAAGTATTCCCTGATTAAGCCATTGGTGTTTTCATTAGTTCACCTTTCCCATAAGTGATAAGGATTACAGAAAAAGGTAATTGTCTGTCTGGCTTTCAAATAAAGATATTCTAATTTCTTAACAATGGCTGTTGTGGTAGATCTGCTGGTCTTGTCATTTAATTTGGAGATAAAGACCATTCCGGTTTGTCTTTCGACCAAAGTATTGATTCCCGGTTTGTTTTCTCTTGATTCAACACTGTCCGATTCCCAGTCGCCGACTCTTCGTCCTTTTTCCACAATATCCGGTCTTTGCTCAATAAAAGCCTCTTTTGGCTTAAATACTCGTTGGCAGCGCCTGGCGCCCTTCCTGATTCTTCTTTTTCTCTTTCTTCTATGGTTAAATGTTTGTATTTCATGCACTTTGATAATACCTCATTTTATCAAAGTGTTGCGCTTACTTATTGAGCTAAAGATCTGCCAAGGACTGTCATTCTAGGACTGTCCTTTTTTGACAGTCCTTGGAGGCTATTTGAAGAAGATGGGAATTTCTAGAGCATCATCGTTTTCAGGCAATCCTGAAGGATTATCTTTGCGCAAGATTAAAAATCCTCGGTCATAGAATTCAGGCTTCTCAAATTCAAGATCAAGATAGAGTTCAGGCCTCTCAAACTCAAGCTCACATTCAAATTCTACAAAATCTTCTGTCATCCAATCTCCTTGGGCAGTAGCATATCTCTCCGCAATGATTAACCCGTCCCAATTTGTCAAAACCACAGGGAAATCGCCTTCAAAAAACCATGTTCCTCTGGCTTCTCCTTCTACCTTTAGCGGACTTTCTATCTCTTGATCAGGCCTTGGATGATCAAGTCTGATCAAATCGCTTTTTTCTATTTCGTTGCCAATTTCTTCAATGAACATCTTGCCATTAGGGTCTTGGCATTTTCTTGGACGGGTCTCCACAACTGGATAACCTGCCTCAACGCATTCTGAAAAATTTTCAATTTTTGACTTTTCCTCCAATGGCGCGTTCTCTTTTTCTTCTTCTTCAAAAAAGATAAAAAAAGTTATTCCGACAGCAAGCGCTACAATAATCGAAATTACAATTATAGTTTGTTTGGTCATATTTTTATTATAGAATTATTTTATATAATCTAAAAATTATCCACAAAACGAAATCCCTTTATATATAATATAATATCAGAAACAAGGAGGAAAAGAAAGGGGGTGAGAAAAAGTGGATAGATTGAACCCAGTAGATTGGATTGCTTTGATATTGGCAACTATTGGAGGATTAAATTGAGGGCTAGTTGGAGTTTTTGATTTTGATCTAGTGGCCTTGATTCTCGGAGAAATGAGCTTTTTATCGCGAGCGGTTTACACATTAGCGGGAGTTGCGTCTTTGTATTTCTTATTTGTTGTCAAAAACTTTTCCCGCAAGCAGACCGCTCGATAACGCTTAACGAATAGATCTATCATAGCAAACGAAAAAAAACACCAAAAAAAAACGCCGCATTAAAGCGGCGTTGTTTTTTAATATTTCTTAATATTCCTCGTCAATATATAATTCAGCGCCCTGAAGAGCAAAATCGTCCGCTTCTCTTTTGTTGTCAAAAACTTTTTGCCACACCAAAGGAGCAATTTCTTTGCTGGGCTGGCCCTTTGTCGGATAAATGCTGGCCCTGGGAACCCAGCGCCCCTTTTCGTCTTGGCAAGAATCTGGTTCAATATAGTATCCTTGATAAATATTATCGTCAGAATCGTATTTCAATATTTTTCCTTCGGTCATTATTGCTATTTTACAACAACCGCTAAAAAGAAACAATGAAAAAAGCTCGAACGAATCAACGTCCAAGCCTTTAGATATTTAAACAAAAGAATGGTTGCTAATAATAACCAACCCCTTAGAAGAGTCTGGCTTTTCCTTTCCGTTTCTGTAATGGATTCTAATCTTTTTTGCCAAAATTAAAAACCAAACAATGATAAAACCTCCCAATCCAAATAAGCAATTATTCCATTAGAGAAAAAATTGGAAGAATCTCTTGACAATGAATGCATGCTTTTTTAATGTGTTTTTAAAGAATTATAAATAAATTTAACAAAAACCAATATCTTTGCCAGCAGACAAAATTGCTATAAAAGCAAGGGCGTAATAAAGGCCTCAATGAAGGCCGCTAATAATAAAAGAGGGATTAAAAATTTGCCAAAAAAAATAAAACCGGATAAAATTTCTTTTTTTACCTCGCCTTCTTTTTTAATTAGTCGGCTCAAAAAAATAAAACCTATCTTTAAGCCGATAGCAGCGCCGATCACTAATACAGGTATTTCTATCAATCCATGAGGAAGTACGCCCACAAAAAAAGAATCAAGAGAGAGCCTTTCCTGCCAGATAACAGCAAAAACTCCCAAAAGCATTCCATTAGAGAATAATGACAACAGAGGCACAAGACCGAAAAAGAAACCTAAAATAATGGACAAAAGCAAAGAGAAGCTATTGTTAACGAAAATAATGACTGCCAGAGAAAAAGAGCTAACATCAAAAACAGGAGAAAACATTTCGCTAAACCTACTAATTATTTCTCTAGCTTTTTCAGGATAGTTCTTGGCAAAAAAATATCCTTCTAAGACAGAAATGATAAAAAAAGAAAAAGCGAAAATAATAAATGGCTTGAGAGATCGCAAATATTTTTTATAGTCCATCATTCAAATCATAGCATATTTTTTATTATTGCCCTAAAAAATAAAAAAACCGCCAAGGTTTTTTTAAAGGAGGATTGTTTTTCTTGGCGGTTGCTAAGGTTGAAAGAACTAATCTAGAGAATACTCATCTATATTTTAAAATAGCAAACTCTAAATTTATTGTCAAGTATCAAGGTTTTAGACAAGAGCGATTACTACCGAAATACCCCTAATTTCCCCCTTCTAAGGATAGCCGCCTCATCGCTCTTGTCATATTAAGATACTAACTAAAGAAAAAACTTTTGTCAATAAAAAATGACAAAAAAATGGCCTTTCAAGAATTGCCTTTCAAGAATTATTCTAATAGAAACAGCCCTTATTGACCTAGAAAAGTGTTTTGTGGTAAGCTTGAAAAGATAATCTATGAGATTTGTTTTCCAAATTATAACTAATGCCCTAGCCATTTTTTTGGCCGATTATCTTGTCCCCGGCTTTATTTTTGAAGGAGATGTTTTGACATTAGTTATTGCTGGATTATTACTAGGGCTAATTAACACTTTTGTTAGGCCGATTCTAAGGATTCTTTCCGCCCCGTTGATAGCGCTAACTCTTGGTCTTTTCCTTATCGTTATCAATATTGTTCTTCTCTGGTTGCTAGAGTATTTGGTGCCGGAATTGACCATTAGCGGCTTCTGGTCTTATTTCTGGGGCGTTCTTATCCTAAGTTTAGTTAACATAGCTTTCGGCTCCGGCAAAAAAAAGAGAAAGGATTAAATGACAAATTTTTTATCAATTTTTCAAATTATTGTTTCTATCGCTCTGATTGCCTCTATCCTTCTTCAGCAAAGAAGCGCCGGCGGATCAGGTATTTTTGGCAGTAGCGGCGGAGGCGCCAGCTACTATACTAAAAGAGGGTTTGATAAAATTCTCTTTATTGCCACTATTGTTTTATCTGGACTATTTATCTCTACCAGCTTTTTAAATCTGATTATCTAGCAGACAAAAAATAAGCAGAATTGCCGCTTTCTAAAGAAAGCGTAGGCTTGTTCTGTTTAACCAGCAAGCCCTGCTTGACAAGAATATTTCTACTCAACCAACCAGTAAAATAGCTAAATATCTCGGAAGATTAAAATCTCTCTTTGCCAAAGGCCAGTGGCCGAAAAAAGGCCGTTTAGCCTATCTTCCTAAAGTTCTTTCCATGCGCGAAAAATGGATTATTCGCGGACTTTTTTTGATTATAACTGCTTCTGTGGCAGGACTAGTTTTCCTTTTTATTGGCTCCCATACCCAATTAGAACCGCGCGTAGGCGGACAATATCGGGAAGGCCTTTTGGGCCAACCGCGCTATATTAACCCTGTTATTGCCCAAACCAACGATACAGACAGAGACTTGGTCCGGCTTGTTTATTCCAGCCTTTTCGAATATGACGGCCAAGGCAATCTCGTTCCTGATCTAATCCAAGATTACACTATCAGCGAAGACGGCCTAGTCTATACTATCGAAATAAGGAAAAACGTCCTGTGGCATGATAATGAACCTCTTACCATTGACGATATCATTTTCACCATTAAAACAATCCAGGACCCTGAGTACAAAAGCCCTTTACGTGTAAACTGGCAAGGAGTAGAGACAGAGAGAATAGATGATTACACTATGTCTTTGGTCTTAAAAAACGTTTATGCCCCCTTCCTGCACAATCTTGCCGTCTATATTTTACCTAAGCATTTATGGGCCGGCATCTCGGCAGCTAATTTTCCTCTAGCGGAATATAATTTGAAGCCTGTTGGTTCTGGGCCCTATAAGTTCTCTAAACTCAATAATGATAAGGAAGGAAAGATTGAATCAATAGAGCTTGTCCGCAGCCAAAATTTCTATCTAGAAAATCCTTATCCCTTAAAAACAGACGAGAAAATTTATCCTCCTTTTATCGAAAAAATAGTTTTGAAATTTTATTCTAGCCAGCCTTCTTTGGTTCAAGCCTATCAAAATAGGAAAATAGACGGCCTTAATTTAATTTCCGGCCTTAATAGAGAAGATTTAAGAAATCATCTTAATTTTCACGAAGTCAACCTTCCTGCCTACTACGCTGTTTTCTTCAACCAGACAAAAAGCAAGGCTTTAGCAGATGAAACCGTACGCCTGGCCCTTAATTATGCTACTAACAAACAAGAAATCATCGATCAGGTGTTAAACGGCAAAGGAGAAAAAGTGGATGCTCCCCTTCTTCCAGGCTGGCTAGGATACAACGAAGAAATAAAAGTCTATGATTTTGCTCTTGAACATGCCAATAATATCCTTGAAGCCGAAGGATGGATTGATGACGACCAAGACGGCATCCGCGAAAAAACAGAAGAAAACGAAGATGACGAAGAAGATAACGAGGAAAAAATCCTCCTTGAAATCAATCTTCTTACTACCAACTGGCCGGAACTCAAAAAAACCGCCGAAATATTAAAAGAGCAATGGGAGAAAATAGGAGCGCGAGTGAACTTAACGATCGTCGAACCAAATAGCATCCAGCAAGACTTCCTTAGGCCTCGTCAATACGAAGCCCTTCTCTTCGGAGAGGTCTTAAGCGCTGATCCAGACCCCTTTGCTTTTTGGCACTCCTCACAAAAAAAAGACCCCGGCCTTAATCTTTCTCTTTACCAGAATGAAAAAATAGACAAGCTGCTTGAAGAGGCCAGACAAACTCTTGACCAAACTCAAAGAGCAGCCAAATACGCAGAATTCCAAAAGCTTCTCATTGAAGACGCACCGGCCGTCTTCCTTTACACGCCGCTCTATTTTTATCCCGTCAGCAAAAACGTTAAAGAAATCTCTATAGAAAAACTTCCTCAGCCCTCCTATCGTTTTTCCCAAATAGAAAACTGGTATCTAGAAACTGCCCGTATCTGGAAAAAAAATTAAAAACAAAAAAATATGAAACAAAGCATCATTAATTTTCCCAATCAATTCATTCAGCTTTTGGGGCAAAAAGCCCCTCCCCTAAAAAAAGGATGCTTTGACAAAGTAATCATTTCTGGTATGGGCGGCAGCGCTTGGCCGGCAGAGATTGTTACTGCGTGGCTTAATCCTCCTTTTCCAATGATAGTCAATAGAAGCTACCATCTTCCCAGCCAGAGTGATAAAAATTCTTTGATGATTTTTATTTCTTATTCCGGCAACACAGAAGAATGTTTAAGCTCTTATCGGGAAGCTGTTAAAAAAGGGCTTTCTTCTATAGCCATCACTTCTGGCGGCCGCCTAAAAGAAGAATGCTTCAATAACCAAACTCCCCTAATAGAAATCCCTAACGGCTTGGTTCCGAGAATGGCTACCGGTTATATCTTTACATCCCTTTACAACATTTTAAAAGAAAGCGGCCTGACAAAAAACAGAAATCAAGAAATTGAAACGATGGCTGACCAACTCAAAGACATTATCCCCGCCCAAGAAAAAACCGGTGAAGGGCTGGCTGAAAAAATGTTTCAAAAAGTGATTTTGATCTATGCTTCGAAAAAAATGAAAGTTCTAAGCTATATCTGGAAAATCAAAATTAATGAAAATGCTAAAATACCTGCTTTTAGTAATTTTTTTCCAGAGATTAACCATAATGAAATGGAAGGAATGAGCCACAGAGAAGAATATCCTTGCGCTAAAGCTAAAGAAAGTTTGTTTTTTGCCCTGACCATAAAAGACGAAGAAGATGAGCCACAAATAAAGAAAAGGATGGAACTGACCGAAAAAATCCTCAAAAATAAAGGGCTCTCCGCGGAAACAATCGATTTAACAGGCCGTAACAGGCTGACAAAAATATTCTCTAACGTTGTTTTGGCAGACTGGGCCTCTTATTATCTGGCTCTTAAATACGGGGAAGACCCTCTTAAAACAGAAGCTATCGAAAGCTTCAAAGAAAAAATGAAATAATAGGCGGGCAAGTGGCGGAACTGGCAGACGCGCTAGCTTCAGGAGCTAGTGTCCCTTCGGACTTGCGGGTTCGAATCCCGCCTTGCCCACTCTTTACTAAAATATGACTAAAAAAACAGAGAAGAAAAATTTACGCATCATTCCTTTGGGCGGTTTAGAAGAAATAGGCCGCAATATGACAGCTTTTGAATATGGCGACGATATCATTATTGTAGATATGGGCCTTCAATTCCCTGATGACAATATGCCCGGCATCGACTATATCATTCCCAACACAGCGTATCTTAAAGACAAAAAAGATAAAATCTTAGGAGTTATTATTACTCATGGCCATTACGATCATATTGGAGCTATTCCTCATTCTATCGGCCGCCTCGGCAATCCCACCATTTACACCACTCCTCTTACTAAAGGAATCATTCTTAAGCGACAGGAAGACTTTCCCAATGCTTCTAAATTAGACATCCACGAAATTAAAAAAACCGACAAGATTACATTAGGCTGTTTTGAAATTGAATTTTTCCATGTCAATCACAACATTCCTGATGGCGTGGGACTGGCAATCAATACTCCTATTGGCCGCGTTGTCCACACAGGGGACTTTAAGTTTGACCATACTCCTATTGGAGACAAGCCAGCTGACATTTCCCATCTTAATGAAATTGCCAAAAAAGGCGTTTTATGCCTAATGTCGGATAGCACTAACGCAGAAAAACCCGGCACTTCTATTTCAGAAAAAGACATTCAAGACAATTTAGAGATTATCTTTAAAGAGTCAAAAGGAAGAATTATTATTAGCACTTTTGCCTCCCTTTTAAGCCGCATTCAAGAAGTAATTAATTTGGCAGAAAAATACGACCGTTATATTGCCGTAGATGGATACAGCATGAAGAACAATGTGCAAATAGCCCATCATTTGAAATATCTTCAATCAAAAAAGGGCGCTTTCATCAAAACAAGCCAAGTTAACGAATATCCAGACAATAAAGTAGTGCTCGTGTGTACCGGCGCGCAGGGAGAGGACAACGCTGTTTTAATGAGAATCGCCAATAAAGAGCATAAGCATGTCCATATAGGAAAAGGCGACGCGGTAGTCCTTTCTTCCTCTGTCGTCCCAGGCAACGAAAAAGCCGTCCAGACGCTAAAAGATAATTTCTGGAAACAAGGAGCAAGAGTTTATCATTACCAAATGATGGATATCCACGCCGGCGGGCATGCCCAAGCAGACGATCTCAAAGCAATGATTAATCTTATTAAACCCAAGTTCTTTATGCCTATTCACGGAAACTACTATATGCTGAAACTACACGGCGAGATAGCAGAAAGCGTTGGCATACCAAAGAAAAACATCATCATTGCCAGCAACGGCAATATTGTCTTGCTGAACAAAACATCTGCTCGTATTAGCAAAGAAGTTGTGCCAGCCAATTATGTAATGGTAGACGGATTAGGCGTAGGAGATGTCGGCCAAGTAGTATTAAGAGATCGTCAAGCGATGGCTCAGGACGGCATGTTTGTGGTGATCGCTGTCATTGACAGCCATACCGGCAAGATTAAAGGAGAACCAGACATCATTTCGCGAGGATTTGTCTATTTAAGAGAGTCAAAAGATCTTTTAACACAGACTCGCCAAAAGGTGAAAGAAATTATTCAGCATTCAGCCGCTCCTCATGGAACTACCAACTGGAGCTATATCAAAGATAGCATCAGAGAAAAAATTGGAGAGCTTCTTTACCAAAAAACGCAAAGAAGGCCGATGGTGCTTCCTGTCGTGATTAAAATATAATGGCTTGACTTAGATTGAATAAAAAGGCACAATAGAACAACATAGCTTTTTTAAAACAAATATAGGACAAGCGCTAAAAGCGCTTAGAAAAATTATGGAGGGAGAAAAAGGTCGACTAAAAGATTACTGAAAGGAAATTTTATGTTAAATCAAGAAAAGATTTTTCCAGATAATCGCCAATCCGACCAAGCCGCTTCTTTGGCCGCCGCATGGCAAGACCAAGATCCTATCTTCCCCCCTCAACAGAACCAACCCTCTTCGGAAGGCGGACCTCAATTCGGCCAAAGCGATTCAGGAGGCTCTAATAAGGGAGGATTTAGAGGCTGGATCAATAAATACGGCAGCTCTGTCATCCTTCCCATGGTCGCCCTGATCATTTTGGGGGGAGGAATTTATCTTTATGCCAGCCAAAAAGGAGAAGAAGCCAATATTCTCCTAGAAGATGACGAAACCAATCAAGAAAATATTGTCGTAGAAAACGGAACCGTTGATTTAGGAGAAGGAGAAGAAGATGAAGATGTGACAAAAGAAGTCTCTCCTGCCCCAGAACAATCCCAGCCCGAACCAGAACTAGAGCCTGAAGAAGAGATAATCCCAGAGGGCAGAAAAGAAGGCACACAGATTATAGAAACAGCGGCCCCCGGGGAAGGAATGACTCACTTGGCTCGTCGAGCTCTTAAAGATTACCTTGAAGATAGCCCCCAAGAAGAACTTGCCAAAGAGCACAAAATCTATATCGAGGATTATCTCAAAGATAAAAAAGGCGCACACGGATTAGAGATTGGCGAAGAAATTAGCTTTTCAAAGGATTTAATCCAAGAAGCGATTAACGCTTCCGAAGAGCTGACAGAACATCAGTTAGAAATTATTAAACAGAAATACAGTGCTACTGTTGTTCTGTAAAATGAATTATTTTGTATTTATTAGTTCTTTCTTTGTAAAAAACACCTAAACAAAAACTCCCGGAGATAATCCGGGAGTTTTTGTTTTTTAGAAAAAATTAATCAAAATACTGGCTTTGGAAGTTGCCTGTTAAATTAATAACATAATCTGTCACTTTATGATAAATCCATTTTTGGTAATTGCCGCCAGCCAAATATTTGGCATAAGCAGTTCTCTCGCCAATTTCTGTTCTTTGGTTGGCTCCCCCATTAGAAAGCTTAATAGCCGCAGCCATAAAAGCGTCTTCAGGCCGCCATGGGCTCGGCGGACTATGCCCGGTTAAGCCAGCCACCTGATCTTTGTAGGCCAGCCAGGTAGCAGGCATAAATTGGGCAATGCCCATCGCCCCCCCGCATCCATACCACGGCTCAGCTGAAACTGGCTGAAGATCAGGATTAAGACCTAATTCTCGACAGATTTGCAAAAAGGCGTTTTTCTGCTTTTCGGCAGTAGTGGTATAGCCCAGTCTAAGATAGCACTGATACATATCTTCTCGCCAATTACCTGTCCCTACATTCAGTCCCAGCCTTGATTCCGCTTCCAAGACGCCCAAAAGATAAGCTGGCCTAATACCCGTTCTTGAGCCAGCCAGAATAGCATATTGCACAGCGTTGTCTAAAGAAAGATTGTATTTTTCCAATAAAGAAAGCTGCTCTTTAATATGGCCAATCTCGTTTTCTTTTCCTTTAATAAGCCTTTGATAACGATCCTCCTCTCCTTTGGTCTGGCCCAAAAGATTCTCCTTTTGGTTTTGCTTGCTTTCCACAGTATTCTTTTGAACTAACTGAAAAGATTTAAGGCGATTCTGCTCCTGCCTTTCTTCTTCTAAAACAAGCTTATCCTCTTCCATTTGGCTCTTGGCCTCTCTTAAGGAAGCCAAAGCACTGTGAATCTTTTCTTGGACTGTCTCCAAAGCATTTAACTGATCAAAAAAATCAGAAAATCGTTTATTTTTAAGCATCACCTCAAAAAGGGCTTCTTTATCGTAATAACTGACTACTCTAATATATTCGCTTAAAATGTCCTTTTTTTCAGCCACAGTATTCCTTAGTCCCTTAATCTCTTCATCAAGCTGGTCTATTTCTAAGGTATTTCTCCTAATAACCAGATCAAGCTGGCTTATTTCAGCGCGATATTTATCAATTTCGTTCTCCAAAAGGCTAATATCGTTTTGTAGGCTTTTTGCTTTAGAACGATTTTTCTGAATTTCCTGCTGATAATTATTAATTTCCTGCTGTTTCTGCCTAATTTGCTCTTCCAATTCTCTTTTGAGCTGTTCTGTGTTTTCTGCCGCTTTTAAATCATAAAAAAGAGGAAATGCCAAAAAAAGGATTAACACTGCTAGCAACCCTTTGCACAAAAAGTTTTTGTTTTTTTTAATTTTTATCCCCACTTTTTAAGAGAGTTCAGAAAATTAACTCTACGCCGCTGGTTCATTTCCTTCAGGAGCCAGCGATTCTTCGCCCCCCGCTTCTTCTTTGGCCTTGCCTTTTTCTTCAACTTCTACTTCTTCGGTTGATTCGACAGGAGCTTCGTCTAATTCTTCCAGCTCCTCTTGGCTTCGAGGAGGAACTACCGAGGCGACTGTCTCGTCAGGCTCAGCCATAATAGTAATTTTTTCAGAAGCTTTTAGATCTTTAATATGAATATTGTCGTCGAATGTTTTCAGAAAAGAAATATCTACCTTGATCTCATTAGGCAAATCTTGAGGTAAAGCTTCTACCTCTACATATTGAATATTTTTGATCAGCACGCCTCCTTCTCTTTCCACCGCTTCTGATTCTCCAACGAAAACAAGAGGCACTTCTACGGCAATAGCTTCGTCCATTTTTACTTGATAAAAATCAACATGAATAGGATCGCCCTTAACAGGATCTTTGGCCACATCGTGGATTAAGACAGTTCTTTCTTCATCTCCGTCTATCTTTAGCTTAAGCAAAGTGCTTTCGCCAGCTTTTTTATAGGCCTTATTAAAGTTACTGCTATCCAGCATTAAATTAACATTGGCATCAGTATGACCATACAGAACAGCCGGAACAAATCCATTTTTCCGGAAAGTTTTATTCTTAGAACCTAAAATTTGACGTTTTTTAGCCGATAATTCTAACATACCTAGTATCATAAACAAAAAAAGCTCCCTGGTCAAGGAAATGGCCCAGCGCGATCTAAGCGCTAAATTATTCCTGTTCTTTAACAGCTTCCACTGGACAGATCTCTTTGGCCTCTTCTAGGCAGGGAAATTCTTCGTATCCCTCTTTTAAAGAGGCCTTGCCTTCCTCATCAAGCTCAAAAGCCTCTTCGCAAACTGCCACGCAGCTTCCGCAGCCAATACATTTTTCTCTATCAATGGTTATTTTCATTATTGAAAACAATCTTTTTGATTTGTTCGGTTATTTCATAAGGGTCCTCCCTTTGCCAAACATTTCTTCCCACTGCCAAACCAATCGCTCCTGCTGACATAATGCTACTAACTACTTCTAAAAACTTATCGTCAGAAACTTTAGGTCCGCCAGATAAAACTACTTTGGTTTTACCTGCCGCCCGAACAGCACCAGCAAAAGCTTCTTCTGATCCGCAGTATTTTATTTTAACCATATCAGCGCCTAATTCAAGCCCCAGCCGAGCAGCATAAGCGGTAATTTCCGGAGAAGAGTCGTTTTCCACGGCCTTGCCGCGCGGATACATCCAGCCGATTACCGCCATTCCTTGACAATGGGCCTGTTCAACTATTCTACCAAATTCCCTTAGCATAAGGTACTCATATTTGCTCCCTAAATAAACCGTATATCCCACAGCACAAGCGCCTAATGCCGCCGCTTCTTCAACAGAGCAAAGCTGGACAGAAAGCGGCTCGCCTTGAGGTATTCTTGTCTTCCCATTGAGCTTGATAATGAGCGGCATTTTATCCTCGTAGCCAGGATAATATTTTTCTGCCACTCCTTTTTGCAGAACTACGCCGCTATAGCCCCCTTTGACAGCAAGATCCAGAATGTATTTTGGGTCAATGCTTTTGCCGATTAGATCAACTGGACCATGCTCCATGCCATGATCGTAAGCAAGATAAATCGCTTTTTCCCTTGTAGTAATTTTTGATAAATCGTTCATTGTTCAAAAGCTTTAATGCGAAAAAGTGACAATTTTACAATTAACAACTGTCCGCAAAAAAAACTCTACAAAATTAAATGCCCTTTACACAAATTATCCATTAACGACTCATCCATACGCGGCTCCCCTAAATAATCAATAAAAACTTTATTCCAAATAGCTTCCTGTTGGTGATAGCAATATCTTGACTCAAAATCAGCCTTATGGAGCAAAGAAATACCATTGTCAAAAAGATTAAAACTGATAAGCTCTTCTCCGCCGTCAAAAGAGAAAAAATCAGCCACTGCCTGCGTGTCGTTCCAAAAACCCAGCCCAGCTTCAGGGAAGCGATTGCTAAACTTTTTAAGGACGGAAGAAACGCTGTAATAATGCCACGCTTCTGTATTAATGCGAGGCTCGAATAGGCGCGGATCATGGGGGTCTTTTTTAGCCAAATATTTTGAAAGCACTCGCCAGGCAACACCATCTCCTTTAGGCAGAGGATCCTTGCTCGCTTTTACTTTTAGCGCTTCGATCATTTTTTTAGCAAAATTCGGCTCTTGGCTATATCTTTCAAAAAGGCGCGCGTGCCAATCTACTTCATAAGCGTAGTGAAGAGTCATAAAAAAAAGATAAAGGATTTCTCCAGAAAGATTACTGCCTGTAGGAATGACAAAGACAATGCCCATTTCCTTTAAATGACTCATATGATGAAGCTTTTCTTCCAAAAAACTCTTCCCTGCGCCAGCCCACTTTTGCGGCAAGACAATAATCTTAATTTCTCTTTTCTCAAAATCATCTTTAGTAAGATCGCTATAGGGCTTGAAAAAAACTTCGTTAAGCCAATCGCCATCTTCAATAAATCTTAGAGCGCAAAAAATCTCAAAGATATCTTCTTTTTCTATCATTTTCTCCAAATCATCTCCGTATCCCAAGCTACGCATAATCTTTTGAGGGGGGTTAATCCGCAAAAGCTCTTTGGCTTTCTCCTCCTTGAGATAAAAGCCCAGCATGTTGCCAGTTAACTCCTTGGCAGCGTTAACCATGCTGCGATAGCCCGCTTCGGTAGAAAAATCAGGCTTGCGAAAATGCTTAAATAAAGAGTCATTTGACGCTTTAGCTTTTTCCGTTAAAAGTTGATGAATTTTTTGCGGATCAATTTTGAAAAAATCTCCTTCCTTGCCCAATCCTAAATCAGCCAATTTTTCTCTTGTCTGATGTTCGTTTTCCCTTACTATTTCATTAAGCACGCCTTTCTTGTTGCTTACTTCTTCCATCCGAACCTCCAGCCAACTGACCATTTCTTTGGAAGCGCCCAATAATTTAGAAATTTTAGAAAGATAGTCCATATTTTTCTCCCTCCCTCAGATAAAAACTAATCGCTCCACCAATTATTAGCCGGAGCATCATAAGGCGGCTCCGGACCTAACTCATAGCAACACCCATTGCCGTCGTTATAAAAGCCATTATCCTGATCGGCTAGAGGATAATTGCCTGAATATTCAAAACGGCATCTTAGGCCATAGCCCGGAAAGTCATTCTCCTCTCCTCCATCATAGCCATACCAATAATTACCCGTATTAGAAGGATCTTTGGGCAAAGAAGATAGATAAGGAGAAAGATCGGCCTCTAAAAGACTCCATCCTGGGCCATTGCTTTGTACGTGCCTCGCGGGGTAAGAAGCATCGTGATCGCTTTGGTAGAGCTCTAGGGCTGTCTGAATTTGCCTTAAATCTTCCAAGCGCGAGGCATCTCTTGATTTTTTTCTGGCACTGCCCAAAGAGATTAAAGTCAAAGTAGCCATAAGGCCGATAATAGCCACTACGATTAAAAGCTCCATAATGGTAAATCCTTTTTGTCTTTTCATAAAAACTATATCTTTTCTTTAATAATCTTGACCTTTTCCCACGGGCCCCAATCTCCTTTCTTTAGCAAGCCTCGCGCCGCGCCAAATTCCTGTAAAACAGCTGTCGCGTTGGCAGTTCCCAGCTGAATAGCATATCCAATGTCTTCTTTCTTTACATACCCGGCAGTAAAGCCAGAACCAAAGGCATCCCCTGCTCCAGTGCGATCAACTAAATCAGATTCAGGGATGCCGGCGCAATAACGATAGCGGCCGTCAGAAGCCACCGCCCCTTCAGGCCCTTTAGTCATAACTACGATCCCTTTGACCATCTCATCTAAAACAGAAAAAATCTCTTCTTCTTTATCATAGCTAATGCCGGTAATAATAGACGCTTCTTCTTGATTGACAAATAAAATATCTATTTTGCCTAAAAAACTTTTTAGATTGTCCAGACCGTCAGAAAGCTGCTCTTGGCCGACTGGATTAGCCGCTACCTTAATTCCTTCTTTTTCCGCGTATTCTACTACTGATTTAACTACTTTCCATGAATTACCAGATAAAGAAGCCAGATAAAACCATTTGCTTTTTAATTTAGAAAAATCAATATCTTTTTCTTCTATTTCATGGCAGGCGCCCAGTTTTTTTAAAATGGAACGACCTTCTTTGGGCTTTGATAAAACTACTGAAAAAGCTGTGGGATGGCTGTCAGTTTCTATTAGCAAATCAGGAGAAACATCATTATCAGCCAACTCTTTTTTGACTCCTTCCCCCATAATATCCTTGCCGATTTTGCCGAAATATCCTGCCTGATATCCCTGTCGAGAAAAAGTCACTGCTGAATTAGCGCCTGTTCCACCCATAGAGATAAAAACTTCGTCCATTTTCATTTTTGATCCCAAGGGCACCGCTAGAGCTTTTTGGGTTAAAAAATTCTTATCTTCTATTAACTTAAATTCATCGCTGCTTAAATAAATATCTTGGGTTGCCGAACCCATAGTAATAATGTCATACATAGATTAGTCTATCCTGCTTTTAATTTCCTACACACCAGCCATTAATTAATTCCACCAAAAACCTGTTTTAGGAGGGTCAGGCCCTAACTCATAGCCATATGTAACCGCGCCTATAACAAGACCGTTAAAATCTCCGTTATCCTCGCCAAGCAGAGAGAAATTTCCCGAGTGTTCAAAACCGCACATTATTCCATAGCCATCCCCCTCGCTGTCATAAAAATAAAACGTACCGTCTACTGGATCATTAGGCATTGTTGAAAGATAGGGGGCTAAATCAGATTCAAGGCCGCTCCATTCACTATTACCGCTAAAAGCCCTGTCCCTTAATGGATAGCTTTCGTTATCGTTAAAATACATCTCTAAAGCGTTAACCATTGTTCTCATATCTGATATCCTTCTCGCGTCTCTGCTTTTTACCCTCGCTGTGTTGATACTGGCAATAGTAAGAGTAGCCAGCAAACCGATAATGGCAAATACCACCAATAGCTCAATAATAGTAAATCCTTCTTGTTTTCTCATTTAAATAAAACAATGGTTTTGTTTTTTGCGCTCTGCCTCTCCTATTTTTTTCTTTTAACAACCTTTTTTACTGCCTCTTTGATATCATCTGCCAACAGATGAAATTCTTTCATTAATTCTTCCGGCTGGCCAGATTCGCCAAATCTGTCTTGGACACCAACCATTTCTACTGGGACAGGACATTTTTTAGCTAGCGCTTCGCAGACAGCGCTACCCATACCGCCCATTACTTGATGGTCTTCCGCTGTTACCACCGCGCCCGTCTTTTCAGCCGCTCCTATAATCGTCTCTTCGTCAATAGGCTTAATGGTAGGATTATTAATCACTTCCACAGAAAGCCCTTCTTCTTCTAGGTGATGGGACGCCAAAAGAGCCTCGTGGACTGTCGGACCGCAGGCAATAATGGTCGCATCCGCGCCCTTTTTAAAAACTTGCGCCTTGCCAATAACAAAAGGGGTCTCTTTGATAGTGAAGACAGGGGTCGCTTCACGGGCAAATCTTAAATAGACAGGACCCTTCATTTGCCCGGCGGCAATAGTGGCCTTTTTTGTTTCTTCGGCATCGCAAGGAGCTAAAACGGTCATCTTAGGCAAACATCTGGTGATGGCAATATCTTCCAACCCTTGATGGGTAGCTCCGTCCGGGCCCACCGAGACACCAGCATGAGCGCCCGTAAGCTTAACGTTAACTTCATTATAAGCCACGCTAATTCTTAACTGATCCCAATTACGACCGGGACAAAAAACAGAATAGGTAGAAACAAAAGGTATTTTTCCCACCAATGCCAGACCAGCAGCCATGCACATCATATTCTGTTCGGCAATTCCTGTTTGAATAAACCGTTCTGGAAATTCATCTTTAAACATTTTTGAACGCGTAGAGCCGGTTAGATCAGCGCATAAGACAACAACATTTTCGTTTTTTTTGCCTAATTCTACTAATCCTTCGCCATAGCCGTCTCGCGTTGGCTTTTGTTCTAATTGGTCTTTTTGATAAAGGTTTTTTGCTAAATCCATAGAATTCTATTAAAGAGCCACAACAGCAAGCACAAAATGCTGGCTGTTTCGACAGATAAATAATTTATTCATGTTCGCCTTTGATTTTTCCCCCTAGAGTCCTTAAACAATCAAGAGCTTTTTCCCCTTCCTCTTCACCAGGAGCTTTGCCATGCCAAGAATACTCCCACTCAATGAAATCTACTCCTTTGCCCGGAATGGTGTGGGCAATAATAAGGCTTGGTTTTTCAAAAATGGCTTTGGATTCATTGCAGGCGTCAATAATCTCTCTAATGTTATGCCCGTCTACCTCTTGAACATGCCATCCAAAAGCTTCGTATTTGTCTTTCAATGGTTCCAGAGGCATAACATCTTCCGTATAGCCATCGATCTGGATATTATTGCGGTCCATAATCTGGGTGATATTAAAAAGGCGGTTTTTGCCAGCAAACATAGCCGCTTCCCACGGCTGGCCCTCATCTGTTTCTCCATCGCTAGTTAAACACCAAACCCAATTTTTCTTTTTGTCGAATTTAGTAAAAGAATAGGCCATACCGCAAGCGATGGACAGGCCTTGGCCTAAAGAGCCGCCTGAAGTTTCCACCCCCGGAGTCTCTAATCGACTTGGATGCCCCTGTAAAATACTGCCTAGTTTTCTAAGGGTCTTTAGCTCTTTCATATCAAAAAAGCCCGCCCGCGCCAAAGCCGCGTACCACACCGGACAAATATGAGCATTTGAGAGCACGACATAGTCTCTTTCCTCCCAGTCCAGTTTTTTGGCATCATATTTAACTACTCCGCCAAAATAAAGAGCGGCAAAAACATCCGCCATACCCAAAGAGCCGGCCGAATGGCCGGATTTTGCTTCCACGAGCATCTCAATAACGTCTTTGCGAAGAACATTAGCCTGATTCTGTAATTCTTTTATCTCCATTATCTCCATAATTTTATATTAAAGCTATTTGCTTTCTCTTAATTGATTAATGTTTTCCTCTATTTTGTTGTTATAAAAAACAGCGCTTCCGCTAACTAAAATATTCGCCCCCGCCTGAACAACCTTTGGAGCTGTTTTTGGGTTTATACCCCCATCTACTTCTATTTTAACATTAGGATAATTTTCACGCAAACGCTTTATTTTTGCCAAAGTATCTTCTATCAACTCCTGCCCTCCTCTGCCCGGCTCTACCGTCATTACTAAAACTAGATCAAGGCGAGGAAGATACGGCTCTACTACTTCAAAAGGAGTTTTTGGATTTATAGCTAAACCTACTCCCAAGCCAGCTTCTTTTATTCTTTTAATAGCTTCTTTAGCGTCAGCCACGGCTTCGCAATGAAGGATAATTCTTTTAACTCCGCTTTTAATCCAATTCGCTAGAGCGTTTTCCGGATTAATAATCATTAAATGCGCTTCCAGTTTAATCTTTGTCTCTAATTTTCTCAAATCTTGGGGATTATTCCAAGTATAGTTATCCACAAACCTCCCATCCATCACATCTAACTGCGCCCACTCCACATAAGGCTCAACCAATTTTATTTTTTCCTCCAGCTCTTTAAAATCACTGGCGATAATGGCAGGAATTATTTCAATCATAGTTTTGTTTATTAGCCAAAGACTCTATTTTTTCTATCCTTCTGATATGCCTTTCCTCCCGGCTAAAATCCGTATCTAGCCAAGTCCGAACAATTTTTTTGGCTGTTTCTGGATCTAAAACTTTTCCTGCCAAACAAATAATATTGGCGTTGTTGTGCTCTTTGGCCTGAGTGGCGGTAAATTCATCCCAAACTAAAGCGGCTCTCACTCCTCTAATCTTATTAGCCGCCATGCACATGCCAATACCCGTCGCGCAAAACAAAATGCCCAGCCCGTTGCTTTTAACTGTTTTTTCGGCCACCTTAAAGGCAAAATCAGGGTAATCGTCTTGAGAGTCTAATTCAGTGTTGCCAAGATCTTCGTATCCTTTGCTAAGCTCTTCAAGATATTTTTTAATTTCTTCTTTTAAATGCCAACCCGCGTGGTCAGCTCCTAAATAGATCATTTTAAAAACTAAAAAGGCAATTAAATTTTTGGCGGTTGCTCTAAGATAATTTCTTTCCGACAAATTCAGCAAATTCACCCAGCCGACAGGCATAGCCCCATTCATTATCATACCAAGCAATAATTTTTACCAAATTTTCTTTTTGGACCATGGTAGAGGCCATATCTACAATAGCGGAAAAAGAATTCCCTTTGTAATCCGTAGAAACTAATAAGGCATCTTCTACGCCTAAAATGCCTTTAAGGTTTTCCTCCCCCGAAGCTTTTTTCAAAGTGTAATTAATTTCTTCTATGCTCGTTCCCTTTTTTATTTTAGCCACAAAATCAACTGCCGAGACAATCGGCGTAGGTACTCTTATCGCCATGCCGTCTATTTTGCCAACTAGTTCTGGGATAGTTTTTGCCACCGCAATAGCCGCTCCCGTGGTGGTAGGGATCATTGATAAGACGGCTGAACGAGCCCTGCGCAAATCCTTATGGGGCGCGTCTACCAAATTTTGAGTGCTAGTATAGCTATGAATAGTTGTCATCAGCCCGCTCTCTATTTCAAAATTATTGTTGATAATCTTGGCTATAGGCGCCAAGCAATTGGTCGTACAAGAGCCCATAGACATAATATCATCCTTTTCATTATCGTATTTTTCTTCATTAACCCCCAAAACAAAATGAGGCAGGCCTTCTTCTTTGCAGGGCGCTGAAATAATAACTTTTTTCGCCCCCGCCTTAAGATGGCCACTGGAGGCTTCGCGATTCGTAAATCTCCCGGTACACTCCAAAACAATATCAACACCCAGCTCCTCCCAAGGAAGATTGGCTGGATCTTTTTCAGAAAAATACTGATAGTTGTCTCCGTTAATCGCTAATTTTCCTTCCTCGCCTTTTACTCCTTTTTTATACATTCCGTAGATAGAATCGTATTTTAAAAGATGGGCTAAAGTTTTAGGACCAGTTAAGTCGTTAATAGCAACCACCTCAACATCAAGATGGTCATCAATAATCCCTTTAAAAGCCGCCCGCCCGATGCGGCCAAAACCGTTAATGGCAATTTTAATAGGCATAATAATTGATGGTTAAATTTATTCTTTGATGTTTAATAATTGGCTAATCCTTGCTTTATCAAAACCGACAATAATTTCTCCGTCTATTTCTGTTACCGGCACGCCCATTTGGCCTGATTTCTGCACCATTTCCTCTCTCCCTTTTTCATCTTCGGCCACATCAATATAATCATAGGCGATACCATGCTCCTCTAAAAAATTCTTCAAAGTGACGCAGTAGGGACAAGAAGGCGTAGAAAAAACTCGTACTTTTTTTTGTTGGGACTGTTCTGCCATAAAATGACAAGCAATCAGAAACACAAATAAATAATCGTCCCCGCCTCAATGATTACTCATTTCTGAACAATGATTACTCTGCTTATTTATTATTTAATCTTTCGCTAGCGGCTAATTTATCAATCTCCTTGGCGATTTAATTGCTTATAAACGCTAAGAACCGCTTTAGCTCCTTCGCCAGCGGCAATAATAATCTGTTTATGAGGAATGTTCGTCGCATCGCCGGCGGCAAAAATATTTTCTTGGGAAGTCTTATTGTGCTGATCAATAACTATTTCTTCAGCTTGATTCAATTCTACCACATTTTTCAATAAAGATGAATTGGCGACTGTGCCAATCTCTACAAAAACGCCCTCCACGGCAATCTTTTCTTTTTGCTCGTTTTCTAAATCGGAATAAACCAGCTCTTCAACAAATTGACTACCCTTAATTTCAGACGTTCGGGCATTAAAAATAAGTTTTACTTTTTCGGCCTCCTTTAATCGCTCGCTAAAACATTCATCGCATTCTAAGCGAGAGCTTTTGGTAATAAGATAAATCTCCCGAGCGTATTTTAAAAGATCCAAAGCTGTTTCGGCGCCCGCGTTGCCCCCTCCAATGACAGCTACAGTTTTATCTTTAAACAAAGGAGCATCGCAAGTAGGGCAATAACTAACTCCCTTATTGGCAAATTCCGCTTCGCCGGGAAGACCCAGTTTCTTATAACGCCTTCCTGTGGCAATAACCGCCGTTTTTGTCTGGTATTCCTCTGTTTCTGTTTTAATTGACAAAAAACCGTCTTTGTTAACAACAACCTTTTCCGCCTTCTGATCCTCGGCAATGTTAAAATCCTCGCCCCGATAATTTTCCAGATGAGCAATCATCTTGCTGAGCAAGTCAGGACCAGCAATAGACCTAAAGCCCGGGTAGTTCTCCACAAGGTTAGTCCAATTCATCTGGCCGTTCCAATCCTTAGTGATTAAAAGGGTGTTAATTCTTTTGCGCGCCGCATAAATACCAGCGCTGATTGCCGCCGGCCCTCCGCCAACAATAATCAATTTGTACATTTCTTTAAACAACCGACTTGTTAAAATTTTTTCGGCTGATAGTTATTGATTAACAAAACTCTCCCTTATTAGCCGCATTAATGCTTTCCTGAGTATAGTAATCTAATTTTCGCGCTTGTTCTCTGCTAATTTTTTCGCAAGCAAAACCCCAATGGAACGAAATAAGATGGCCCTTCCTAAGCCCTTTTAAAAAGCTTTTTCCTCCAAGCTGATAAGTAATTTCGCCCCTTACCGTCTTTCCCAGACAAATTTTTTCATTTTCTAAGATTAAAGGCCGATAAGCAACCACGATATTTTTCTTTTCTACTTTCTCAACTCTTCCCCAGTTAATACGGCATAAATCCATACTAGCTAGAGTGTGAGCGATATCTAAATAGCCTGTCCTTTTCCAAACGCCAAGAACATGAAAATTATGGTGGGGCTTTGGCTTTAAAGATACTTTCTCAACCAACCTTCTAAAAGCAGGCAAGGCCATCTTCTTTTTCATCTCTAGGCTATCGGATAAATGCCTGTAAAAATTACTCTGATTAGCGTTTTCCAAAAGAGCATTGCCGATCCAATAAGCCTCTACCACTTTTTCATCAAAAGGATCTCTAATTCCATTAGCGCGAGCGATAAACTTAAGATAAGGATAAAGAGTTTGAAATTCTTTTAAAATCAAGGACAGTCCTTGGTTAGCTTCTCTTCTCTGGCAGTAGTAAAAAAGGTCTTGATTTTTGTCTGGACCGCAAAAAGTCAACCGGTTGGGCATAAAGGCATACCGCGCGCACCTTATCATTCCCTTTTCGCTAGACGAGATTTTGCTCCGCTTGATCATATCTTTTTCTAAGGACTGGCCTCGCTATCAAAACCACAGCTCCACAAATTAAAATCATCCCTAGCATTTGACCTGCTAAAACATTCTGGCCCAAGATAAAAAAGGAAAGCAAAGTAGTAATCGGACTGCCCAAAAGCAAAATCGCCGCCGCAACAGAGACATTAATATGTTTTAATCCCGAATACCAAGTAGCCACATAACCGAAGAGAAGAACTGAAGCAATAAGCAGCCAGCCAATTTGAGAAAGATTTAAGCTAAAAACAAGACCGGCTTGGCCGATAGCCAGCCAGAAAAGGACAATAAAAAAGGAACCAAAAAGCATTCTCCCTCCGATGACTAGGCGCGCCGGCAAATCTTTTAAAACATGCTTGCTCAAAACGCTTTCCCCGGCCCAAAGAAGGACGGCTAAAAAGATCAACAAATCTCCCCAGCCAAAATTAACTGAGCCTATCTGAAGCAAGAAAAAATTGCCTGCCAGCATAGTTAAGCCACCGATTAAAAATTCTTTGCTGATTTTTTCTTTTAGCAAAAACACCGCCAAAAGCGCGACGAAAAGGAACATCGTCTTATGGATAAAAGACCCTTGAGCGGCGCTGGTTAGAGAAAGCCCCTTGAAAAAAAGCAAAAAAGGGAGGGAGCCGCCGATCAGGCCAATACCTGCCAGCTTAGCCCACTGATCTTTCTTCAGCCTTTTGACCAACCGCCAATCTTTCATCATCAAAAGCCAGCTGATTGCCAAAGAAGCAACGATAATATTTTTAAGACCGGTGAAAATATACGGGTTAGCGACATTGACGCCAAATTTATTAATAAAAATAGCCAGGCCTGAAATAAAAGCCGTGCCTAGAATTAATAAAAATCCTTTTTGTTGTTTCATGGTTTGCCTTTAATTAAGAATATTCTTTAAAAAAACTTAATGGTATTTTAGCATAGAAAAGGAAAAGACAAAAATTACTCTTCGCCGGCTTCCTTTTTGATTTCTTTTAGCTGGTTTTCTGTTTCTTTTAGCCTTTGGCGGCACTCTTTAACCAGTTTTAACCCCCTTTGATATTTTTTTAGTCCCTCTTCTAAATCAATGTCTTCTTGCTGAAACCATCGATTGATTTCCTCTATTTCTTGGTAAGCTTTAGTAAAATTAAATTTTTCTTTGCTCATATTTTTAGCGCTTCTGCGCCGCTATTGTTTTTTAAATACTTTCTCCACTTGAGAGCCGGCCCGACCGTCGGAAAATCTTGTTTCTATCCGCTGGCCCTTTTTTAACTGGCTAACATGCTTGATAACCTTGCCCGAGCTTGAATCAGAAACAATGCTATATCCCTGCCTCAACTTAAGCGCTGGGCTAGCCAAAAAGATTTTTTCTTTTTCTCTGGCTAGTTTTTGCCTGATTTTTTCCAGCCAAGAAAATCCGTTTTGGTGAAGCTCTTCTAAGTATTCTAGAGTATCTGACTTTTGTTGTCTAATAAGCCCTTCTATTTTGTAAAGATTGTTTAAAAAAAGCGCTTCAGTCTGATAAAAATTTTGAAAATATTCCCTAAAAGAATTGTTCATAGCGTCAGCTAGATAAAGAAAGGATTCTTTTTTGCTTTCTATTTCCCCTGTGATTGCTTTTTCTATTTGTTCTTCTAAAAAGACTGTCCTTTGCTTGGCTAAAACAATTTTTTCCTTAATAGCCGCTGTCATGCTTTTTTCAAAAACAGGCATCTGCGACTGCGCCATTCGCCAAGGATCGCTCAAAATTCTCGCCGCGTCCGTAGGAGTGGAAGCTCGCACATCAGCTACATAATCAGCTATGGTTTCGTCGCTTTCATGGCCTACGCCGCAAACGACAGGCAGGCGGGAAGCAAAAATTGACCGCGCCACCGTCTCTGAATTAAAAGGCTGAAGACTTTCCCAACTTCCTCCTCCTCTGATTAAAATCAAAGCGTCTATTTTCTTAGCGCTTTGATTAAACCAATCAATGGCTCGCTCAATTTCTTCTTCTGCCGATAAGCCCTCTACCCTGACATCATAGAAAAATATCTCAAAATTAAAAGCGCCTAAATGCTTGATAAAATCAGGCAGCGCTCCTCGTCCGTATTGAGAAGTAATCAAGCCAATGGTTCGGCAAAAAGGCGGCAGCTTCCTTTTCCTCTCTAGGGCGAAAAAACCGTCTTCCCCCAAACGTTTCTTCAGCGCTTCATAGGCCCGCCTTAAAGCGCCTTCGCCAACCAGCCCTACTTTTTCTACCTGCAGAGTAAGGTCGCCTCTTTTAGGATAAACTTGGCAAGTTCCTTCAATCTTAACTTCTTGCCCGGGCCCTAGCTGGCAGCCGCTTTTATCTAAGTTTCTCTGCCAGGCAAAGCATTTCAAAACTCCCTCTTTTTTCTTGTCAAGCAACGAAAAAATAGTGTAATTAGGATAACGATTGATCTTTTCGCCAACTTCTCCTTGGACTATCACCCGATGCCTGATTAGGCTGTTAATAAATTCTATCAGTTCTTTAACGGAAAAAATTTTTTCTTGGTCTAACATTATTGAAATTTATTTATTTTATTCCTTCTTTTTCTTTCTCGCCCAATTGGTCATACTAGAAAAACCTAAAAACCCCAAGCCAAGAGGAAATAATACCAGAAAAGGAAGAAAAGGCAAAAATATCCCCGCTAAGCCGACTAACACAAGGATAACGCCAATAATTTTTTTAAATACTCTTCTCATTAGCTTCTTTTTATCATACCAGAAAGAACAAAGTGGAACAAAAAAATCAATAAATCAGGCCCTGACTTTTTAAAAAATATATTCCCAATAAAATTTATTTCTGTTATAATAGAATCAATGTGTTTAGCTACTCCTGCCAAAGTAATAACCATTAAAAAAGATTGGGCCCGAGTAAAATCAGGTGACCATATCCATAGAGTTAATCTAGGCCTTTTGAAAAATGTAAAGAAAGGCGATTATTTAATTGCGCACGGAGAGCTGGCTATTAATAGGCTTAATAAAAAAGAAGCTGAAAAAATCATTAAACTGATTGAAAATTACCAAACTGACCAATAGACTAAAACAGCGGACTAGTCCGCTGTTTTTGATAACCCGCGACACAAGGCCATAAAGCTAATGGACTGAGCAAGTGATACAAGGATCGTAAGCGCGCACTAGCATTACTAAAAGCCGTTCCAATTCTTTTCGCGAGCGGTTTTTTGTTTGATCAAGAAGCGCTTGGGCGCTTTTTTCAATGGAAGTAAGGTTTTGCACGGTCGGAGTAATAATGTTGGCTTCTTTAATCAAACTTTCTGCTGAAGCTGGCTCAGTTTTATCCAAAATCACTTCATGGTAAAGCCCTCCGCGAGGAGCTTCTATGACGCCAATACCCTTAAAAGGCGCTTTTGATCCAGGTTTTTTAATCGGCTCTTCTAAGCTGCCTTTTAAAATGCTTTTGACAGTTTTTTCCGCTTCCTTGTAATAATAAAGAATTTCTATTGCTTGAGCCAGATTATTGTGAAAAGGATTGGCTAAATCAAGCCCGTATTTCTTATCATAATTTTGATACACAGCCAAGCGCGCCAGAGCGCCTACTATCATTTCTTCTCCCCTGTATTTGCCAAACTTCGCTGTAGAATAACTTCTCACTTCTTCCTCAATATCTTTTTTATAGTTGTTAACCGGAGAAAATTGCTTCTTTCGCGGGCTAATAGAAGATACTGTAGCAATGGAATCTTTTTCCTGTGCTGCCATGATAAGCTCTACGCGCAAAGGCGGGTAATCAAGCTTGCTGGCTAACGCTAGCGATCTTTCAGCCGCTTTTCTTGTTTTTCGAAGTTTATCGAGCAAAATTTCTAGCTTTTCTTTATTCGGCATTTTATAAAATCCGCCAATGGCAGAGCTGGTTGGATGAGTATGACGGCCGCCAGCCAGATCCACAATCATATCCGAAACCTCTTTAAGCGCCAGAGCGTCCTTAAAGGCCGGAGGATTTTTTTTAGCCAGTTCTGTCGCTCGATCAATGCCTAAATAGTCAGGCAAAGATAAAAAGAATAAATGAAGGGTGTGGCTTTGAATCATCTGACCGCACTGCATTAAGTAGCGCAAAGAAGATGCCTGACGGCTAGGCTTAATGGCTAAAGCGTTTTCCAGAGCGTTTAAAGAAGCAAGGTTATGGGCCGTAGGACAAACTCCACAAATACGCGGCGTAATCCAGTGCATCTCTTGAGCGGTTCTATCAACCAGCATGCCTTCAAACAGCCTTTCGCCTTCATAAATATTAAGTTTAACTTGGCCCTTTTTCCAGTCAATAGTCAAATTGCCATGTCCTTCAATTTTTGCGATAAAATCTTCTTTCATTTTTAATGGTTATTTTTATTTTTTTTCATAGCCTTATTCAAAAACATGGAAAAATAGCGGTCTATTTCTTTTTTGTCAGTAATTTGGCTAAGAGCTTTCATCAAATTATCTATTTCTGGCTCTTCGCGCAAGCCAAAGCATCCATAACAAGGTGAACCGCCTGAAATGCATATTGCCCCGCATCCTCCTTGAGTGATAGGGCCGAGACAGGGCTTTCCTTCTATTAAACGGCAGCGATTGCCCGCCATCTTACACTCTAGACAAACTGAATAAGAGCGGTATTTTGGCATTTTGCCGGCCAAAAGGTCCTCCATCACTCTCAATACTTCTTCGCCATTAACCGGACATCCATGAACAAGAAAATCAACTTTGACATAAGCCGAGAGAGGAAGAGCGTCAATCCCCCGGGGGCGATATTCACTACCATATATCTTCTTATACCACTTTTTTCTTTCTTTTTTATCAAGAATGGCCGGAATGCCTCCTAGAGTCGCGCAAGTGCCAAGGCCAATAATCATCTTAGAGGTTTTCCTTAGCTTTTTTAGCAGGCTAACCTCATGGCCGGTGATAGGCGTCCCTTCAATAATAGTAATGTCAAAAGGGCCTGGCTGATTGTTTTCTTGGCCTAAGCGCCAATTAATAATATGGACTCTTTTTTCAAGAGCTAATAACTTTTCCCTCAATCCGACCAGCTCTACCTGGCATCCTTCGCAGTCTGTAAAGTCATAGATGGCAATTTTTGGCTTCATAAAAATTAATCCCAATTTTTATCTATTTCATCGAAATAAAAGACAGGCCCATCCTGGCATACGTATTTGTCTCCAGTTAAGCAATGCTGGCATTTGCCTACTCCACATTGCATCTTTCTTTCCATGCTGACGAAAATGCGACGATCAGAAATGCCCAATGGATGAAGTACTTTTCCCAGAGCGTCCATCATGGGACCCGGCCCGCACATAGAAGCTACCGCGTTTTTGGGATCGATCTTAATTTCACTGATTAATTCCGTAACAAGGCCAACATGACCTTCCCAGTCCTTAGTTGGCTCATCAACTGTCAAAAGCACTTTAATGCTTTTGCTCCATTCTTTGAGCTTATTTTTCATTAAGAGATCGTCTGGCGTTCGCGCCCCATAAATGAGATAAACATTATTAAACTTATCTCGATTAGCAATAATATATTCGATCAAAGAGGCAATGGGCGGAATACCGCATCCGCCAGTCGCCATCACCATATCTTTGCCAGCAATAAAATCCAAAGGGAAGCCATTGCCATAAGGGCCGCGCAGAAAAATTTCGTCTCCTTTTTTTAAATTATGCATCGCATTAGTAAGCGTGCCAGCTTTTCTAACCGCTATTTCGAAATAAGAATCTTCGTAAGGAGAAGAAGAGACGCCAAAAGGCGCCTCTCCATAACCAAAATGACTGACCAAGATAAATTGCCCCGGCACAAAAGCCAATCCTTGTCCGTTTTTATCAAATAATCCTTTTTCTTTTTTCAAACGAAAAAGCTTAACTGTTTCAGAAAGATCTTGCGTTTTGACAATAATGACCTTAAATGGCTGATAAATATTTTTCATAGAGATATTTTAATAATTACTGACTGCTTTCTTGTAATCGGCCACGATCCTTTTTAAAACTTCTTCTATTTTTATCCCTGCCGGACAAAAATTAGTACAACGAACGCATCCTACGCACTGCGCCTTGCCATATTCCTTATAGGCACGAACAAATTTATGATAATACCAGTTATAGTAACGTTCTTTAATGGTTTTGTGGAAATTATGGCCGCCAGAAATCTTAGCAAAGTCAGGCAAGGTACAAGCATCCCAATAGCGGCAACGAGAACACTCCTTATCATCTATGCGAACTCTATCCTCGAAAGAAAAACAATGACACAGCGGACAAACATAGGTACAATTACCACATCCAAGACATTTTTCTGCCAGCTCGTCCCATATTTTATGTTCGGCCCTCCAAGACCAAGCTACCGCCTCTGCCAGCAACTCAGCATCTAAAAGCATTTTCCTTAGCTCGCTTAACTGGGAATAGTTTCCTTTTGCTTTTTTAGGCGCCGATTTCCTAAAAAACTTTCCCTTGGCAATTTCCTTTCCTTTTTTGGTTAAAACCATAGCTTCATATTCCTGAGCGCTAATTTTTTTAAAGACGACGTCGCCTCCCGGCGCTATTTTGAAATCATCATCAGTCAGACCTATGAGAAGAGATTGGTTTCTTCTTCGCCAATAATAGAAATCCTGCTGAGGTTTTTTCATAATTTCATCCAATTGAGTCATCGCCTCAAGATCAACAAGATTCAAGCCAAAAACAGCAATCTTTTCTTGGTGCTCGGGAACTTTTAATCGACCGCCTTTTTTGTCAAAAACAAAAGTTTTTTCTTTGGGCGGAAAAAAATATTGTTTTGGCGGCATATATGTTTCTCTAGCGTCTATTACTCTATATTTCTTGCCCAACTCGTTAAGCCAATCTTTAATTTTGCTTTCTTTAATAACTAACATTATTTTTATTATATCACACAACCCCTAAAAACAAAAAAACCTGGCCGGATTGCTGTCCGACCAGGCGTTTGTTTAGGCATGTTCCCTCCTTTTTTTGGCATTAACATAGTTGCCGTACAAAACGATCTTTCTAACCCGCCTATTCTTTTTAGAATCAAGGAAACAAACATTATCCTTTATTACCACGATACCTGCTCTAACCATCTCTTCAAAAAGAACAAAGCGAACATCCTCTTCTCTAATTTCTAATCTAACTATTCTCCTAACAAGCTCATCCGCATTTATTTTTTTCACGCCAAGAACTCTAACAATAGAAAGAGCGATTAGATGGACCAAATGATGGCATTCTCCGCAGAGAAGATGAATTGCTTCGGGACAGAGATAAGAGATACCGCGATGTCCAGAAAAATCCCAATGATGTTTGAAAAAAGTTTCTGGATCTCCTCTTGCGCCACAAGAGGGCAAACAGCAGCATGACCTGCCATAATCCAAAGCAGAAAAAATTTTTACTTGCGCCGAAGTCAGCCCGCGAGTGCGGCGCTTTCTGATAGAAGTCCTTCTGGCAGCTCTGTTTTTTAAACTCATAGCAGCCTCCTTTTGCTATGTTAAAACTGAATAAATTAGGAAAGAACTTTAAAGTCCGAGATTAAAGCGAAAGCTTTTCCTCAATAGCTCTTTTAAATTTTTCGTATGGCTGATTGCCAACAAGTTTTTCTTCTCCAACAAAGAAAGTTGGCGTACCCGAAACTCCATTTTCATCGGCTTGGACATACCAGCTTTGCGCTAGTGACTGATAGGCGCTGTCCTCAAGACAAGCGCTAAACCTATCCTGGTTCAAACCAATTTTTTGAGCAATGCCTTTCAAGTCCTCAACAGCGCGAATCTCGCTGGCATGATCAAAAAGATATTGGTTGTAAGAAACATAGCCACCCTGCTCTTGAGCGCACAGAATAGAGACAGAAACCGTTACAGGAGATAAAAATCTGCTAATTAACTTTACTTTGCCAGTTTTAATATAATCTTCTATCAATAAAGGACGTGTTTCTTCGTGAAAAGAAACACAATGACCGCAAAAATGGCTGGAATATTCTATTATCGTCACTGGAGCCTCTTCGTATCCTAAAACAAACTCTCCTTTGTCGTTGATATAGTTCGGTAAATCTTGGTAAGAAGGAATTTCCTGGTTATTATTTTCTTGATTTTGCTCTTCTTTTTGCCCTGTTTGCGATCCTTCCAGCACAGAAGCAGATTGATCATCACTGCTGTTGTTATTAGAGTTGTCATACCAAACAAGCAGACCAAAACCAGTTAAAATTAATGCTAATAAAATTACTTTTTTTACCATGTTTTTAATATATCACTAAAATTAAGCTAAGGCAAATTTTTTAGCTTCTTTTAAAATTCTCCCTACTCCCGTTTTTTTTATTTTTCTTTTCTCCATAATAATTTTTCCGTCAACAATAACTGTCTCTACATCGCTCCCCTTGGCAGAATAGACCAAGTGAGAAACCGCATGATGCAAAGGCAAGAGATGGGCCTTCTCAAAAGAAAGAATAATAATATCAGCTTTTTTGCCCGGCTCTAAAGAGCCCAGCTCTTTTTCCTTTCCTAAGGCTCTGGCACCGTTAATTGTCGCCATATCTAACGCTGTCTGAGCTATCGCCACAGTCGGATCAGACCAATGGCTTTTATGGATTAGAGCGGCTATTTTCATTTCTTCAAACATATCCAAATTATTATTAGAGCAAGAACCGTCTGTGCCTAAGCTAATATTAACGCCTTTCTTTTGCATCGCAGGCAAAGGCATGGTGCCGGAAGCTAGCTTCATATTAGAAGCTGGACAATGGCTAACTGAAGCGCCTGATCGGGCTAAAAGGCTAATTTCTTTTTTGCTCGGCCAGCAGACATGAGCCAAAATAGTCTTCGGCGTCAAAATGCCATTTTCAAACATCACTTCTAGCGGCCTTTTCTGGTATTTTTTAAAGCAAAAGGAGATTTCTTCCTTGGTCTCTAAAAGATGAGTGGTCAACAGCCATCCTTTTTTGTCAGCCATTTGCCGGCATCTTTTGTAAGTCCTCAAAGAAGTCGTCTGCATCATATGGGGCGCTATCGCCCCTTCCACCAAGGACTGTCCTTCTAGGACAGTCCTTGAAGGACAGTCCTTGAGAGCTTGGGAAGAATTTTTAAAGGCAAAGGTGGGCATATCCAAAACACCGCTTCCTAAAATTCCCCGCAAGCCCATCTTTTTGGCCGCTTTTGCCACTTCGTCCTCGAAATAGTAGAAATCAACAAAGCAGGTAGTGCCCGACTCAATCATTTCCACCATAGACAACAAAGAGCCCCAAAGGACTTCTTTCCGGCTAAACCTCGACTCAGCAGGATGGATTTTATTAAACCACCATTTTTGCAGATCCATATCATCAGCGTAGCCACGCAGAAGAGACATGGCTAAATGAGTATGGGTATTAATCAGGCCAGGCATTACTAAGCACTCTTTTGCGTCAAAAATCTTTTTGGCTTTTTGGCCAAATTCTTTTTCCACCGTTTTAGTCGTCCCTACTGCCTTAATTAAATCTCCTTCAATAACAAGAGCGCCTCTTTCAATAAGACGCCGTTTTCTATCTTGGGTTATTAAAATGGCGTTCTTGATTAAAATCATCCTATGGTCAAACTTCTTTTTTGTCCCTCCCCCCTGTTGTATCCTCCAAGACTTCCGTTAGAACAAACGACCCGATGGCAAGGGATGTTAGGGCAGTAATTTTTACCAAGCGCCTGGCCAACCGCCCGAAAGGCGCGAGGAGAGCCTGCAATCCGCGCCACTTGGTGATAAGTCATTGCTTGTCCCCGAGGAATTTTCTTTACAATATAGTAAATTTTTTCTTGAAAAGACAAACAATTAAAAACCGGCTGAAAGCTTTGCCGATGCGCAGGGCAAGGGCCAATTTCTTGAAGTTTTTTTAAATGGGAATAAGTTCCATATCCTTTATGCGAAGAAAAACCATAACCCGGATATTTTTTATCCAACCTTTCCATCAAGCGATCGCGGCTAACCTTAGCCAAAATAGAAGCTAAAGAAAGCAAAAATAATTTTTGATCGCCTTTCACTACCGCCTCTTGAGGAAGAGCTAGACGAGAAAGAGACGCCCTGCCATCTAAAAACAAAAAACCTGGACAAATATCCAGCTTTTTTAAACATCGCCACCAAGCTAGCTTGGTGGCCTGGCCAATGTTAATTTTATCAATAACAGAAGACCCAACAGAACTAACCCGCCACTTTATTTGCGGAATATCTTTGATTGCTTCAAAAATCTCTTCTCTTTGCTTAGCTGAAAGATGCTTTGAATCTCTAAACCCGTTCTCCAAGAAAAGTAATTTCTGAAATAATTTAACCACTGAAGCATCAATTTGAGCCGAGCCTTTTATCGCCGCTATTGCGGCCGTTACCGGTCCGGCCAGAGGTCCGCGCCCTGCTTCATCAATGCCAGCCGCCACTTGACAACCTTGTCTAAATGCTTTTCTTTCCCAAACAGAAAACATCCCCGCCTTTACACCCCAAGGACTGTCATTTTAGGACAGTCCTAAAATGACAGTCCTTGGGAAAGAGTTATTTAACTAAGTTAGGAGGCGTTTCTCCTCCTAGAGCAGCAATGACGTTGCTAGCTGCCATTTCCGCCATTTTATTACGCGTATCTTTGGTAGCCGAAGCAATATGCGGCGTTAAAACAACGTTTTTTAAATCCGCTAAACCAGGCGAAAGCTCGGGTTCGTTTTCAAAAACATCTAAAGCGGCGCCGGCAATCTTTTTCTCTTTAAGCGCCTCTATTAAAGATTTTTCATCAATTACCGGCCCGCGAGAAGTATTAATTAAATAGGCGCCCGGCTTCATCATCTCTATCTTTTCTTTGCTAATTAAATGCTTCGTTTCATCGGTCAAAGCTGTATGCAAGGTGACAAAATCAGACTCTTTTAATAAGTCTTCTAGCTTCATATACTTAGCTCCTAGTTTTTCTTCCATTTCTTCGTTTTTTTCAATGTCATGATAAAGAATTTCCATGCCAAAGCCATTTTTCATTCTTTCTGCCACCGCTAAACCAATTCTGCCGAAACCAACCACTCCCAGTTTTTTGCCGGTAACATCAGCGCCTAAAAACAGTTCTGGCCCCCATGCCTTGTATTCTCCCGCTCTTGTATATTGGTCTGCCTCCAAAATCCTTTGCGCCACGGAAAAAAGCAAACCCACGGCATGATCCGCCACAGCATCAGTTAAGACCCCCGGCGTATTGGTTACCATGATTTCTCTTTTCTTAGCTTCTTCTACATCAATATTATTGTAACCGACCGCGTAATTAGCAATAATTTTTAATTGCTCTCCAGCCGCATCCATTATCTCGCCGTCTATCTTTTCTGTTAAAACTGATAAAATAGCATCCGCCCCTTTAGATTTTTCCAAAAGTTCTTCTCGAGAAATCTTTCCTTCCGGCCCCACGTCAACTTCAAAACCTTTTTCTTTTAATAAATTAATTCCCTTTTCGGGAATTTTACGAGTGATAAATACCTTGGCCATATTAACCCCTTTCTTAATTATTTTTTAACCTTCCTCCTTCGCGCCTGCATTTTAACATAAAACGATAAAAAAATGAAAAATAACAAACTAGCAAAAGAATGTTAACTTTTTTATCAGAAATCATCTCTCCGCTAGCGGCAGTTTAACCCAAAATTCGCTTCCTTTGCCTTCGCCCTTGCTTTCTACGCCGATCTCTCCGCGATGAGCCTCTACAATAAGGCGAGCCACATAAAGACCGAGACCGATCCCCTCTGTCCAGATGCGAGAAACCTTCTTGCCTCTGATAAATTTTTCAAAAAGATGGCTTTTTTCTTCTTTAGAAACACCAATGCCGGTATCTTTGACTGAAAAAATAAGATGGCCATCAGTTCTTCTTAAATAAATATCCACTCTTCCTTCTCTGGTATATTTTATTCCGTTATCAATCAAATTGATAATAACCTGGCGAAGTTTTTCTTCGTCAGCATTAACTATCAGACTGTCTTTTTTGGGTTCATGGTAAATAAGTTCCAGTCCTTTTTTATTAGCCGAAGGATCGTATTCCTCTACCGCCTCTTTGACAATCTCGCTGACAGAAATATGCTCAAATTCAAACTTCATTCTTCCTCCTTCCATATGGGACAAATCTAACAAATGGTCTACTAGCTTAATCAATCTTTCGTTGCTTTTAAGGGTTTTCTCTAACTTGTCTTCTATTTTATTAGACGTTTTGCCGTAAAAGCCCTCTAAGATCATAGAAAGATAACCCTTGATTATCGAAAGCGGAGTTCTCAATTGATGAGAAGCAATGGAAATAAACTCTGATTTGGCTTTATCTAGTTTTTTTAATTCAATGTTGGCCTTTTTCAAGCTCTTCGTAATCTGCGCTAGTTTTTCCTTAGAACGAATTTCGCTGAGAACGCTTTTAATAAGAAGAATGCTGAAAATAACTACACCTATAAAAAGAGCGAATTTAAGAATGCCTTCTGATAAGCCTTCTGACAACAAGGCGTCGATAAAAAAAATTATTGCTATTAATGAGCTGAAAACCTCTGTAGCGATTACCTTAATATTAAAAAGGCTATGTCTAAATATCGCATAAGCCACAAAAATAGACATTATTAAAATAAATACAGGCGAAAAGAAATATACAGTGTAAGTCTTAAAAATCGGCAATAGCAACGCGCTTACAAATGCTAAAACCGATGACAGCAAAGAGCCATAAAATATAAACTGAATTTGTCTTTTTCTAATTCTAATATTTTTGAAAAAACGGATCTTGCTTATAAGAACCATGTAACCAGCAACAAAATAAATAATTAAATATGCTGTGTAAATATAATAAAGAGGACCAAATACAAAAGGAATTTTACTATTTTCAATCATCAGATTAGGTCTAGAAACAATCAGAATGATTAAAATTGTCGGCACTACAGATAATAGCGGTATTTCATATTTGCTGATTTTCTTTTGAGTTAAAAATAATCTAGTAAAAATAAGATATAAATAAGGCAAGAAAAGAGCGATAACGTAAGTAACGATAGCCCAAAAAAATATTCTTTCGTTAGTCTCGCTATAAAAAATATCGGCCAATATCCATAGCAAAATAGCAACATTCAAAAATATAAAAATTTTATCGGATAACTCCTTCTCTGACTTGAACAGTATGAGAACGATAATAAACGAAGCTATGAGAGCAGCAAAAGGTAAAGCGATCAAAAAAATGCCCATATTTAAATCAATATTTTATAAATCCTAGTTTTATTTTTATGTCTTGGCACAAACAAGCAATTACAAAAAAAATATAGAATAAAAAATAATTTTTCTTAACCCATTGCTTAAATGAAGTTTCCAGCTGAATGGGATCTCTTATTTTTTTATTATTTTCTCTCAAGAAACTAAGGTATAGATTTCCCATCCTCAGCAATACCTTAGTGGCAGTTCTGGGTTTTTTAGCCAAAATATCATCAATATGACTAAGCGGTCCTTTGTCTTCTATGATATGGGAATCATCTAAATTTAGCATGGCGTCTCTAATTCCGTCCCACTCTACTAACCTGCTTTGAGGATTAAAAATGCTCGTCTTTATGGAAAGGTCTATATCGTCCGAAGCATCGCATTTTATCCATTTATTTCTCAGATAAACATAGTTATAAATATGTACTGATTTTTTACTAATCCTTTTTTTTAGAAAAGACGGCACAATAGGCCCAAAATATTCTCTGCCCATAACCCTTAAAACTCCAAAGCCCGCTGGAATACCGCAGCCTCTTAATAGAGCAATTAACAGAACTGCTTTATTGGTGCACATCCCAGCTCCGGCCTCTAAAACCTCCGAAGCTTTTTTTTGCCAAGAACCAAACCTATAAGGAATGCTATCTCTAACATATTCAAATAAAGAGACGGCCAGTTCTCTTTCGTTAAGGTTTTTCGCTTTAAACTTCTTAATAACTTTCTGCAAATTAGAAGCGCTGAAATCGCAATAGTAATCCTCTTTAAGAAAATCTTTTAAATCCATACTATTATTGTTAAAACAAACTTCCCCCTAAACTATCCTTAAAGCTTATTATAAAACGAAAAAAAAATTAAGACAATGGGATAAAGAATAAAAAATATAATTAAGAATATGTCAAAAGCAATTGTCTGTCTGGCTTTTAAGGAAAGATCTTCTAGTCTCTTAATAATAACCATCCAAGAAAACACCCCCCCTGCAAATAAAGATTCGGATTCTCTCACTCCTCACCTTGGAACTATGGGCTACAAAAGAAAATCCTCCTAGCGTAATCTATGACTGGTATCAACGCCGAGGATATCAAGCAGTCCATAAATATCCGGCTCAAGACGGAAGAATGATTCTAGGCGGGAAAATAAGTTCGGTTCTTGATAATTTTTAAATAATTTGTTAATTTCTAGAAAGCTCCTTAGCCCCCCTTGAGGAGGTGTAGCTCAGAGGCTAGAGTGCCGGATTGTGGCTCCGAACGTCGAGGGTTCGAATCCCTTCGCTCCCGCCAATTTACGATTTTGTCATTTTTGGCAGAATTGGAAGCGGAGCAAAGCTCC
>CAZKWY010000004.1:0-48567 GCA_964556655.1 uncultured Candidatus Saccharibacteria bacterium
GAAGTTCGTTTGTGCGAAGCACAAGCAAAACAAAGTTTTGCAACCAATCTTTTTTAGAAAATCCCGAATCCCTTCGGAATTTTCTTTGTAAGCGATAATTTTGGCTTGTTTACTATCTTTTATGAATTTATCGGCGAGTTCGAACCGATTATTGCTTTTTTGATCAAAAGCGTTCAATTTATCTTTCAAAACTTGTTTTTGATTGGCAGGTACCCCAAAATTCGAACACAATATTGCATAATGAAGGCATAAGAATAAATCAATCAAACTTATGCCCAACAAAACTCATAAGATACCATCAGATTTAAAAAAGCAAGTCTTAGTAAAGAGTCAAGCAAGGAGAAACATCGATTCCCCAGATAGCTGAGGAACACGGCATCTCTGTTAAAACTATCTACAACTGGCTGTCCAAAGGAGCGACCGCTCCGCCCACATAGAGAGAAATAGCCAAGATTAAAAAAGAAAACAGACTCTTGCACGAGATTATCGGTCAACTGACAGTCCAATTGTCCAGCGTGGAAAAAAAAGAATCTGGCCGATGATATGGAAGTCAACAAAGTGGCTTTAACCGATAAGATGGGGTTATCCAGATCAACCATCTATTACCAGCGTCTTCAGTCGGAAAAAGACTGGCTGACCAAGATTGAAATTGAAAAAGTTCTAAGAGTTCATCATTCTTACGGTCATAAGCGGATTGCCTGGGAATTGGGTTTTAAGAGCAATGAAGCTCTACGGGATTAAGCCATATCGCAGAAGAAGAAAACCTAGAGATAGAGCCCAGAAAGAACAGGAATCAAATACTTATCCCAATCTTCTGCTTGATGAATTGGCCTATCCGAGTTATCCTAATCATATCTGGGCCACTGACTTTACATATCTGCCTTTTAACTGAAAGCTTAAACATCAGAATATCTATGTCCTATCCGGGCTGTCTTTGGGAGAACGGCTATCAGGAATCGTTTTATTCCCATTTTAAGGTTGATTTAGAAGATCCCAATAGATTTATCCATCTGGGACAGCTGGTTTATTCCATCTATCAAGCCATCCGCGATTACAATCACAATAGAATTCATACTTCTTTGAAGATGCCGCCCAATAAATACGCCAAAATATTCAAAGGTCGAACCCCTTCAGATATACAATTTAGTGTCTGAAAAAAGGGGTGCCCTCCAAACGTTTTTTCTATGCTCATAAAACAAAAATCTAATTCTTTTTTAACATCCAAAGGATTCACACTTATTGAGCTGCTGGTGGTTATAGCGATTATCGGCATATTGGCATCAATAGTTTTTGTGAGTGTCAATTCTGCCAGGAAAGGAGCAAAGGCAGCGAAATTCCTGAGTGACGCCAATCAAATTTCAAAAGCTTTAGCGGCGTGGGGTATCGATGAAAAAATTACCAAGTGGTGGCATGAAGACGACTTTGTGTCAGGGGGAGCATACGGATTGTCCGACGGTTGCGGAGAAATAAGTGGCTATCAAGACGAGCCTACAATTACCTGCCTTGCCGAGAAAACCCCTTTGGGCGACTGGCTCTCGGGCTCTCCCGGCATTGACACCAATCTTTATGTGTATGACAACGATGACGACACCTTTGACACTGACGGAGATATGTGCAGAAACGGTTCGCCCTGGTTAGGCGTGCAGCTCAATATATGGGACGAGAAGCTGCTGAAAGTCGTTGAGATTGCAGATGAGATGAAAGATGATGGTGATGGTCCTGATTGTGGAACGATCGTCTGGGATACTGAAGGTAATGGAGGATATTTTATAGGTTATCGTCTCGGAAACAATTCCAGCAATCTCCCATTTTAAAAATTTAAAAGGAACTATTTTGCTGCTAAAGAAGAACTTGAAATTGTTAATGTTCGCGACTTCGCCGCAATTTTTACCTGCCCGCCCTATCCGAGCCGCGCTTTGCGCGGCGAGGAAATTCAGTTCGAACTATTTTTAGAATACCCCCCCCGAACAAACCTTGATAAGGTGTAAGAATAGCTCGCGTTAGGGGCGGGTTGCTCTAAATCTGCCCCCTTTTTTCTAAAAACAAAATATGAATCCTGTTCAAATATTAAAAAAACTTATTAGCTTTCCTACTTACACAGAAAGCTATGACAATAGAATCAGGAAATATCTTTTAGATCTTTTAACAAAATCGCAGAAAGACCTAAAAGTAATAGATATTCCTAATACTAAAGGAAGAAGTTTTGTTGTTAGAAAAAAGGGCAATAACACTAAAAATCCTCTTGCCTTTTTATGCCACATGGATACCGTTCCGCCTGCCAGCAAATGGAAAAGCAATCCCTTATCGGCAGACTTAAAAAACGGAAAAGTGACAGGGTTGGGGGCTAGCGACATGAAAGGATCGATAGCCAGCCTGCTTTCTGCCCTTTTACAAAATAAGACCGTAAAAAGCGACCTCTTTTTAATTTTTACTTCTGATGAAGAAACAACCGTTTCAGACATAAATAAAGTTAAAAAAGAGCTTAAATTAAAAAACGCCACTATTATTAGCCTTGAGCCGACCGATAAAGAGATAAGAATCGGACAAAAAGGAATTCTAGAAACAGAGATTATTATGCCCGGAAAAAATGTTCACGCTTCTGCCCTTAATAAAAAGAATAATAAAAAATTAAGCGCTATTTACAAAATTAGCGAAGTAATGGATTTTGTCAAAAAACAAGAAGAAGCGCTAGGCAAAAAAGACAATCTCAAATACGGAAAATCAACTATCAATTTTGGCCAAATCAACGGAGGCAACGCCGTTAATGTCAGTCCTGACTTTTGCTCTTTAAAAATCGGCTATCGGCTAGTCCCTTGTTTTAATATCGATAAAATATATCAAGAGCTTGAAAAGAAAACAAAAGAAATTGATCAAAAATCTAAGATAGAAATAATGTTAAAGGGAAATTCTTTTTATCAGACACCAGACAAAGAAATATCAAAGATAAAAGAAATAGCCGGCATCTCCCAGAGCAGAAAACTGACCATCAGCAACACATGGAGCGAAATAGCCATGGTAAAAGAAAGCAATAGATGTTTGATTTTCGGGCCAGGGCAAGAAAAACAAGCGCATACAGCTAATGAATTCATCGCAAAAAAAGACTTGGAAAAATTTACTGAAATATACAGTGATATCTTAAAGTTCTTTTAGAAAAGAGAAAGGAGGAAAAAATGAAATTAGAGATTATTCCTTTTAGCCCTTCGCTAATGGACTCGCTAATCCGATGCTATCAAAAGGTTTTTGCGGATCCCCCCCCTGGAACGAATGGATGATATGTTCTGTTTGCGGAAAATCATGGGGAGCCGAAGACGAATTGCTCCTGCAAAAAATGGAATTTCATCATTCAACCCAAAAAAGAGAGACCTATAAAGGTCTCTCTTTTATTTCTTCGAATTATTATCTCCATAATTCCAAGAAAGGCGGCTGATTTTTCTCACAATAATTTCTGTGCCTCGGCGAATATCCTCTACGGAATAATTCTTTTTAAGGCCTAGGTCTTCCTGCAGATAAAAAGGGTGGCCAACAGTTACTCTAATTCTTCTTTTTCTTAAAAGAAACTTCCATCCATTGCCTGGAGCGGAATCAGATATTTTAACAGGCAGAATAAGCGATTTTGTTTCTAGGGCCAGAACAGCTGTTCCGATTTTGCCTTTTTTGGCATGAAAACGCTGCCTCCGCCTGCCCCTAGGGAAGATCAAAACCACGCCCTGTTTTTTGATTGTCTCTTTGGGAAGCTTAAGCGAAACATCTAAGCCCATCTTCCGATAAGCAGGAAAGCCTCCCCAAATCCTTATTAAAGGCGCCCACAGGCTTTTCATCCATTGATCATCCACCATAAAGTTCATAGGATGAACAGCCGAGCTTAAACGAAAGCTTGCGCCAACAATAAATGGATCAACAAAAGACAAATGATTAGCAGCGATAATAAGAGGTCTTTCTACTTTTAATTCTTTTGGCCTTTTTACTTTTAAACGAACAAAAATTTTAAATAGCCCCCAGACAAAAAACCATGTTGCGATATAGAAAAGCTTAGCAAGAAATTTCATAGAGATGCTAAAAGCCCTGTTTAAAACAAGACTGTCCCAGCTGAGGACAGTCTTGTTTGATTTCTCCTTCTTTTTTTATGGGGTTAATCTTTTAACGCCCCGATAAATGTATGTTGCTTCCCTGATATTGTCTAAATTCATTAACTTCATGACCATTCTTCCAGGACCAAGACCATATCCTCCGTGCGGCGGGCATCCATATTTAAAAAAGTTTAAATAAAATTGAAGCGGTCTTAACTCAAGGCCTTTTTCTTTGGCCTGAGCCAGCAATTGCTCATAACGATGTTCTCTTTGGGCTCCAGTAGAAATTTCTACTCCATTCCACAAAAGATCAAAGCTTTTGGTTAATTTAGGATTTTCTTCTTGTCGCATATGGTAAAAAGCGCGCGCGCTAACCGGATAATCAACTATAAAAACAAATTCGTGGCCCTTTTTCTTTCTGATATATTGGCAAAGCTTTTTTTCTTCTTCCGGACTTAAATCGCCTTCCTTTTCGCTTGGCACGCCCATTTCAGAAAGAATCTTTTTCGCTTCTTCCATATTGAGACGCGGAAAGGGAACTTCCGGCACAGCCAATTCTCTTTGGCAAGTTTCGGCGATTTCTTTGCCCAGCAAATTATTGACTTGGCTGATCATAAAAGCAATTACTTTTTCAAGCTCGGACATCACATCCTCATGGGAATCAATAAAAGAAATTTCTGAATCAAAGCCAGTAAATTCGGTGGCATGACGCGAAGTAAACGAAGGATCGGCTCGAAAAAGCGGCCCTATTTCAAAAATCTTCTCAAAGCCAGAAGCCATAGCCATTTGCTTATAAAACTGCGGTGACTGCGCTAGATACGCCTTTCTGTCAAAATATTCAACTTCAAAAAGCTCGGCGCCTGATTCGCTACAAGTGCTCATTAATTTGGGGGAATGAATCTGCAAGTAGCCGTGATCAAGCCAATATTTTCTCATTGCCCGTTCCATCGCTGTCCACGCCTTAAAAATCAACACCTTAGGTTGTTTCCTCAAATCTACCCACCGCCAGTCCAGTCTCTTTTGAATGCCTGTTTCTTCGCTGCTTTTTTCCACTACAGGAATGGGAAGCTCTGGATAGGCATAAGAAAGCACTTTCATTTTCTCGGCAGCAATCTCGATGCCCTGAGGAGCTTGTTTCTCTTCTTTGATTTTGCCTTTGATCTCTACTACTGATTCTAGATTTAGAGAATTAAAAATTTCATTTCCACCAGCTTCTTCAGTAAAAACAGCTTGAATAAGGCCGCTAATATCACGGATAATGATAAATTTAATTTTGCCTTGATCGCGAATCGTCTGAACCCAGCCAGCAATTTTTACTTCTTGGTTGACTTTTTTGTCCAGCTGATCAATAAGCGTTCTTTCCATAAAAAATAGTAATTAGATGTTAAAGATATTATAGAGTAATTAGTTAAATTAAGCAATGGCTTCATCCTTTCTTGACCTCCTCTCTAATTTTTTCCATAAAATGATGCATAAGGCAGAGATTATGGCAGGTGGCCAGCCGAGGACCCAGCATCTCGCCGGCTCTAAAAAGATGATGAAGATATGCCCGGGAAAAATTTTGGCAAGCATAGCAAGAACAATTTTTGCTTATCGGTTTTTTATCTAACTTATACTTGGCCTTTGTAATATCAATTTCGCCTTGCCAAGTTAAAAAAGTGCCATGCCTAGCCAGGCGAGTCGGATAGACGCAATCAAATAAGTCTATCCCTTTTTTAACCGCTGTTTTGATATCAGACAAATAGCCAATGCCAAGAAGATGTCTCGGTTTGCCTTCTGGTAAAAAAGGAATCGTCCAATCTAAAACATCGCTCATTTTGCCTCGCATATCGCCTTCTCCCAGCGATCCGCCAATGCCAAAACCATCAAAAGTCATCCCGCCAATAAAATGAGCGCTTTCCTTGCGCAAATCATTGAAAGGGCCGCCTTGGACAATGCCAAAAAGAAACTGATCAGGCTTCTTTTTGGCCGCTAAAGATCTTTCTGCCCAGCGATGCGTCCTTTCCATTGCTTTTTTGGTGTAAACGTAATCAGCCAGAGGAGAAGTACATTCGTCAAAAGCAAAGATGAGATCCGCGCCCAGCTCTTCCTGTATTTTAATTGATTTTTCAGGCGTCAGTTGATGCTCCGCGCCATCAAGATGGGAATAAAAGACAACTCCTTCTTCGCTTATTTTCACCGGCTTAATTTTTTCCAAACAGCAATGTTGTTTCTTGAACTGAAGAAGTTTATGATAATCGCTGGCTAAAACTTTGCCCACTTTGTCTTTCAAGGCCGCGCCCAAACTAAAAACCTGAAAACCGCCGCTATCAGTCGCGATTGGCAAAGGCCAATTCATAAACTTATGCAAGCCCCCCATTTTCTCGACCGTTTTGCTCCCGGGACGCAAGAAAAGGTGATAAGCATTAGCCAACACTGCTTCAAAACCAATTTCCTTTACTTCCTTTGGAGAAAGGCCCTTGATAGAGCCTTGGGTAGCTACAGGCAAAAAAGCCGGCGTATGAATCCGACCATGAGATGTTTCAATTAGTCCCAGCCGCGCTTTCGACCGACGGTCTTTTTTTAAAATTTTGAAAAACATTTAAGATAATAACCGGCCGCGCCAAAAGCCACTGCCACATTCAATGACTCCTTTTGTCCAGCCATAGGCAAATAGATAGTTTGATCAGCTCTTTTTAAAACACCCGGCGAAACGCCATTTACTTCATTGCCGATAACTAAAGCCAGAGGAAAAGAAGGTTTAAAACTGGCGCAATTAATGCTTCCCTTAGTCTGCTCCAAGGCGATGATTTTAATGCCTTCTTTTTTAAGCTTATCGATTATCCTCCAAACTTGCCAACGATATTCCCAGAGAAGATGATTTTCCGCGCCTAAAGCAGTTTTGGAAATCTTATCATGAGGCGGCTGCCCGCAAATGCCGGCTAAATATATTTTCTCTACGCCTAAAGCATCGGCAGTTCTAAAAATAGAGCCGATATTCTCTAAGCCGCGAATATTATCACAGACTACATAAAATTTTTCCTTTTCTTCCATATGATAAAAATGGCTGCTGGTCAATATTTCGCCAACAGCCTTTTTGATAGATATAATTTCAAAAAAATATTAAGGAAATATCCTAAACCATTTCTTTTTGCCTATTTTCAAGAGAATTCCTTTTTGAGAGACATCTATTTTTTTCTCTAAATCGTTCTCTATCTTGCCGTCTATTTTAACAGAGTTTTGTTTGGCTAAGCGCCTCATTTCAGAAGCGCTAACTGTTTCTTCCAGGCATTTTTTTAATAGCTCTATCAAAGAAGCCGCTTTTCGGCCCAGTTTAATTTCTGGGATATCGCCAGTTGACTCTTTTTTCTGAACCAGCTTGACAAAACTTTCTTGAGCTTCTTTGGCTTTTTTCTCTCCATGAAAAATTTTGGTAATTTCGTAAGCGGTAATCATTTTGGCGTCGCGAGGATTGCCCATCTTGGCTATTTCTTCCACTCTTTCCATCGGCAAGCGAGTGTTGTTGACTAGAAAAACCCTAATCATTTCGTCTGGCTGGGCCATAATAGAACCGTACATATCAAAAGGACTGGCGTCAAGAAAAACTCCTGTTCCTCTGCTTTTTGACATTAGTTCGCCGGTCTTCGGATTTTCCATTAAATTAACTACTACTACTGATTTGTCTTTGCCCTTGTATTTATCCAGCAAAGTCCGGCCGACTAAAGCGTTAAAGATCTGGTCGCGACCGCATAATTCTACATCAACATTCATAGCCACGCTATCGTATCCCTGCATCAAAGGATACATAAATTCATGGAGATAAATAGGCTTCTCTTCTTTTATTCTTTTTTCAAACATGTCTCTTTCCAGCATCCTTTGGACAGTAATATTGGAAGCCAGCTCAACCACTTCTTCCATAGACAATTTTGCCAGCCAGTCATAATTATACATTACCTTGGGAGGATTTTTATCGGCATCAAAATCCATCAATGGCTTGATTTGCTTGAGCCAATCTTTGACATTGGCCTTAACTTCTTTAGCAGAAAGCTGGCGTCGAACGCTCTTTTGATCGCTGGGATCGCCGATCCGAGCGGTAAAATCACCGAAAAGGACAATCACTTCATGCCCCAATCCACGAAGTTCCTCCATGAGCATATAGTTTTTAGCATGACTCAAATGAAGAGCCGAAGAAGTTGGATCAGCGCCAATATAGATGCGAAGCTTTTGGGAAAGAAGTTTTTTGCGAAATTCTTCTTTATCCGGAATAATATCCACTATCACGCCTCTTTCTAAAATTTGATCTATCTTTTTCTCTTTTTCATCCATATTTTTATTTTATCACTGTTTTAAGGATATATCAATTAGGCAGAAACTAAAAGAGCCGTTAGCTAATTTGCGCCAACGGCTCTTTGTTTTTAATCGCATCCTCGGACGCGATGAAAAATTTCGTTTTTCCAAGCCCCTCGAAGCTCCGGCTCCTTTCCAGGATCCAGATCGTCCCAACTGAAATCTATTCCCATTTTCTGAAGGACACCCTCATAGACATCCATCCAGAAAAAATATTCCGAGTTGGAACGGACAACTATCTTTTGCCCGTCATTCCTTCGGCGAAAATTGCCGAAAATGACCAAAAAAGAAGTTTTTGGACTTTCTTTCTTGAAATCGCCCCCTCTCACGGCCCTTATAATGTCCTCTCGAAACTCTATTTCTTTTTCCCTTAACTCCATTCTGTCCTCCTTTTTTAACTTGTTTAATTTTAAAAAAAACAATTATTTTTTGATTATATTATAATCATAATAATCATATGTCAATAGAAAATGGCGTTTCGAAGATACTAAAACAAACCCTGCGCCTCTTGCCATAAGCCATCGTTGCCGTGTTTTTCCTTGAGCCAATACCACCATTCCACGCCCCAAAGATAAGCTTCGTCAAAGCCAGTTTTTTCCGTATAATCAATAATCTCTTTGAATTTCTCTAGGTTCATCGTTTGATATTGCTCGCCTAAAGGAGTTTCGTAAGGCATTTTAGGCCCCCATGGCTCGGCCTGCAGTTCAATGATGACCATTCTTTCTATGCCGGTAAGCCATTTTACTATTCGCGCTCTCTTGTAATAGAAAACTGGCGTCAAAGGATATTTGAAATGACGGCTCAACTCATCCACCCACACCGTCCGATAAAGAGTCGTGCCTAAAATATCCGCGTACTTAGCCGGCTTACTCCAACTACTTAGCTCTCCGCTAGCTGTCAGCATAATAGGCCTTCTTTTCTCGCAGCTGTCCGCTTTTTGGACAGTAATAATTTCTTTTTTTAAAAAATTCTCATCTAAAGGAGGGCATTCGCCAAAGCTTTTCAGAAAAGGCTCATTTTCTATTTGCCAAACCTTAATGCTATCCTCTCCCCTATAGCGGCGGATAATTTCATCCAGAAGAGCTAGAACGCGTTCTTGCTGTTTTTTCTCAGACATCTGATCGGCCCAAGACGGGATATGGCATTCCGGCCAGCGAGGAAGTTTGCGCCCCATTGCCAGAATAACTTCTGCTCCCCTTTTTCGGGCCTCTGCAATCTGCCAGTCCAAATCATTAAAGTAGTATTTTTGCGGTTCTGGCTCAAGCAAAGGCCAATAAGCAATAAGGCGAATTTTTTTAACTTCTAGATCATCGAGAGCTGCTAGATAGGCTTTTTGCCAATCAAGACCCATTTGCCGGGCGAAAAACTGGCTGAAAGTAACCCCGTAATTAATTTCTTTTTCGGGCGCCTCGCCGATAAAAAACCAAGCCGCAAAAACAGCCAAAGAAAAAATGGTTAAAGCTATGGTCAAGCCAATAATTTTTAAAATACTCCTCCACATATTATAAAGCAAGAATGCCTAGACCAAAACCGATTAAAAAAATACCGATAATTTTTTGCGCTAAAGCGCCACTAGTGGCCTGCTCTTTAAGAATAGCCGGGAATCTTCTGGAAAGAAACTGCGCTAAAGTTAGCAAAAAAACATACTGCACGCCTTGCAAGGCGTTAACAAGGCTAACCCTTCCCAACGAAATAGCATAGTTAAGAAGCAGAAAAGAAGAAGCCGAAAGCCCTTTATTGGCCAAAGCAATCAATCTAGTGCTGGTCTTTACCTGCCTCAAGCCGCCTAAAATAATTTTCCTTGATTTTTTATGTAAAAGTAAAAAAAGAGCGCCCAATACTCCGCCCATCCGAATCCAGATAAATCCATTAATAAACCCCATCTCGCCGAAAAGATATTTGCTTAAAACAAAGGAGGCGGCGAAAAAAAAGCCAGACAAAAGAGCCATAGGAAGACGGCGCGCGAGAGAGGGCTTGCTAGAATCGTTTTCTCGCAAATGTTTCCTTGGCCAAAGGATAACAATTGAGCCTAACACCAACAAAGAAAAAGCTATTAACTGATAAAAGGCCAGGCTTTCTTTTAAAAAAAGATAAGAAAAAAGAATAGTGAATAAAGGTGTTGCTCCGCCGACAATAGGAGTGATCCTTGAAACCTCGCTCCATTTGATCGACTGGTAGAAAAAAAGAATGGCCATGGTGAAAGAAGCGCCAGCAAAAAAAGCCAGCGAAAAAAGAGCTGGGGTAGTGAAAGAGAAACCGAAAGGGATAAGCAGCAAAGCAAAAAGGCCCAGAAAGCCAACGTAGAACGCGTAGCCAGCAGGCGCCAGTTTAGAACGAGAAAGAATGTGTTTGTCGACAACAAAGACCAAAGCGTTCAAGCAATGGGCAAAAGTCGCGATAAAAAGCCAGTTCATTTATAGCTGCTAATTTTTACAAACATTTCTATTATACTCCAACTTACCTTGAATGAAAAACAGAAATATTGACATAATTATTATAGCGAGATATAATATTAGAAAGTACTTTTAAATAAACAAAAAAGGAGGATGAAATGAAAGGACTAGCGAAGGCATTGGCAGTAATCACGGCAACCATGTTAACTTGCTGGGGGTGCGCCTCCAGCTCAAACCCTACTCCGACCGGAGAGAAGACATCAACAACCACTGAGGCAAAAGAAAAAAAATCGGAGGAAATCCTTTACTCAATTCCCGTAGAAGCACCACGACTAGAAGTAACCAAAAAACCGGGAAATTTCCACCTCACAGCAGTAAAAGGAGCTACAAACGTGCCTCTCGGAACATGGTTGCTTCACGGCATAAACAGAAATGTCATGGTAGCAGGCATCGAGCTTGAATCTGTTAGGCCGATGCGAAGCATAGAGATAAGAAGCGAAGGCGCCCTCCATGGACTTGTCTTGCCTCGCGAAGGTTTCATCCAATTTGACGAACCCATCTACATCCAAGCCGGCTCCACGGCAGAGCTTGAGCTAATAGGAAACTTGGATTTCGCCGCTGAAGAAGGATCTTGGATGTGCAAAATCAAAAGGCTATGGGTTGTCTCAATGGACAACTTCCGCGCCATAGAGGATGTCCGAATGCCAGCAGAAAACGAAAAGGTAATAATAATAAAAGATCGAGGAAAGCTAGCAATGGCAGGAGAAAAAACACAACCTTTTCTCGCCTATCCGGGCCAAGCAATCATCCTCGGCAAAGTACGGCTAACTGCCCGTGATGAAAGCGTCCGCATTCAGGGAATGTCTCTCTCGTTCGAACAGATCAATTCTTCTTGCTGGACCATGATTATGCATTCGGTTTCCATTTGGGAAGAAGAAGAAAAAATCTGCGAACAGTCGCCACCAGTAGCTAGCCCTACCTTTTTTCGTTTTGATAGGGAGGTGCTTGTCGAAAAGGGCGAACACAAAGAATACACCATCAAAGCCCAAATCACCAGCGAATGCTTCTCCCTCCGAGATCTTTCCGGCAAAGGAATCAAAACGAAGATTGATGAGATAGAAGCGATAGGAGTTGTCTCAAATAAACACCTTTCGCTTGTAGGCGAGAGTCCTTCGAGAACTTTTATTGTTCACCAAAGCGTACCTCGGATAAGCGTCCCTATGCCTGAGAAGGAAAGATACCAATCCGGCATCGCAGAAATATACAATTTTGAAATTACCTCCAAAGGCGGCGAAATCGGCATCCGAAAAATAACAATAGACTTGGCGACAAATAAGATCGCCAAAAAAATGATAAAGGATGTCTTTCTCCAGAACGAAAAAAGAGAGATTGTCAGCGAAGGAACGGTGGAAAAAGAACAACTTATCTTTCTCCTCACGCCTCCTTGCGTTATAGAAAAAGACCAAAAAAAGGTCTTTTCTGTACGCGCCTTCATAAACTTAGAGCCTGGAGAGATCTTTTGCGCAAGACTCCTAGGAGACCAAAAAAGAGACGTACCTCGGAGCGCCGCGGAGATCCACGGCAATTTTGTCTGGACTGATTTTTCCAAAGCTAGTCCGCTAAATCCAGTAAATCCAGAAGTATTTGGAGCAGCCCAATGGATGAACGGCTATGCCGTAGCAAGCACACCGACGCCATGGATTGCTTTATCTTACTAACTACTAGAACCCCGCTTTATCTTTTGATAAAGCGGGGTTTCCTTATTGCTTTTTAAAAACTTGGGCGCTAGGACGAATAATTCTCTGAAAGTTTTTGTAATTTACTTTAGCCAGTCCGAAACGAGGCCAAAAACCTTTGTCCCATTCAAAATTGTCTAATAAAGACCAGTAAAAATATCCCCTTACATCAATCCCTTCTTTAATAGCTATATCAATCCAATGCAGATGATCTTTGATAAATCTTTCTCTTTTTTGGTCATCAGCGTCAGCCAAGCCGTTTTCTAAAATATAAATAGGGCGGCCGTATTGCTTAATTCCTTGAAGCGCGTAATAAATGCCCGCTGGATAAATTTCCCATCCCAGATCAGAGACTTCTTGATTCCTGTTCTGATTAAATTTTAATCCCTTAATCCTACAATGGAAGTAATAATTAAGACCAATAAAATCCTGGCTATCAGCAATCTTATTTAAAAAATACTTATTCCAAAAAAAATCAGCCGGATATTTTAAAAGATTCCCTTCAAAGTAAATATTATTCTTAGCTATGCCAACGCGGCATCCTAAATCAATCGAATGGAGAGATTGATAGGCTAGCTGATGAGCTCTCGCTAAATGATTAAGAACTTTAAAATATTTTAAAAGACTTTTTCCCTGAGGTGGCCAAACCCCCTTTAAATAGCAATTAGAAGCATAAACGTTTGGCTCGTTAATGGTTATCCAAAACTTAACCGGAGCAAACAAGTTTTCTGACACCAGCTTAACAAAACGATCAAAATAGTAAGGCGCCTTAGGATTAAGCCAGCCCCCCTTTTGGGCCAGCCAAATAGGTAAAGTCCAGTGATAAAGGGTGACGAACGGCTCCAAATTACGCTCCTTTAGCGCTAAAATAACCTCACGATAATGCTCAATTTTCTTTTGGTCTATCTTTCCTTCTTTAGGCTCAACGCGCGACCACTCAATAGAAAAACGATGCGCGTTATGGCCCAGAGACTTAGCCAGATCAAAATCCTCCTTAAACCTATGATAGTGATCGCAAGCGCGGCCGCTAAGATAATTAGCTGGTTCAAGCATGGCGGAAAATTTTTCCCTTTGCCATTTTTGCCAGTATTTTTTAGCCTGTTGGGCTAATCGCTCGGCATTCTCCTTTTCCCACTGCGACCAATCATTAACCTGCCCTCCTTCAACCTGATGGGCGGAAGTTCCCGCTCCCCAATAAAAATCCTTAGAAAATTCCATATTTTTATCCAAAAGCTTTATAGTTTAATTATCTTTGGCATTTAGAACAGAAGTAAGCGGAACGATTATTGAGTTTAATTCTTTTAATAGCTCTGGCGCATTTAACGCAAGCTTGACCCTCGCGCTGATAAACATTTACTAAAGAAAGATAATTCCCTTTTTTGCCGTAAGCATCTACATAGTTTTCCGCCGAAGTGCCTTTTTCTTTTATCGCTACCGGCAAAATTTCTTTAATCCCTTGGTAGATTCTTTCAACAGATTTTAACCCAAGCTCGCCCGCTCTTTTGTCTGGTTTGACGCCGGCCCAAAAAAGAATTTCATCAGCGTAAAGATTGCCAATGCCAGCAATAAAGCTTTGGTCCATTAAGAGAGGTTTGATTTTGGATCGTTTTCTTTTGGCCAGCCGCTCTTGAAACAAAGAAAGAGTGAACTCTTTGGCTAGCGGCTCTGGGCCAAAATTATTTTTGCTCAAAAAAGAAAGCAATTGTTTTTTAGGCACCGCCTTAACAAAACCAAACCGACGAAAATCATTATGGATAAGATTGCTTCCGTCTTGAAAATGATAAATGAGATGGGTATGCTTGTCCGAATAGCCGTTAATTACCAACTGTCCGGTCATTTTCAAATGAACGGCTAGAAGATACTCATTGTCAAGATCAAAAATAAGAAGCTTGGCCCGCCGACTGATGTTTTTAATCGCGCTTCCTCCAACTATCTTTTTAAATTTGCTTAAAGGAAGCTTAACAAAAGACGACAGCCGCACTTCTACGTTTTTGATGCGCTTGCCTTTGATTTTTCTATTAAGCTGTCTTTTAATTGTTTCTACCTCGGGAAGTTCAGGCATAATAAAATAAAAAACTAATCAATGATGGTTGCCAAAAAGCTCTTATTGATACAACCCCTTAATTCCTTTTATTTCGCCAGCCCCTAGGGCTCTTTCATCTGGCTTTTTGGGGCAAAGATATTGTCTTTTTAATTTCGCCTATTTTTAAATTTGAAACACTAGCAGGGCAAAAATTTAGTCTAGCAAACAGAACAAATCCTAGAGAGACAAAAACGGCTGTGGCTAATAGTTCGGAAATTAAATATTTTTATTTTTTAAATTATTTAATTAATGCTTATTTCGGCCTCTTTAATTACCGCGGAGGAGCCTCATAGTCAGTACTGACTAAAACGCCCTTTACCGCGTCAACGTCTTCTAAAACAATGCCCGTTCCACGAACTACGGCGGTAAGAGGATCTTCTACTGCCCTGACCGGCATTTCTGTCTGTTCGCTTAAAAGAGTATCCAGCCCTCTCAATAATCCGCCGCCGCCCGCCAAATAGATGCCTCGCTTCATCATGTCCGCCACCAGTTCAGGCGGAGTTTCTTCAATAGTGTTCTTGACCGCGTTGACCAAACTTCCAATAGAGCGCGACAAAGCCTTACGGATATGTCCATCGGTCACCTCTACTTCTTTTGGCAAGCCACTTACCAAATCTCTTCCTCTCATCGTTGTCCTAAGCTCTTCTTCTAGAGGGTAGGCCGAACCAATTTCCAGTTTAATATCTTCGGCGGTCTTTTCTCCTAAAAGTAAGTTAAACTCGCTTCTCGCGTATTGAATGATGTCGTCGTTAAGCTTGTCGCCAGCGACACGCAAGCTTTGGCTAACAACAATGCCACCCAAAGAAATAACAGCTACTTCCATAGTTCCGCCGCCAATATCAACAATCATATTGCCGGTCGCTTCTTGAACAGGCAAGCGAATGCCAATCGCCGCCGCCATAGGCTCTTCAATGAGATAAACTTCGCGCGCGCCAGCGCTTTTAGTAGCATCTTCCACAGCCCTTTTTTCCACTTCGGTTACCCCGGAAGGAATACCTACCACCACTCTCGGGCGAGGCAGGATAGAAAAGCTCTCCCGATGAACTTTATCTATGAAGTATTTGAGCATCTGCTCGGTAACTTCAAAATCTGAAACAACGCCAGCTACCAAAGGGCGGGAAGCGACAATATGGGCGGGAGTCCGCCCTACCATTTTCTTGGCCTCCTGGCCAATAGAAAGAACCTGGCCTGTTTTTTGATTAATCGCCACCACAGAAGGCTCATTGATAATGATGCCCTTGCCCTTAACATAGACTAAAGTATTAGCTGTGCCCAGATCTATGCCAATGTCTTTAGAAAAAATCCCAAAAAATTTATTAAGCACGTTAGAAGATCATTACTGGCAGCCCCAATTGCCAGCAAAGAGATTATCGCCCCTGAAAATATGACAGAACTTCTTCCCATTTAACCATTTTCACCTTATCGCTGCCCCTCTTTTTCACCTCAACTGCTTTCTCGGCCAAAGTCTTTTCGCTAATTACTAAGCGCGCGGGCAAGCCGATCAAATCAGCATCGGCAAATTTCTCTCCAGCCGAACGATCCTTTCTGTCATCGTAAAGTATTTCAATGTTTTCCTTCTGAAGCTTTTGATAAAGACCGTCCGCTTTTTTAGCTACTTCATCATTACCGCTAGCCAAAGAGACTAAATGCGCCTGGAAAGGAGCGATTTCCCGCGGCCATTTTATTCCCTTGCTGTCATGAAAAACTTCAGCCACAGCACCCATAATACGACTAGGGCCGATTCCGTAACAGCCCATCTCCACAAGCTTTTTTTCTCCTTGGATGTCACTGTAAAAAAAGCCAAAATCATTAGAGAAACGCGTGCCCAGCTTAAAAATATTGGCTGTTTCAATAGCTTTTTTGCTATGGAGATCTTCGCTGCCGCACCGCGGACAGGTTTTTTGCTCTTCAATAATTTCTTGATTAACTGCTACTTGGCATTTCTCGCAAAGATGGATCGTGTCTTCTCCATTTTTGGCTAATGTTTGAAACTCATGAGAATATTTAGAAAAAGCTCCTCCAGAAGCAAAGGTTAAATAAGTAATTTCTTTAAGGCCGCACCTGGCCATAATTTTAAAATAGGCTTCTTTAACTACTTCGTAATAATCTTCCAAATCCTTTTTATCAATATGGAAAGAATAAAGATCCTTCATGGAAAATTCTCTTCCTCTGATTAGGCCCGCTTTGGCGCGCGGCTCATTCCTAAATTTAGTCTGGATTTGATACACATAAACTGGCAGCTCTTTATAGGAGAAAATATATTTTTTAGCCAGAGGAGTAATAATTTCTTCGTGGGTAGCGCCTAAAGCATATTCTTTCTTGTTCGCTCCTTCCAGCTTAAAAAGCGCGTCAAAATTATCCCAACGCTTAGTCGTCTGCCAGAGCTCTTTCGGCGTTAAAGCAGGCATAAGAATTTCCTGGCCGCCAACAGCATTCATTTCCTCCCGAACAATTTGGCAAATCTTATTATGAACCCTTAACCCCAAGGGAAGAAAAGTATAAACACCAGCACTAACCTTATCTATCATTCCAGCTCTTATAAGAGCTTGCGCGTTAAAGCTGGTTTCATCCCTAGGTGTTTCTTTGATCGTTTTGGTGAAAAGAAAAGATTGTCTCATATTTTAACTTTAAAGAATTCTGGCAATATCCTGCCAGGTAATCGCCAGCATTAAAAGAATAAGAAAAACAAAGCCAGCCGCATGGGCTATTCTTTCCGCCTTGCGGCTAAGAGGAGATCCTTTGATTTTTTCAATGGCTAGAAATAAAAGCCGTCCACCGTCTAAAGCCGGCAAGGGAAGAATGTTAAGAATAGCTAGATTGATGCTTAATACCACTGTTAACTGAAGAACATAAATATAGCCTAGCTCAGTCGCTTGAGCGGCCAAGTTGAAAATGCCTACGGGACCAGCTATTTGATCGGGGGTTTCCCCCGAAGAGATCAAATTCCAAAAAATTTGGCCTATTCCTAAAACGATAGCTGTTAAAAGGTAAAAAGAGCTGGCTATTCCCCGATAAATAGCCTCGTACCAAGGGTAAGAGACAAGGGCTGTCCTAGCCATAGCGATGCCTAGCGGCCCTTCGTTTTCTGGGTGTTTATCGCGCGGAACAATTTCCCTTTCTATCATGTTTTCGCCCCTCTGAATAGCTAGAAGAATTGTTTCCCCTTGGCGCTGATCAATAAATTCCTGCACTTCGTTAATATTGGAAAAAGAAAAAGAAACACCTCCCGCTTCAGCGCCTTTAACAGTATCTCCTATTTTGATCCCTGCTTTCTGCGCCGGAGAATCCATAGCTACTTCCACAACTTGTATTTGGGAGTTTCTAAAGTTAGCGCTTTCCCCTTCTTCAACTGCCTGCGGCAGGCCAACGCCATAGCCAACTATCAAAAGAAACATCGCTAGAAAAAAGTTCATAGCTACTCCCGCGGAGAGAACTTTTGCTCGTGTAGAAATAGGCTGATTAAAAAAGGCTCTTTTTTGATCAGCCTGATTGCTGTCTTTTTCCTCTTTATTAAGTTCATCTTCACCATAAATTTTAACAAAACCACCTATAGGCAGAAGATTAAGAGAATAAAGGGTTTCTCCCTTCTTAAAACCAAAAATCCTGGGAGGAAAGCCCATGCCGAATTCTTCTACTTTAATGCCTGCTCTTTTGGCCGCGATAAAATGGCCCAGCTCATGGACGAAAATTAACAGACCCAAAACTAAAATGAAAATGATGGCGACAGAAAACATATTATTATTCCATTAAACTTTTAATATTTCCGCCTCTTTTTTCTGGCTGACTTCCTCTATCTTTTTATTATATTCGTCAACCAGCTTTTGCAAGGCTTCTTTCGCTTTAAACTTGTCGTCTTCTCCGATTTGTTTTTCTTTTTCTAAATCCTGAATTTCTTTCCATGCTTCTTCTCTGTGGCGCCTAACGCTAATACGGCATTCTTCCGCCTTCTCTTGGGCGATCCTTAAAAACTCTCTTCGTCTTTCTTCGCTCAAAGGAGGAATATTAATCCTGATAACATCGTCATCTAAGACTGGACTAACCCCCAAGCGAGAATTTCTTATCGCTGACTCAATTTCTTTGATAATAGACTTATCCCAAGGGCGAACGAGAATAACTCGCGGCTCCGGCGCCTGAATAGAGGCCAATTGTTTTAAGGGCATAATCTGGCCATAACATTTTATATCTAGATTTTCTAAAAGAGTTGGCGTAGCTCTTCCTGCTTGAAGACTAGCAAGCTCGTTTTTTAAATAATCGATTGTTTTTTCCAGATGAGGTTTGATTTTATCAATAGCCTGTTGATACATGATTAACTAAAAATCTAACATTAAAACTTCCAGTGCCAGCCGATGATTAATGCTAGCATCAGCAAGCAAGCTGTCTGTTTCGTTAATTTTTTTAATAATTTCTTTTATTTTTCCTAAAGAATAACGTCCTTTAAAATTATCTAATTGCTGCAACTCCGCCGAACCGCGAGAGCCCGCCTCTAAAAACATTAGCTCTCTAAACCACATCCGCCAATCGCTTAAAAGTCTCCGCGTCAAAGAAACTTTTTTTGAGGCCTGCTCAGCCCAAAAATACCTTTTGTTTAAATCACTTTCTAAAAGCTCGATCAATTGGTTAACGTTGGCATAATAATCTTTTAAGCCATCCGGTTGACTCAAATAATTAATCGCCAAGCCGGGACGTCCGCTGGCTAACTTAATAATTTCTTCAAAATCTTTCTTTGGACCATACTCCTGCTGTAATAATTTTCTCATTTCTTCTTCAGCAACAGGCAAAAAATTAATCAGTTGACACCGGGAAATAACAGTAGGAAGGACTTTTCTTATTTTGGAAGTAATCAAGATAAGCACGGAACGCGCCGGTGGTTCTTCCAAGGTCTTTAAAAGACAATTGCCCGCCTCTGAAGTCAGCCTATCCGCTTCTTCAATGAGGGCGACCTTAAAAGGCGCTTGATAAGGAGAAAGAGAAAGATGGCGCTGAAGCTGCCTAATTTTAGCAATGCCTATTTCGGTTTCTTTGTTGCTATTTCCATTGTCCTCTTGCTCAACAATCAATACATCTGGATGAAGATTTTTTTGAAGATCCTGGCCAGTAATATCTTTGATAATTTTTTCGGCTAAAGTTTTCTTGCCTAAATGCGATGAACCCCAAAAAAGATAAGCGTGCGCCAATCGCTTTCTCTCAATATTTCTATTGAAAAAACCTAAAATGCGCTTATGTCCGATAATCATATCTAGCGCGGAATAATCACTTTTAAAAATAAATATTCCACAGCCTAATCATAACACAATCTATTGAAACCATCAATCGCTGTTCAATATCTACGGCCTAAGATTTTTTCTCTTTCTAATGCCTTGATAACAAATTCTTTAATAGATCTTTCAAACTTTTCAGCAGAAAATTTTTCCGCTCTTTTCCTGATAGTTAAAGGATCATATTTTTGGTAGCCCCAAAGAAGACGTCTTACTCCATCAGCTAAAGATTCGGGTGCCGGATCGTCAAAAAATTCTCCGGTAATTCCTTCTACTACTGTCTCTGAAGCTCCTCCTCGGCGGAAAGCCAATACTGGCTTACCAAAGCCCATTGCCTCCACCGGCGCAATGCCGAAATCATCTTCGCCCGGGAAAATAAAAGCCAGACAATTTTGATAATAACGCCTAACCACTTCGTCTGGTTGCCAGCCCAGAAACCTTACCTTGGGCCCAGCCATTTTTTCCAATTTTTTTCTGTTCCTGCCTTGCCCGATAATAACGAGGGGCAGATCAAGCTTGTTAAAAGCATCAATAGCCAGATCAATTCTTTTGTACGGCGTTAGCTGAGAAACAATCAAAAAATAATCGCCGGACGAAAAAAATTTTTCCGGACGAGAAGAAAGGGCTACGGGAGGATAGATAACTTCGGCTTTCTTTCGATAAAACTTTTCAATCCTTTGAGCGGTGGTATAAGAATTAGCAACAAAATAATCTACCCGATGAGCCGCTGCCCGATCCCATATCCTTAAGTAGTGAAAAATAATTTTCCTCAAGCAAGCCGGCCGCCCATCATACTTTAAAGAATAATCCCATAAAAAACGCGCCGGATTGTGGCAATAGCAAACATGGACTGTTTTCGGCCTTAGAATCAAACCTTTAATAAAAGCATTGGAAGAGGAAATGACTAAATCATACTCCCTCAAATCTAAAGACTCTACCGCCGAAGGAATAAGAGGCAGTAAATAGCGGTATTTTTTTAAAGAAAAGGGCGTTTTCTGCAAAAAGGAAGTGTGGACCTTTTGGCGAGAGAAATAAGAGCCCATCCTCTTTGGGTCGTAAAGCAGAGTATAAACATCCGCTTGGTGAAAAATTTTCAGCAAAGATAAAAAAACCCTCTCTGCCCCCCCGAATCTAATCAGATAGTCATGAACCAAAGCTATTTTCATATCCAATCGCTCTAGCAAAAAGATTTTCTAGTTCCTTTCTGCTAACGTTTTAAGGGTTTGACGAGCGCATTTCCGCCAAGAAAATCTCTTAATATTTTTATATCCTTTTTGAATAAGGTCATCTTTTGCTTGAGAAGAGTTAATAACTTTATACATTAATTCTGACATTTGCTCAATATTAGAAGGATCGGCCAACAAAGCTCCTTTGCCGGTTACTTCGGGCAAAGCAGAAGCGCTAGAAGAAACAATAGGGCATCCTGCCTGTTGGGCTTCCAGAAGAGGCAAGCCAAACCCCTCATAAAAGGAAGGCATAACAAACAAATCAGCTTTTTTTAGCAAGCCCCATTTTACTTTCCGCGAGACATAACCCATTTCTTTAATCTCGGGCTTCGCTTGCTGAATTTCTTTTTTTATTTGGCCGTAGCCATATCCTGGCGGCCCTGCTAAAACTAACTTATGGGGAATTTGATATTTCTTTTTTATGGCCTGATAGGCTCTTATCAAGCCAAGAATATTTTTTCTAGTCTCTAACCGACCAATAAAAAGAATGAAGGGACTGGAAAAATTAACCTTTTCAAAAGCAGGAGGGCGACTGATGCCATGATAAATTACTTTAATTTTTTCTGGATCTCCGCCATAAAGCTTAACAAGATCATTTTTGGTATTTTCAGAAACGGCAATAATTTCGCGGGCATGCTTAAGAGCATAACGGCTGCTCCAACGAAGATAATTTCTATGCCTCCAAGGATAGGTCTCTGGATAATACTCAAACTCTAATCCATGAATGGTCGCTACTGAATTTCTTGGATGAATCAAGGGCAAAACATGGACAGGGATAAACAAAGCATCCGGTTTTTTGAAAGCCATTTCCAAAGAAAGCCTTGCTTGAGTCCACATAGGCAAAGGCCATTTTAAGTTTTGAGGGGTGTACAAGGAAAAACGATGCTCTCGGCTCTCTTTGAGCATTGTCATATTCTTAACCAGCTGATAAACATATTCTTCCACCCCCGTACGCGGACTGTTAAAGGCCGCCGTCATATTAATGCCAATTAACATAATAAAACCCCAACTTTTTAGCCAGGCCTCAACCACCTTTATTTTTTACTCATAATACTTCTTTTGTAGAGATCCAAGTGTTCTAAAGCCATTCCCGCCCCTTTGGCAACGCATAGCAAGGGGTCTTTAGCTGCTCGGCAGCTTACCCCCGTAGCCTCCGTAATTAAATCATCGATATTAGAAATCAAAGCTCCGCCGCCGCTTAAAACCATCCCTTTGTCCATAATATCAGCCACTAATTCCGGCGGAGTATCTTGCAAAACCTTTTTAATAGCGTCAACAATTTCTCCTAATTGCTCACTAATCGCTCCAGTAATTTGGTTAGAGCTAATCTCAATAGATCTAGGCAGGCCGCCTACCAAATCACGCCCCTGGACAACCATTGTTTTTTCTTCTTCCTGCGGCAGAGCGTTTCCTAGGCTAATTTTAATTTTTTCCGCCGCCCGATCGCCAACAGCTAAATTATGCTTCTTCCTTATATATTCGCAGATAGCTTGATCTATTTTATCACCGCCCACTCGGACAGAAGCCCAAGCTACCACCCCTCCCAGAGAAATAACAGCCATTTCTGAAGTCCCTCCGCCAATATCAATAATCATATGACCGGCTGGTTCATTAATATAAAGACCCGCGCCAATAGCCGCCAGCACCGGCTCTTTAACGATATAAGCGTTCTTGGCGCCGGCTTTCATCGTAGCTTCAATCACCGCCCTCCTTTCAGTAGAAGTTATTCCCGCCGGCACAGAAACCATCACCTCAGGCCTAAGAAAGCGCCACCTTCCCATGACTTTGCCTATAAAATAGCGCAGCATAGCCTCAGTTATCCGATAATCAGCAATAACCCCTTCCTTCATCGGGCGAGTAACGTTAATCATTTCCGGCGCCCGTCCTAACATTTCTTTTGCTTGATTCCCTACAGCTAAAATATGATTTTCTTCAATGGAAAAAGCGACCACTGTCGGTTCGTTAATCACCACTCCTTTCTTAGGTAAATAAACCAAGGTATTGGCCGTTCCTAAATCTACGCCTATTTTTTTAGCAAACACCTGAGCCAGCCGCAAAGAGAAAAATAAGCGAATAATCTTATGCGCGCCATTTTCACATCTTGCGGAAATTAAATAAAAATTAAACGGCGACTCTTTTTATTTCTGCGCCAATTTTTTGCAGCCTTTCCTCTATTTTCTCATAGCCGCGATCAATTTGATAAATATTTTCTATTACTGAGTCTCCTTGGGCAACCAAAGAAGCGATTACCAGAGCAATGCCAGCCCTAATATCAGGGCTGATCAGCCGACGGCCGAACAGCTGCGCCGGACCTTTTATTAAAGCCCTGTGGGGATCGCACATAATAGCTTTAGCGCCCATTTGATTTAAGCAGTCAACATAAAAAAGTCTTCCTTCAAAAATAGTTTCATGAATTAAAGAAAGCCCTTCCGCTTGCGTCATCAAAACAGTAAAAGGCGCCTGTAAATCAGTAGGAAAGCCGGGATATTCATGGGTTTTCAAATTAACCGCCTTTAGTTTAAAGGGAGGTTTGATAACAACATTATCTTTGCCAAGAGAAAAATTAACCTGCGCCCGATCCAACATGGCCCAAAGCACGTCTAGATGAGACGGCTCAATTCCTTCTACCACAAGCTGGCTTTGACTGGCCGCCCCTAAAAGAGCGAAGCTTCCTGCTTCAAGCCTGTCCGGAATAATTCGGCATTGGCCACCACCAAGATAAGAGACGCCTTCTATCTCGATAAAAGACGTTCCAGCGCCTTTAATTTTCGCGCCGCAATGATTTAAAAAATCAGCCAAAGCGACTACTTCAGGCTCGCATGCCGCATTGACTAACAAGCTTTTGCCCTTAGCCAAAACAGCCATTAACATCATCGTTTCCGTGGCAGTTACGCTTACAACTGGAAAAACAAATTTAGTTCCTTTAATTTTTGCGGCAGTTAGCCTAAAGCCATTCTTTGTCTTCTTAGCTTCCGCGCCAAAAGCCTGAAAACCCTCTAAAAAAATATCGCGCGGCCGCTGACCGATAACACAGCCACCCGACTGAGGTAAGTTTACCTCTCCACAGCGCGCCAAAAGAGGAGCCGCCATTAGAATAGAGCCCTTTAGACGGTCAGCAATTTCTGGGTTTAAAAAACTTTTAATCTTTCCTTCTGCTCTAAGATAATAAGTTGAATCTTCTTTAGGATCGAAGGAAACATTAACTCCTACTTCTTTTAGCAATTCCAACAAACGGGAAATGTCTTCAATGCAAGGGACATTAGAAACGATCCATTCTTGGTCAGTCAAAAGAGAAGCGGCCAGTATTTTTAAAGCAGCGTTTTTAGCTCCTTTTACTTTGATTTTTCCTTTGAGCTGGCGCCCTCCATTGATAATAAATCTTTCCATAGCACTTCCATCCTACTCCACTTCATAAAGCTTGGCAAGCCACTTTTAAAAATGATACAATTTAATTAAAATGAAGGGAAAAACCAGAAAAATAATTCTTTACGCCAGTCTTATCTCTTTTTTTGCTTTAGCTGTTCCTGTTCTTATGTACGCTGCTGGCTATGTTTTTGATTGGAAAGAAAAAGAACTGGTAGCCACTGGAGGATTTTATCTTACTTCCTCACCTAAAAAAGCAGAAGTTTTTATCAACGGCAAGAAAGAAGCAAAAACGCCAGCGCTTATCAAGAGACTTTTGCCAAAAGAATACCAAATAGAAATAAGCAAAGAAGGATTTCACAGCTGGAAAAAATCTCTCAAAATTGAGTCTAGTTTAGTCACTGAAGCAAGAGATATTTTTCTAGTCCCCCAAGAACCAACTTTTGCCCTCGTCAAAAATAATCTGACACCTAATTTCTCTTTAAATGAGTTTATCAATCCTCAAGAAAAAAATATTTTCTACATTCAACAACCCAGCAAAATTATTTATAAAACCGACCAAGCAAGATCTTTCAACAATCAAGTCAGCCTGGTGCCCGTTCCCGGAGAAGGCCCCTTTCAGATTATTGCTAATGCTGAAGAAAGAATCGCCCTTCTTAGCGAAACAGGCGAGTTTTATTTGCTTAATGAAAAAGGAGACCTTTTTCAGCTTATTTCTCCCAAAGTCAAAAAAGCGCGCTTTTCTTCGGATTGTAGGAAAATACTCTTTTTTACCGATAACGAAATATGGGTTTATTATTTAAAGAACGCTTTTTCTCAACCGCAAAAGACCAAAGGAGAGCAAGAGTTTATTACCCGCCTAGGCTCTAAAATTAAGGACGCCATCTGGTACGGAGAAACAAATAGCCATATTGTTTTTTCTGTTGACGATTACTTAAAATTTATTGAGCTGGACGGTCGCGACCACAGGAATATTGTTGACATTATAAAAATTAAGATTGAAGAAATGGCTTATCATCAAGAAGAAGAAAAAATCTATCTTTTAAAAGAAGGCCGCCAGCTGCTCTCATTGGAACTCTAGATCTCTCTCGATAATAATTCCCAACAAAAAACCCCCTTAGCTGAATAGTTGAGGGGGTTTTATAGTCCCTTATCGCTTTGACCATTGCGGAGCTCGACGAGCCTTCTTTAAACCAGGCTTTTTTCTTTCTTTTTTGCGCGGATCGCGGCTTAGATAGCCAGCCCTTTTAAGTTTTTTAGAAAAATCAGGATTGAATTCTACTAAAGTTCTCGCCAAGCCATGCCTAATAGCTTCTGCCTGGCCCCTAAACCCTCCTCCCCTTGCTAAAACTGTCGCCTCAAACCTATTGAGAGATTTCATTTTTTTAAGGGGAGAAATAGCAATTTGCCTCATCTCGAGAGTAGGGAAAAAATCAAGATAAGATTTTCCGTTAACAGTAATGCGCCCTTCTGGATCATCAAAAGGCTGACAGGTGAAAAGACGAACCCTAGCCACAGATTTCTTCCTTCTGCCTACAGCTTCAAAATAACGTTTGTCCTTAATTACCTTTGCTTTTGTTGGCTGGGCTTGATCTTTTTCAATTGTGTTTTCTTTTTCTTCTTCGTTCATTTTTTTTATTGATTAACCGCACTATTTTTTTCTCCTTGATACAGTTCAAGTTTTTTAATAGTTTTATTCCTTAATTTGTTCTTAGGCAACATTCCGTAAATAGCTTTTCTGACAACTTCTCGAGAATCTTTTTCTAAAGCCTTGTCCATTCTTATTTCTTTAATTCCGCCGGGATAACCAGAATGGTGGTAATACTTTTTCTTTTTGAGCTTCCCTCCGGTTAGCCTTACTTCATCCGTGTTGATAATAATAACTTTATCTCCCTGTTGAAGATGAGGTTGATAGTCAGGTTTGTTTTTGCCCCGCAATAAATTAGCCGCTTCTACGGCCAAACGCCCTAAGACTTTATTTTTCGCGTTAAGAAGTTTCATAAATTTTAACTATTGTCTTTTACCAGCTCGATGATTGCCCTTTTCGCTCCATCTTTTTGGCGGGGAGGAAGCTTACTAATTCTAGTATAGCCGCCGGGACGAGCGCGATAACGAGACCCTACTTCCCTGACTAGCTTCTTCCAAGCTCTCTCGGGAAGAAAACGTGAAAGCTGTCTAATAATAGAAAGGTTTTCTCCGTCTTTGCCAGAGACTTTTTGTTGATCGCCCAAAGTAATGCCTCTGCTTTTAGTAATCATTTTTTCCACAACTGGACGAAGGGCTTTGGCTTTTGCTTCAGTGGTAACAATCTTTTCTTTCAAAATCAAATCTGCCGCCATAATCCTCAAAAGGGCGCGGCGCTGATCTCTTTTTCTGCTTAGCTTTTTCTCTCTTTTCCCGTGTTTCATAAAAACAATGCCAAAAAATTAATGCTTAAGCGTTAATCCTAAACGCCCCAGAATTCTTTTAATCTCTTTAATGCCCTTGCCTCCCAGTCCCTCTATTTCCTTAAGGTCATCTTCGCTTTTCCTCGCTAAGCCGGCTGCTGTTTTGATGCCGGCGCCTTCCAAGGCCGCTTTAGCCCGCGGAGAAATCTTCATCTCTTCTATTTTAGTTTTACCCGCGTCTTTTTCAGCAGAAGATTCTTCTTTTTGAACTTTCTTAGTTTCAGTTTTTTTCTTATCTTTTTTTCGCGCGGAAGCTTTTTCTTCTAATTTAGAAAAAATCTTGTAATGATTGGCTAGTATTTTTGAGGCTTCAATAAAAGCTTCGCGGGGAGTGATCGTGCCATCTGTGCCAATAGTAAGCTGGATTCGGTCATAGTCGGTTCTTTCGCCTACCCTAATATTTTCAATAAAGTAGTTAACTTTACGCACGGGGCTGAAATCAGCGTCAATAGCAATTTTGCCAATTTCCAGCTTTCCTTCCTTGCGCTGTTCTACCGGTAAGTAGCCAAGCCCGGCCTCTGCTTCCAGCTCCATATCAAGCTCCGCCTTCTTGTTAGTTAGAGTGGCGATCGGAGCTTCTTTATTAATAATTTCTACGCCAGAAACAGTTTTAATGTCGCCTGCTTTGACGTTTTTCTCTCCCTTGGCCCTAAGAGTAAGGCGCAAAGACTCTTCCGTGTGCATCTTTAAGCGCACCTGCTTTAAATTAAGGATAATCTGAATAACGTCTTCAACAACATAGGGAATAGTAGAAAACTCGTGATCCACGCCTTTGATTTTTACTCCTACAATAGCAGCACCCGGAAGAGAAGAAAGCAGAGCCCGCCGCAAACTATTGCCTAGAGTAGTTCCATACCCGGGATAGCAGGCTTCTATTTCAAAAGTAGCTTCGTTGTCTTTTTCTAACTCCGAAATTACTTTTGGCTTGTTAGGAAGAGTTACTTGCATAATTTTTATTAGCTTAACTGATCTTGGCTGTTGTTTGTTTTAACAAACGAAAGCCCAATCTAGTTAGCGGCTGTAATATTCAATAATCATATTGATTTCACCAATTTGGCCTATCTCGTCAATCTTAGGAACACTTTTAACTTTGCCTTCCATTTTCGCGTCATCTAGCAAAAGCCAAGCTGGAGTTTGGTGTTTTTTTAAAACGGCTTTGATCTCTTGGAACAAAGGAGATAGCTTGCTTCTTTCTTTTAATTTGACAACGTCGTCTTTCTTAACTTGATAAGAAGGGATATCAACCTTGCGCCCGTTAACTAAGATATGGCCATGATTAACCAACTGGCGGGCAAGCCTCCTTGAAGCAGTCAGCCCTAATCTAAAAACAACGTTATCAAGGCGACTTTCCAGTTTCTGGACCAACAGTTCTTCTTTGTTGCCTTTCTGTTTAATAATTTCTTTAAAGTATTTTTTAAACTGTTCTTCAGAAATGCCATAAGCGTACCTTACTTTTTGCTTTTCTATTAACTGTCTGCCATATTCAGAAATTCTCCGCGCCCTTTTGCGGCCATGAAGACCAGGCAGATAAGGACGTTTAACCATGGCGCATTTCTGGCTGAAACAACGCTCTCCCTTTAAAAAGAGTTTTTCTCCGGCTCTTCTGCATTTTTTACAATCTTGATGCATTTCGATAATTAATAAATTAAATATTAAACGCGGCGAGGTTTTGGCGACCGGCATCCATTGTGCGGCACTGGAGTAACATCCTTGATAGCGCCTATCTCCAATCCATGATTAGCCAAAGACCTTATTGCCGAATCTCGACCGCTACCTACTCCTTTAACAAATACCGCCACCTCTTTAATCCCTAAGCTCTTTACTTTTTCCATTAATGAGTCTATCACTCGAGAAGCGGCAAAAGGAGTCGCTTTTTTAGGACCTTTAAAACCAACTGAACCAGCCGAAGACCAAGCGATAACACTGCCTTTTCTGTCAGTTAAAGTAACCAAGGTATTGTTATAAGTTGACTGGACATAAATATTGGCTTTTTCCAGTCTTGCCACCTTGCCTTTTTTTCCTTTACGAAGGGCTTTTTGTTCAGCTGCTTCTCTTTTTTCCGCTTCCTGCAAAAGCTCTTCTTCGCTTTTTTTAATAATTCTCTTTTTGCCCATACTAAAAAATATTAATTAATCAGGTTATGTTTTCTCAGCGGCTTTCTTTCTTCCGCTGCCAGCAGTTCGCCTTACATTCCCGCGCACTGTCCGCGAGTTGGTTTTCGTCTGCTGACCACGCGCGGGAAGGCCGCGATTGTGACGAACGCCTCGATAACAGCCAATATCCTTTAACCTTTTAACATTCATTGTTCTTTCACGGCGCAAATCACCTTCCACTTTGTATTTTTTCTCTACCACCTCTCTTAGGGCGTTGATTTCTTCATTGGAAAGCTTATTCGTTCTGGCATTGGGGTCTATTTCAGCCTGGGCTAATATTTCTCTGCTCAAAGAAAGCCCTATGCCAAAAATATAGGTTAAAGCAACTTCGATTCTTTTATTGTCAGGAATGTTTATTCCAGCTATTCTCGCCATAAAAATTCAAAAATCAACCAAAACCTACCCCTGCCTTTGTTTGTGCTTAGGGTTTTTGCAAATAACATAAACCCGACCTTTACGTCGGACAATTTTGCATTGCGAACAAATTTTTTTAACCGAGGCGCGAACTTTCATATCTTTTATTTAGCAAAGAAAGGCATTTGCTTTCCTTCCTCCCATTTCGGTTATTTTTCCCTATAAACAATCCTCCCCTTGCCTTTATCGTAAGGGGTCATTTCTACTTTCACCCGATCGCCTACTAAAACACGGATGCGATACATACGCATTTTTCCCGCCAGTCGAGCAATAATTTCTTCGCCATCGTCTAGCTTAACGCGGAAAGTAATATCAGGCAAGCTTTCAATTACTACTCCTTCTTTTACGATTTTATCTTTTTCTTGAGCCACTTTATATTATTCTTTCGAAAGTAAATAACCTTAATTGGTTTATTGGCATATTAAACGATAAGAAAAAATAAGTCAACCCTGTCCCAAAAGGCTGAAATAAAGCACGGGGCTGATTTTCTCTTCGGCCAATACTTAGTTTTCTTTAATCTTTATTTCGATGCGATCTTGCTGGAGAGGGATTCTTTTAACCCAGAAAGGCCAAAACATTATTTGAGCGCTTTCTATTTCCGGACGGCTGACTAGGTATCTTCTTACTTCTGTCTCATTCTTGCCCGCAAGATCGCTTTTTAATTGAGCTATGTCTATTTCTGAGGCAATGCGCTGTCTTACTTCTAGAGTAAAATTAGCTTCTTTCTTTTCCCAGTCTATTTCTATTTCTTGCCAATCTACCTTTCGCGTTTCAGAAAGAGACATCCTTTCTTCGGAGATTTGTTCTGCTAACTCTGCTTCTATCAACTGAGAAATATCCGAAGGGTTATAGAGCAAGGCTTGGGCGGTTGCCTCCAGTTCTAAAATGGCTTTTTCCGCTTGGTCGCCAGCTTCCGCGCTTAAAGAAACAATTTCTGTCTCTTCTTTGACCGCTTGGTCAATAATTTGGAGATGATCAGGAATCTGCTCTTGGAAAGTTCCTTTGGCTGCTTCGACGAGATCCTCCGATAAAGATTTCTTTGCCTCCTCGATATCTTTTTCTAAAATAATTTTTACTTTCTTGGTTGAACCGCCAGACATCGAAGCCTCTGATTTGCCGTAAAAACCAGAATATTTAGCCGTCCCCTTAAAACCGGGAATAGTAAAATTAGACGGTTCAATATTGTATTCTTCGCCCGGCTGATCAGCTACTACCTCTACTTCTATGGAACTAGCCACAATTTTTCCTTCGTTTATGCTGGCTCCAGGAACTATTACTTTTTCGAAAATACGAAAAATTTTCCCTTCTGGAGAGGCAAAACGAGTGGTAGCCACAAGAGTTTGGGGGCTAGAGCTGTATTCATTGTAAATAGTAATAGTTCCGCGAGCCTTTCTTTCAAGCTGCTCCTCTCCTGTGGCAGGGAATTCCTTCTGGCCGGTTTCTTTGATGGAAATTTCCTGCAAAGGAATTTCATTAAGAGAGCTATCGACCGAAGAAACATCTTTCGCTCCTGAACCAAGCAAAGAGAACTCAATCTCTTCGCTGTAAGGAAAAAGAGTAATTTCGGCTTTTGGCAAAGTTAAATAAGCCAATACTCCTGCGAAAACAAAAGAAACAACAGCCAGGCCGATGACTGCCTTGGGCCACTTTGATTTTTCTGATCTCCCCGAAAAAGCGGACCTATTCTCTCCCAAACGAACTATTTCCGGCGGATTCTTGGAAGTGGGAGAATCTTTCTTCTTCTTTTTGAAAAAGCCGTCTTTGAAAAAACCCTCCTTTTTTGAAAAGTCCGGATTAACAATATCAGCCACTCTCTTCTCTGAATCTTTATGTTTGGCTAAAGTCCCTTGAGGTTTTTCTTGTTTTTTTTGGAAAAAATTATCTTCTAAGCCGCCTGACCTCATTTTCCTATTCGTTTCCAAATCATCAATAAGAATTTTAATCATATCTTTCTCGCTGGCTTTTTTCTTTTCTTCCTCTTTTTTTGGCAGAAACTTTTCCGCAGAAGCGAAATCCGCCTCAAGAGTTTCTTGGGCTTCCTTTTGTTCGCTTAATTCAATAGAAAAATCTTTTTCTTTTTTAAAAGGAAAACCGGCCTTCTCAGACATTTCCGCGCAGAAGTCATCAGGTACCACTAATACGACCTCATTCCCTAGCGCGTCTGCTTCTCTCTTAAGAAGCCTTAAATTAATAGAGCTTTGCCAAAGCTGGGCTCCTGCCGGGATGACAATATTAATTTGAGATGATTTTGTTTGCATCAGCCGATCAACGACAGAAATAATTTCTTCATCCGGCTCAATGTAAATATTTTTCATAGTAATATTTTTTACCTCATCATTCTTACCACCCGTCTTAACAAAGAAGGCAGCATTCTTTCTTCTTCGTTAATAATTTCTACAGCTAGGCTGGCAAGAGCTAGAGGGGCCACACTTTCCGATCCCGTCATTACTTTTGTTTTTTCAAAAATATTATCCACCTGCTCTGGTTTAATAGCGCTCACTCGAGGAATTTTGCTGAAAGGAAAGTTTTTAGCCCATCTTTTATGGATTAAACGACTGTTTAAAATAATATTTATTTCTGGAAGAAGGCTCCCGCCGCCGCAAAGCATAATGGCTGGAGGAAAAAAAGAAGTCTGGTCAAATTCTTCGAAAACAAGCTCTAAGCCGTTTAGCCAAACGCGTGTATCCCTGCCCAAGATGTTTCTTATCTTTCCACGCATATGACTGCTTAGACATTGCTCAGCATGCCTAATTTTAATCTCCTCCGCCTCGTGGTAACCTAATCCAAAAGTTCGTGCCAATCTTCTAGTAAAAGTCCTTCCTGCTAGTGAAAAGCTTTTAATCCCTTCTATCCGCCCCTGCCTAAAGAGGGCGACATCGGTGGTTCCTCCACCGACGTCAATAAAAATAGCCCCCGTCCCTTGATCAAAGCCCGAAACACGAGTCAGGGCGTAAGGTTCAGCGACAATAGAAAGGAGGTCAAACCCCAGTCTTTTTACTACCGATTCGATAGCCCTCAAATGAATCATGGGCGCGTAAACATTAAAAAAACTCAAAAAAAGTTCTCCCCCCCGGAAATCTAAAGGATTAACTACTTGATAGCCGTCAATCCTAATTTCCTTAATCAAAGAATTAACCAGTCTAATTTCTATTTCGGGCTTGCCAGTTTCCCATGCTAGTTGAGACCGCATTTCATTCAAAGACTTCCACTGGGCTTTTTGGAAAATATTTTGCAGTTCAGAAGCGGTAATTTCTTGCTCTGGACTATCTCTTTTGCAGACAAAATGATCAGTGATACCCTTGTTGTATTCTCCGGCTATGCCCGCTATGGCTTTTTTGGGCCTAATCCTAGCCATTCGCACTGCCTGATCTACCGCTTTTTGACAGACAGAAACTACGCCGTCAATATCAGAAATAACCCCTGCCAGCATATAACCAGGCATTTGTCTTTGGCGCGCCGCTCCGATTACCAAACCGTGTTTCCTTTTTTGCTTTTCTTTTTTGTTATTGGATAGTTTCACTACCAGCGCTTTAACAAATTCCGTTCCAATGTCGATTACTAAAAGGTGTTTTTCTTCCGAGCGAACGCCTTTCCTTGAAAAAAAATTAACCCACTGCCCCATTGGCTATATTTTATAACAATTTTACGCCTGCGACAAATACCAGAAGGGGATAAATCTACTGCGCTTATTCTAAAACAGCTTTAATTCTCCTTATCCCTGCGCTGCTTGACTCTTCTTTAACAATACTAAAATGACCAAGCTCCCCGGTGCGATTAACATGCGGACCTCCGCAAATTTCTTTGGAGAAACCGTTAATAGCATAAACCCTTACTTTCTCTCCGTATTTAGATTCAAAAACACCCATTGCCCCTTCTTCTTTAGCTTGAGCCAAGGTCATTTCTTGGCATTCTACCGGCAAATCTTTTTCAATCGCCTCATTGACAATTCTTTCCACTTCCTTTTTTTGCTCATCGGCCATCTTTTCTCCGTGAGAAAAGTCAAAACGCAGCCTTTCGGCAGTAATATTGCTCCCTTTTTGCGTTACATGGCTACCCAAAACTTGGCGTAGGGCAGCAAGAAGAAGATGGGCCGCAGTATGAAGCTTTTTTGTTTCTTCGCCAGCATCAGCCAATCCTCCTTTGAATTTGCCGGCGCTAGCAGTCCGAGAAAGTTCCTGGTGTTTGGCTAGTTCTTGTTTAAACTCTTCTTCATTAACCTGAACGTCTCTTTCTTGAGCTAGTTCTTTGGTCATTTCAATGGGAAAGCCATAGGTCTGATAAAGATTAAAAGCTTCTTTCCCGTTAATGCCCTCGGAAGAAAGCTTATTGAATTCCTTAAGGCCTTTTTCCAGCGTTTTGTTAAATTTTTTCTCTTCTTCGTCCAACTCTTCAAAGACAGAATCTTTGTTTTTTGCTAGCTCCGAATAAACTTCGCCGTAATCGTTAACAACTGTTTGAGCTATTTCCTTAGCCCACATTTTTTTCTCAATCCTCAACTGCCTTCCGTATCTGATCGCCCGCCTAATGAGACGCCTAATAACATACCCCTGATCAGTGTTAGAAGGAACAATCCCTTTATCGTCAGCCATTAAAAAAACGGCGGCGCGCAAATGTTCGGCGATAATGCGAATGGCCCGAACATTTTTTTTCGAATCCTTTCCCTGCTTGCCGCTCAATGCTTCAATTTTAGCTACGCTATTTGAGAACAAATCAGTCTCAAAAGGGCTTAACTTGCCTTGAGCTGCCATAACCATTCTTTCCAGGCCGCCGCCAAAATCAACGTTCTTTTGAAAAAGAGGTCCAAAACCCCTTTCGGTTTTGAGATATTCCATAAAAACGCTGTTGCCGATTTCCACAAATCGACCGCAATCGCAATTAACATGACAAACTTGGTCTTTAAAAGGAGATTTTTCGTGAAGCCTCGAGCCCTCTCCTAGATCGTAAAAAACTTCGCTGTCTGGACCGCCTGGTTCTCCCGCGGGCATGTCATTGGGCAAACCTGAGCGAGACCACCAATTTTTCGTTTCATCATAATAAAAAATTCGACCGCCTTGCATGCCTTTTTTCTCAGCGAAATCTATGTCTTTTGCTTCTATGCCCGCTTTTGAAAAAATTTCTCGCCAAATGTTTGCCGATTCTGTGTCCCTGCCGATATTAATTTCCTCTTTTCCTCTAAAAACAGTAACGTATAATCTTCGGGGGTCTAGCTCCAGTTCCTTGGTAAGAAATTCAAAAAACCAATTAAGCTGCTCTTTTTTAAAATAATCGCCTAAAGACCAATTGCCTAGCATTTCAAAGAAAGTTAAATGGCGATTATCGCCTACTTCATCAATATCAACATCCCTAAAACATTTTTGCGAATCAGCAATCCGTTTTCCTTCAGGATGTTTTTCGCCCAATAAATATGGAATCATCGGCTGCATTCCAGAACCAGTAAACAAAGTAGTGGGATCGTTTTCAGGAATCAAAGAAGCGCTATCAATGATAGCATGGTCCTTTGACTTAAAAAAATCTAAAAATTTTTTCCTTATATGATTGCTCTCCATTGTTTTAATTATTATTCTTTTGTTTTCTCTGCCATAGCTTCTTTGAGAGCTTCTCTTAAACCGACCGTGTCAACTTCTTTTCTTTCTTTTCTGTGGTGAACAGACTGGGATTCTTTCTGGAAAGCTTCTTTAAGAGAAGCATGCCCAGAAGGAGAAGCGCTCTCAGAAGGCCTGCTTTCCTGTCCGCCTTCTTCTTTATTTTGCCTAATTATTTCCAAGCACTCGTGACAATAAACAGGCCTGACTCCGTCCGGCTTGAACTTAACTTTTGTCTCTTTGCCGCATCTGGAGCAAACTGCCTCAAAAATTTCTTCTGTCTTGGACATCGGTTTTTCACGACTTCTTTCTTCTTTTACTTGGCGGGCTTCTTTTTCCGCCTCTATCACTTTGCTCCACTTAGAAATCTTTTCCTCTATCTCTTTTCTTGAAGAAGCATAACGCTCACGGGAAACTTTGATAATTTTTTCCCGACAGCTCTCAAAAGAAGATTGGATAGGAGGAAGAGTGGCGGCTGAAAAAGGGCGCGAAGCAATGCCATCTATCATTAATTTAATGTAAATACTGGCGAAATCAAGGCTGACTAAATCCTGGACGAAAAATTCCGGGGCTAATTCTCTTTCTAAAAATTCCGCATCCTGCGCCCCAATTCTGAAATTAACCAATGTGCCGACATTACCGAAAACCGCGTCGCGAACAACTTCTTCCATCTGCGTAATATACTGATGGGCTAAGATTAAATTAAGGCGGTATTTTCTCGCTTCAGAAAGAATGCTGGCAAAAGATTCGGTGGCAAAATTCTGAAACTCATCTACGTAAAGATAAAAATCTTCTCTTTCTTGCTCCGGAATGTCTACTCGCGACATAGCCGCCAACTGCAAGCGGGTAATAAGCATCGCCCCTAAAAGAGCGGAATTATCTTCTCCAACCATGCCCTTGGAAAGATTCATAATAAGGATTTTTCTTTCATCCATAACCTTTCTCATGTCTATCGCCGACTTAGTCTGGCCAACAATATTTCTAATAAGAGGGCTGGTCAAAAACTGGCCTACTTTGTTTTGAATTGGAGCAACCGCCTCTATCATAAAACGATCTGGATACTTAGAAAATTCCTCTGTCCAAAAGCTTTTGACTACTGGATCTTGAATTTTGGCCACTACCTTGTTTCTATATTCCTTATCTACCAAAATTCTCATAATCCCCAAAAGAGTAGAGCCGGGATATTCCAAAAGAGCTAAAATAGCATTTCTCAAAAGATATTCTAAACGAGGGCCCCAAGTTTCCGCCCAGAGTTTTTTAAACACCCCCACCAGCCCCGAAGCAACCAAATGGCGATAGTCGGGATCAACTTTTTCAATGGCATTAAAAGCAATGGGATATTGGAGATCAGCAGGATTAAAATAAATAACATCATTGATCCTGCTTGGCGGAACAAAATCAAGCATCTTTTGGGCAAATTCTCCATGAGGATCTACCACGCCTATCCCTTTGCCAGACTGAATATCTTGAATAGCCATATTCTCTAAAAGAGTTGTCTTGCCCATGCCTGTTTTTCCGATCGCGTAAAAATGCTTGCGTCGGTCAGACGCTTTAATGCCAAATTGTCGGCGCTGTCCTCGATAGTTTGTTTCAGCAAGAAGAGTAATTTTATCCATAAGGCGATAAGAAAAGCTATTCGTTCATAGGCAAGCCGGCAGGAGGCTCTCCTTTTTTGGCCTCTACTCTGGGCACAGCCGGCGCTTTAACAGTAATGGCAGGAAAATGATAAATGGTAGCCAATTCTTCTATATTAAAAATAAAGGGTTGGCTACGCAAGAAAAACCAATTAAGAATAGGCATTTTTTCAAAAAAGAGAGGCTGAAGATAGTCGATGTTTTTAGAATGCGGCTCAAAGGCGCGCCAGCGATAATCGCTGTAAACTTTTCTCTTTCTGAAACATTCTCTTTGCCCTTTGAGCTGATATCGGTAGTCAATATTAGGGCTAATTTTTTTACTGGGACGAAAACCGTTCAGATGCTGGGTATTAAACTGCTTAAATGAACCGACTAAAGCGGCGACATTTGCTTTGGAGAAAATATCTCTTGGGCCCAAATAGACAAACCTGACAATAGTCTCAAAGCCCAGTTTAGAAATGTTTGACTCAATAGCATTAATAATATCCTGTTCCGCTTTAGTTTTTGACCAAAGCAGGGGAGATTCCTTTTTTTCTTCTTTTTTCTCGTTTTCAAGAAGCTTGCCTGTTAAAACACTATAGCCTACATCTTTAGCCGCGTTTTTCCAGCCAGCTGCTTCCTGCTTGATGATGCTTTCTTTTTTTTCTACCTCGCGCCCTATTAATTCATCTCTTACTTTTTCGCCCTCTTTTTTCCATTTATCGCCCACTGGCCTCACTAAAGTCTGGATCCAAATTTGTTCTCTCGGCTGGAGACGGGCCATAATCTCTAAAAGAGAAGCAATGGGATCTACTCGCTGTTCTTCGGTGGTGGCTGATTTTTCAAAATCCGGATATGTTCTGATGGGGTAAGCGTCTTCTTTAAGTAGAACTAACTCCGTGCCCCACACCTCGTACTCATCATTAGGGAGATTTTCAGGCACTGAATAAATATAATCGTCGACTTCTGAAATTTCTGTTTCTGGATATTGGGCGTAAAGGTGCGACTCGATAAGATTCCTAAACATCTCCGGTGTTCTAACCAAAAATCTAATTTCGCCTCCTTGGCTGATTATTTCCATGCTAAACCATCTCTGGATAGTTCCACCAAAAAAACGCTCCTTTTTATTGGGCGTACTTTGGGTCCCATGCAAGCCAGCAAAAAACTGTTCAATGGCGTGGGGCGTTTTACGGATATCGCGCGGAGGACGCACCTCAAGCAAGACCCACTTAATCCCTCTAATAAATTGATCACGCTTGTACTTTATCCACAGGTCTTTAGCAAAAATAAAAAGAAACCAAGGAACAAAAATCCACCATAGAGAAAAGATAAACCCTATCACTTCGACGCCAATATTATAAGTTTCAGAAAAGGCTTGAAAGAAAGAAAGACTGTAGAACAACATAACCTCCTGCTCGCAAAATAATTTTAGAAATCACCAAATCCAAATTATTTAGCTAAATAATATTTTCCCTGATAGTCTCGGGTAAAATAGCGGCGATTTTGAAGATTGATTAAAACAGTATTAGGCTTGACTAAGCGCCGCTCCATAACATTATTCAAGATATCCTCCTTAAAAGAAGGCCCTTTTTCTTTTAGCACTCCAGCAATAACATCCTTGACTGTTCCTGGCTGATAGCCCCATTCTTTTAAGGCATAAATGCCGCGGCCGACTAAAACAAAACGACCGTCCTTGATAAGCTCATTATGGACAGTTTGCGCTTGCGCTGGATGATTGCCCAAACTAGCCTTGTTAATTAAATCTGCCACTTCTTTAAAATGGAGCGGCCGGCTTTGGTCTTTGAAAACAATATAAGCTTTATCTTTGGCTCCTCGAGGATTTATTTCAGGCCAAGCAGCCAAGCCAAAATATCCAAAATTATTCTGCCCTATTTCTTTAGCCGCGTCCAAAAAGGAAAACAGCTCTTCTTTTTTAAATTGATATCCTTCGCTTTTGAAAAAATATTCTGCCTCCGATAAAGAAAAAGTTCTTTTGGCTTTCTTTAACTCCTTAACAAACATATTAATAAAAGAAGCTTTTTTTTCGCAGACATCAGAAGAGTTAATCCATAAAGTATAAAATTTGCCTGATCCCGGAATACGCTGATAGCCTTTGCCAAGATTGAGCATAAAAAAAACAGCGCCTCTTTCCGGATGAGGGGAATCAATGCCAGTCAGTTCGGTAAGAATCCTCTCCTCTCTGGCTAGCCCGCCTTGCCTATTTAAATAACGGTCAATATTTCTTAGCGCCGGTTTTAAGGGCCCGTTAACAAATCTCTCACGAAGATCTTCTAAAATAGAATCCTCTATTTGCCTAACTCGTTCTCTAGTAATGCCATATTGGCCCCCAATAGCTTCTAAGGTCTTTCCTTCTCCATCTTTTAAGCCATAGCGCAAAGAAATAATATCTTTAGATCTTTGGTTGGAAAGGCTATCGATCGCCTTTAAGCAAAGCCTTCCATAGATAGAAATATTTTTAGTCATATTTAGTTAAACTTGTTTAAAAATTGGCTAAAAAAAGCCTAACACAATCACTTAAAAATGTCAAATATTATCGCGCGCTTTCGGTTAATGCGATCCTTTCTTTATTTCTCGCCAGCCAACAATCAAAGAAGCAGTAACAAAAATAGAAGAATAAGTTCCTATTATTATACCAATTATTAACGCTAAAGAAAAATATTTTATCGTTTCGCCGCCCAAGAAAAAAATGGCGACTAAAACAAGCAAGGTAGTCAGTGCCGTGTTCAAACATCGCGCCAAGCTTTGGTTAACGCTTCGGTTGACAATTTGGCCAAAGTCGCTCCATTCCACTTTTAAGATATTTTCCCTAAGGCGATCGAAAATAACAATACTGTTATTGACCGAATAACCCAAAATAGTAAGAAAGGCCGCAACAAAAGGAAGGCCTATTTCCACTTGGCTGAATTGGCTTAAGACAGAGAAAAAACCTAAAGTGATTAGAACGTCATGGAAGAGAGCGATTAAAGCGGCCATGCCGTACTGCCATGAAGAAATCAGGCGGGAAACACGGCGAAAGGCCCAAGCAATATAGACAACGATAAATAACAAAGCGATGATAATGGCCCAAAGCGCTTTTTTCTTTAGCTCCTGCCCAATAAGCGGACCTATCGATTCAAACCTTTTTTCAACAAGAGAATCCCTGCCCAAGGCCTCTATTATCTCCTGGTGCGTTTCTTCGCTAATATCTTTCAGGCGGATAATAAGGCCTTTTTCTCCGGCTGGCTGCAATTTAATTTGCCCTAAATCATCATTTTTCTTAACAGAACCTAACTTCTCTTTAATGTCACTGTTGCTAGGACGCGTTTCGTTAAAGGATACCTCAATTAAGCTTCCGCCCGTAAAATCGATCCCTAAATCAAGTCCCCAAAAGGTTAGGCTGAAGAGACTTCCCGCCACAAGCAAGCCAGAAAAAATAAAATAAATTTTACGATGTAAGACAATTTCCATTTTATTATTGCTTATTTCCAAAGTTTAGTTTTTCCCTCTAGACGGCTTCCCGCCGCAGTCCTTAAAAACGTTCTAGTAATAAAAACGGCTGAAAGCATGCTTGCCAAAACTCCAATGCCCAATGTTAGCGCAAACCCCCTAACCAATCCTGAAGTAAAAATATACAAAATTAGCGAAGTGATAATAGTAGAAACATTACTGTCTCTGATAGCCGGCCAAGCTCGGTTAAAGCCCTCTTCAATACTCCCGCCTAAGCTTTTGCCAGATTTTAATTCTTCCTTAAGCCTTTCAAAGATAAGGATATTGGCATCAACAGCCATTCCAATAGACAAGATGAAACCGGCAATCCCTGCTAAGGTTAAAGTTACTGGCACCAGCTTAAAAATAGCTAAAACTAAAATAACATAGATAAGAAGAGCTAAACTGGCCAAAAGGCCGGGCAAACGATAATAAAAAATAATAAATAAAAGAATAGCTAAAAAGCCCAAGACGCCCGCCTCCAAAGAACGGTCTAGCGAAGCTTGGCCCAAGCTAGCGCCAATGGTTTGCTGGTTGATCAAATTAATAGGCACAGGCAAAGCGCCGGCATTCAGCCGCTGGACTAGCTCTTTGGCTTCAGCCAAAGAAAAATTTCCGGTAATTTGCGCCTGCCCTCCGCCAATAGGCTCCTGAACTACTGGCGCGCTAATGGGAGCGCCGTCTAAATAAATAGCTATTCGTTTGCCTACATTTTCTTCAGTAATTCTTTCGAAAAGATCGCTGCCTTCTTCATCAAACTGAAGCCCTACCTGCGGCTGATAAGTTTGATTGTCAAACTGCAACTGAGCTTCTTCAAGATACTGGCCAGTGAGAGAAGTAGGCTTGAAATAGGGATCCTCTAAAAGAGCCTCCGTTTCGTCTTCAGCTATTTCTTCTTGAGCTTCTATCTTCCTCTTTAGCTCTTCCTGTTTTTTTAAAAGATCTTCCCTGACTGATTCTTCCCTCTCTTGGCAAAAAACAAGGGAAGGAGTCTGACCGATCATTTTTATCGCTTGCCGAACATCTTTAACGCCAGCTAGCTCAATAATAAGACGGTATTGCTCTGTTGTTTTGTTAACCTGAACTACTGGCTCAGCCACGCCAAAAATATTAACCCGCCGCTCAATCACGTCTCTTACTCCCTGCATAGCGCTATCGTAGTTTTCTGATTTAATGTTTGACAAATCAGCTTCGTAGACCAAGTGGGTGCCTCCCTTTAAATCAAGCCCGAGACGGAAAGGACGACTAGGAAAATGAGGCAGCCATGAAAAACCAGTTCTTTCATTAAGCCGATCTACTGGCTTGTTCCAAAGGCTAGGGAAAACGAAAAAAAGAGATGCCAAAACAACAGCAAAGATAACAATTATTTTCCAGCGCCTTTCTTTTTTGCCGCCAGAAAGAACAAAATTATTTTTCCTTTTAAAAATAGGCATAATGAATAAATCAATTTACCTCAAAATGTTCCTTTTGTAAACCCGAACCAAGTTAGCTGCTTGCTTCTTTGGCAATATGGTACGGCTTAATTAAATTTTTTAATTCGCTTAGAATTTCTTCAGGAACAACGATAGGCTCTCCTTTAGGGCTAACGCCCGGATAGCGCCAAGCAGAAATCATTCTTTTCTTTTTTCCTTTGATTTGATACATCAGCCAAATTTCATTTGGCCTTTTTGTTTGAGTTTTCTGCATAACCGCAATAGTATCAGAGGCAATACCTTTTTCCACCCTTTCCGGACTTTTAATAATGCGGCGCAGGCGGCCCTCGGAAATACCGTAATAGGCCATCTTTCTTTTAATATGGTTAGTCCAGTAAAAATCTTTATTATTCTTCGGCTCTTTAGAAAACATTTTAAATACTATTTTTGGCTTGGCGATAAAGTTCTTTTTCTTTTCTGCCCTGGAAAGTCTGCCAATAATCGTCTACTTTAACCTTTGCTGGCAAATCGACTTTTAAAAAAGGAATGACCATCTGATAAAATTTTTTCTGTTTGGATAAGATAAAACATCCCTCGCTTTCGCTTCCTTGATGAATTTGGATATTAGTTCTATCAACGCTTTGTTTAAACTTAAGATGGCTTTGCCGAAAAAGAAAGGGAAGATCATTAGTGTCATCTTCATTAACGACCATTTTTTCTGGCTTGCGCCGAGTCAGTTCTAATCTTTCTCTTAATTTTCCTTTTTCTTTTCTAAAGCGGTAAAAAAGATAATATTGTCCCGGAGGGCAAGGCCCTCCATTTTTCCAGTACTTATCTTTAAAATAAGGATGGCTTTTTCTAGTTCTTGATAGAGTTAGCTTTTCTTTTCTGGCTTTTATTTTAAAAACACTCTTCTCTTTTAAAATACCGCCTTTAAAGCACTCTGCTTTTAAGCAATTTTCTTTAATATTAATAAGACATCCATTTTTCATGAACGTTTTTCAATAAGAGGATGGGTAAAAATTTTTAAAATTCTCCTTTTCGGATTTCCTTTTTTATCTACGCCAAAAGTAAAATGATGTTTTTTTATTAATCCTGTAGCCTCGTCATTGCTCACAGCCTTATTCTGGCCGGTAAAAAATCCGAGATGAGCATGCCTTTTTTTACTTTTGAAAAAATATTTTTCCTCCCAATAAAGAACGCTGCCCGGTTTGAGTTCTTTTGCTTCTCGCCAGCCATTTTTCTGTAAATCTTTGGCAGTACCTTCTACTGTAGCATGTTGATGGGCAATAAGGTCAAAAACTTTTAAAAGAGAAGAAACATAATAAGCGCAGGATTTTTCTCCGTTCTCTAAAATATCCCTGACTAAACCATTATCCTTGGCATAGCTATGGCGAAACATTTTACTGTCCGCGCTCCCCTTAATCATAGCCAAATAATTCTTGTAAGTAATTATTTCCATAAACATTAATAAACCTTTACCCTAGGACAGTCCTAGAATGACAGTCCTTAGGAGTATCAAAATCTTTGTCTCGGCATAGGATTGCTAAATGTTATCCTCCATGACATTTCTTATACTTCTTTCCGCTGCCGCAAGGGCAAGGATCGTTTCTGCTGACTCCTTTAAAAGACTGGCCAGCCGAATGGAGAGAAGCAGACGCGGGAGGAGCAGGCTCTGCTTTAATGTCTACTTTATAAATAGTATTAATTACTGTTGTCTGGATAGAAGACAGCAGACGCTGGAATAGTCTCATCCCCTCGTTCTTATATTCTGTCAGGGGATCTTTTTGACCGTAAGCCCTCAAGCGCACGCTATCGCGCAAATGATCCATGCCATCAATATGGTCCATCCAAAGAGCATCAATGGTCCTTAAAAAAACAAATCTCTCTATTTGCCTCATTTTAGGTCTTTTTTGTTTTTCGCTTATTTCTTTATTTTTCCCTTCCAAAAGCGCCTCCTTTTTTTGATAGGCCTCTTGGGCCAGTTTAATCAAATAAGCCGATATTTTCTCCGGAGTAGAAATTTCCTTGAGACATTTTTCTAGGCCATCGGCCTGTTCGCTATTTTGCTGGAAGAATTCCTTAAAAGGAATTATGCTTTTGATTATCTCTGCTATCTCTTGATAATTAATCTGCTCGCCTTGACTGTGGAAGTGAACTATCTTTTTTATCTCGTCTTCTGCCATAGACAAGATCTCTGGCCTAAGGCTTTTCTTGGAAAGAACCTCGCGGCGTTTTTTATAAATAGTCTCGCGTTGTTTGTTTAAGACGTCATCATATTCTAGAACATGCTTTCTGATATCAAAATTATATCCTTCTATTTTCGCTTGGGCCGACTCAATGGCCTTAGAGATAAAGCGGTTTTCAATAGGTTGGTCTTCTGGAATTTTCAAAGTATTCATCATCGCTTTTACCCGCTCGCCGCCAAAAACGCGCATTAAATCATCCTCTAGAGAAACAAAAAAGCGAGTGCGGCCAGGATCGCCTTGCCTGCCAGATCGACCGCGAAGCTGATCATCAATGCGTCTTGCCTCATGCCTTTCCGTCCCAATGACATAAAGCCCGCCCAGAGCCGTAACTTCCTCGTGCTGTTTAGCTAATAGCTCAGGAGAAATTTCTCCGTCTTCTAAACGTCCTCCTAAAACAATATCAACTCCCCGGCCAGCCATATTTGTAGCCACTGTAACAGCTCCTTTTTTGCCAGCTTGAGCAATAATTTGTGCTTCATGTTCATGATTTTTAGCATTTAATAATTGATGAGCTACCCCTTCCCTCTTTAAATAGCTAGAAAGAAGCTCGTTTTTTTCAATAGAAACAGTGCCCACTAAAATAGGCTGACCCTTTTTATGGCGGCCTTTAATCTCTTTCGCAATCGCCTGCCATTTTCCCTTTTCCGTTTTATAGACACTGTCTGATAGGTCTTTTCTAATAAGCGGTTCGTTGGTAGGAATAGCTGCCACTTCTAATTGATAAACTTTATGGAATTCTTCCGCCGAAGTCATAGCTGTTCCTGTCATTCCTGCTAATTTATCGTACATTCGAAAGTAGTTTTGAAAAGTGATCGAAGCTAAAGTTCGACTTTCCTGTTGAACATAGACACCTTCTTTGGCTTCTAGGGCCTGATGCAGGCCTTCAGAATAACGCCGTCCCGGCATCAAACGACCGGTAAACTCATCGACGATGATAACCTGGCCATCTTTAATGACATAATCTCTGTCTTTTTTAAAGAGGACTTGAGCTCGCAAAGCCTGTTCTAAATGATGGACATACCTAACGCCGCCTGCCTCATAAATATTATCAAAGCCCAGCATTTTTTCTACCCGGCTAATTCCTTCTTCAGTCAAGACTACGGAACGCGCCTTCTCGTCAATATTATAGTCTCTATTTTCCCGCAAGCTCGGCACCAGCCGACTGAATTGCTGATAGAGCTTAGTAGACTCTGTATCCGGCATAGAAATTATCAGGGGCGTTCTTGCCTCATCGATCAAAACACTGTCCACCTCATCAATGATGGCATAAAAATGACCTTTTTCTTCCGAATTGGCGGTCCGTCTTTGAACCATCTGCTCAAAGGAAGGAGCCATATTATCACGGAGATAGTCAAAGCCGAACTCATTGTTGGTCCCATAGGTTATGTCAGCTTGATAAGCCTCCCGCCGAGGAATTTCTTTTAGATTCTCCATCTCTATTGTTAGCTCATTTTTATCAGGGCCTACCTCTGGCTGGTAGAAATAAGCTTTTTCGTGATTAAGACAAGCACAAGAAAGACCTAATAAACGATAAACCGGCCCCATCCAATTAGCGTCTCGTCGAGAGAGATAATCATTAACGGTAATAACATGGACCCCTTTGCCAGCTAGAGCGTTTAAATAAATAGGAAGGGTAGCGGCGAGAGTTTTGCCCTCGCCGGTTTTCATTTCCGCAATCTGTCCCTTGTGGAGAACAACCCCTCCCATCAGCTGGACATTAAAATGACGCTGGCCTAACGTTCGTTTAGCAGCTTCTCTTGCCAAAGCAAAAACTTCCGGCAATAGATCGTCTAATGTTTCTTGGCGAGATAATCTTTCTTTAAATTCCTGTGTTTTCTTTGGAAAGTCCTCTTTTGCCAAAGATTGGTATTGCGGCTCCCAATAATTTATCCGACTGACTGCTTCTTTAATCTCTGCTAATTTTTTTTCTTGGGGATCACCGAAAAATTTAGTAAAAATAGACATAACTTTAACTTATAATTATATAGAGAAAAACCAAAAAAATCAAATTAAAAACCATACAAAAAATGCATGGACTAAACAATCAGTTTATTTGCGCTAAATCTTAATTCTGTTCTACAAAAGAAAAAATGGGAACGTTAAAGTTATGAAAGATCCCCCGCGTCAAAATTCTTTCAAGATAATTCCTCGGCGCGGGGATCTTTGCTTAACAAAATTATTTCTTACGTGTAGTTTTCCTTTTTGTTCTTTTAGCGGGACTTTTTTTTCTCGCAGTTTTTTTTGGCTTCCGAGCGACAGTTTTTTTTGCGCTGGATTTCTTAGCAGTCTTTCCGCGAGAAGCAGTCTTTTTTCTAGTTGGCATTTTAGTGTTTATAATTAATAGCTTAATGAATAAGCTCGACCTCCCAACTTATTCACAAAATAAATACCTTTAATTAATTATAATACTTCAATAAAAATTTACCCTGTGGATAAATTAAAAGAGTAGGCCGCGGCCTACTCTTTAACATGCTTTTTTAAAATATTTTTTACTTTAGAGCGCCGAAATCTGGCCAAAGAGCTGATCCGCCAAAACTTTTTCCATGAGCGCGCTCCACGCACAAATTGTGTAGCCTGTTTGTCTTTATAGTTTCTTATCTCTCTTCCCAGCTCATCTTTGGCCAAGTCAATAGCAGCCTGCAAAGATTCTTCTTCTTTTTCTACCCGCAAAAGTTTTCCGCCAATACTTAAATTGACTTCTGCCCTAAAAATATCGCCTTGGCGATGATGCCTCGTGGTCCTGCCCACCTCTACTTCCGCTCCCACCAAAGCAGGATCGAAATTAGCTACATGCTTTTCTAGCCCGCCAATTTTTTCCTCAACATACTGCTTAATACTGGGCGTAAGATCAATATTAGAAGATTTAATAATAATTTTCATAAAAATTTTAACTAATTACTCTACACGCCTATTTATTAGTTTAACATATCTTTTAGAGACAAGATAGTCTATTACTTTTAAAGCGCTTTCTTCAATTGACTCTTGGTCTGTCCTAACTTCTATTTCAGGCCGAATTGGTTTTTCATAAGGATCAGAAACGCCGGTAAAATTATTGATCTCTCCGCACCGAGCTTTTTTGTACATTCCCTTAACATCTCTTTTTTCGCAAACAGCCAGAGGCGCGTTAACAAAAACCTCTATATAGTTTTTAATCTTTTTTCTATTCGCCGCTCTTTGTTTTTGATAAGGAGAAACAAAAGAAGCTATCACAACATTGCCTTGATGGTTTAAAGAAAAAGCCATTTCTGAAATAATAGCCAAATTCTTGGCGCGGTCTTCTTTGGAAAAACCAAGGTTCTTATTAATGGTCTTTCTGACAACATCCCCATCCAAATGCTTAACAGGCAAGCCTTTTTCTTTGAGCGCCCGCGCCAGCTCCCCGGCAATAGTCGTCTTGCCTGAACAAGGCAATCCTGTCAGCCAAATGACTAACCCCCCTTGAGGAAGCTTTTCTTTTGATTTCTTCCATTGGTAAGCCATATAATTAGATAAAAGGTCGAGAAGAAGCCGAAATAACTTTGGCCACTTCCGGACGCACCGCTTCTTCCGGCAGAGGATGCTTCGCCTTTACCATTTCCCTAAAAGCCGTTCCGCTTATTAAAAGCTTATCTTTTTGATGATGAGAGCATCCACCGTCTTCAACAAGATCTCCGCACCGCCGACAGAAACAAAAATCACGGTATTTTAAGATATTAATGCCTATTTCCTCAAAAGTAAACTGGTCAAATATTTTTTGGGCGGCATAGGGTTCGTAATAATTTCCCACTCCAGCATGATCACGACCGATAATCATTTCTGTACAGCCAAAGTTTTTTCTAACCAACGCGTGGAAAAGCGCCTCTTTAGGCCCTGCATATTTCATATCAACAGGCAAAATGCCTAAATGGACCCTCTCTTTAGGATAATGATTTTTTATCAGTTCTTCATAGCTTTTAAGAATAATGCTATCTTTAAAGTCACCGCTTTTCTTTTTGCCAACTACCGGCTGGATAAAAAGAGCATCCGCTGTTTCAAGAGCTTTTTTGTGCAAGGCTTCATGGGAGCGGTGAGGAACGTTTCTTGTCTGAAAAGCAGCGATTTTTCGCCATCCCCTAGCGCGAAAAATACTTCTGGTTTCCTGAGGGGTAAAATAATATTTCCGGCAGAAAGAAGGAAGGAAAGAAATCATACTGTTAAAAGAATCTAACCGCCCGCCCAAAAGATAATCTTTCATTTGATAAGCTCCTGCTACTCCCGGATGAGCCTGGTCTAAAGTTTGAAAAACATTAGCCGCCAAAAAATCTTTGTCCACAGGATAGACCTCAATCTCTTTTAAAACAGCTACCCGATTATTTCTTTGGTCCTTCAAAAGAAGCTTACTAAGTCTTTTGATTCGCCTGGCCTGAGCTTCGTCTATGCTTAAAATAATGGGCAGAGGCCAAACTTTTCCATTTGTCAGCCGCGAAGAACGAACAACGCTAACAAAATCGTCTTTTTTTAAAAAACCTTCTAGCGGACAATAAACTCCTTGGGCAATATTAGCCGCGTCCCTTGTCGCTTCTTGATCAATAACCAATGAATGCTCCATCTAAACAATATATGAGAAAAATTAGTCTTTTTCAATAATTAAAACCAAGATACTGGATTTCTTCTTCTAGAGTTAAGCCGAATTTTTCTTTAACTAAGCGCTTAGCTAAATCGATTAACTCTAAAACCTCGCTGGCATCGCCTTCGCCAGTATTAATAATAAAATTAGCGTGCTTTTCGGAAAATTTTACTCGAC
>CAZKWY010000005.1:0-41450 GCA_964556655.1 uncultured Candidatus Saccharibacteria bacterium
TTCTCCCTCTTCTACTTCACCCCTCCTTTATCTGTCAGAAAACGGGAACATAGGCCTAGGCACGACTACTCCTAATTACGCTCTCACTATTCAGCAAGGCCTCGGCAACGCCATCGCTGACGGATGGAGCGTCTATTCTTCCAAGGAATACAAAGAAGACATCGCCTACCTAGAGGATAAAGAGTACCAAGACATTCTCGATGAGATTGGCCAGCTCAACCTTGCCCGCTATCGCTACAAGAATGACCAAGCCGACGACAAAGGCAATAACAGCAGTTTCAGCCTAGGCGTAATTGCCGAAGATTCTCCCCAAGAGATTCTTTCCCCGGACGGACGTTCTGTTTCCCTCTATGACTACACCACCTTTGCGCTGGCAGGCGTGAAGGGGTTGGCAGGCAAGATGGAGCAGTTCAAGGAAGTGTTGAGTATTGAGCAAGACAAAGAAGGCAAATTAATCATCGGCGATGAATTTTCCGAAACTTTGAAAAACCAGTTGGCGGAAATTGGCATGGAAATTAACGAAAAGGGATCCTTGACAGTCAACAGCTTGAAAGCGGAAAAACTAGAGGCGCAAAAAGTGGTTGTTGGCAACGAAGAAAAGCCGTCGGGCATCACTATTTATGACGAAGGAACCGGCGAGCCATATTGTTTGCATATTAGGCAGGGCGAAGTAATGACCAGAAAAGGCGCTTGTTCTCCCCTTGATGATGAAGAAGAGCAGGATCCGCTTATTGGCAAAACCGCTACTTCTTCTGAAGAAAAGAAAAAGCGCTTTTACCACGATTTTGACAAAGACGGCTTTGGCGGCAAAGGAAATTATGTTGAGGCGCACATCGCGCCGGTTGGTTTTGTAGATAATGAAGACGATTGCGATGATTTTAACCCCTCTGTCCACCCTGACGCCGAAGAAATCTGCGATGATGGAATAGACAATAACTGTGATGGCAAGAAAGACGCTCCATGCCCCAAGGAAGAGAACCAAGCCAGCACGACGCCGGAGATTATAGAAACGGGACAAGAGACAGCGGAGGAGCCAGCTGATGGCGAAGAGAAAAACAGCGGCCAAACTGAAACGTCTTCCAGCGAGGCGCAAGAAAGCACTAGTACGCCTGCTGTTATAGAGTAACTTATGGCCAAACTCCAATGGCTCTTTAGGGCCAAGCGAATAGCGCAGATATGCTTAGCAGTAATTTTTATTTTAGCGCGATTATAAGGAGCTTAAATTCAGCAGATGCGGGGAGAAGCAAATAATATTAAGGCCGGTCCTTCAAGGACAGCCCTTAGAAGAATGAAAAAAATTATCTTTATCACAATCTTATTCTTCGGTTTTCCTCTAATCGCCAACGGGGCAACCGAGTTTGTCTCCAAAATCGCCCCCGATGGCGACTACTACCAGCTTTCTGCGTGGGAATCTACGGTGCAAACCGATCTTGCCGCCACCACTACCCGAGTTTTCTCTGGCGCTGGCACTGGCTCGCTTTCCCAAGGCGATACCGTCACTATTAGCAGTGCTACTGTCCACAATGGAGTAGAAGCGATTGTAGTTGCCACTACTTCAGACCAGATTTTAGTAGAATCAGCCACTTCTTCAGAAGCAGTCATCCTTAACGACGGCGACACTCTGGAAAAGGACGCTTCCAGCTATTGGACTGTCTCAGGCGCCGGCGATGAATTGGGAGACACTGCTATAGCCGTTGCTGAGTGTTACAAGGGCGATTACTCAACCGTGGGTACCGGCGGGGTTAATTATATTGAGGACAATGTAACTATAGACGGCTGGACTACCGGTGCGAGTAATTACATAAAGGTTTATACCCCTCAAAGCGAACGGCACAACGGAGTTGCCGGTAGCGGATTTAGGCTGAATGACAAGCTTGAGTTATTGGAGCTTAGGGAAAACGATATAATTATTCAGGGAATTGAGTTTGATCAGTCTACTACTTTTAATCATGAGATTATCGATGTATATGGCGGCTTATCTAATATTACTGTTGAGCAAAATATAGTGCATGATACAGGAGGACATTGTATTAAAGCATATGCCTGGGGAGGGTTTGGCACAATTAGAAACAATATTATATATAATTGCGGACACAACTCTGATAGAAGTGCTATTTCTGTTCAAAAAGCTGTGGATAATATTTATAATAATACAATTTATGATAGTGAAAGAGGAATATCCATCGGCGACACAGTCAAAAATTTAAAGAATAATATGGTTATGGGAAGTACTGATCATGATTTTTCAATCGGCGTAAGTCCTAATTCCGTCTCTCACAACATTTCTTCCGACGCCACCGCCCCCGGCGATAACTCCATCACCAATGTTTCCCTGGACGATATCGGTTTTGTATCCACAACCGACGGCTCGGAAGATTTCCATATCTCTTTTGACTCTGTTGCTAAAGACAGCGGTGTTGATCTTTCCTCGACCTTTACCACTGACATAGATGGGGAGACGCGGGACTTGGATGGTCAAGGATGGGATATTGGGGCGGATGAAGCCAATCTTGATTTTGTTTCCAAGATTAAACCATCCAGCGAATCAGATTCGGATTACACCAAGCTCTCCACTTGGGAAGATGCCATAGAAAGTGATTTGACAGCCAGCACTTCCCGGGTGATGAAAGTTTCTGACCGAGGGAGTTATGACTCAGATACAGACGATGGCAGTCAGATTACCTTTTCCAATGGAGAAACCGGCACTCTTATCCATATCAACAGCGATAACTTTGTCTATGCCACCACTACTACCAATGACTTGGAAACCGGCACAGTCACTATCTCAGGCAGTAGCCATACTTTTACCATTTCTGACCTTGGCACCCAGATAGGCAGAGCCATTGCTGAAGCGTATAAAGGCGACTACTCCGCCGATGGAGGCGGGGTGAATTATATTGCGGATCATGTGGCTATAGACGGCTGGACTACGGGTGAAAACAATTATGTTAAGGTTTACACGCCTACTGATGAGAGACATACTGGAGTATTAAAAAGCGGAGGTGATTATACTGGTTTTACAGTTGTTGACGGCGCGCATTATATATCTCTTATCAGGTTATACAACGAGTATTCTGTAGTAGAAGGGATTTCCTTAGATTGTATAAATGGCTATAAGGTATATAGGGAAATTCAAATTGTTAGCGCTCATCATAGTGTTATAGATTCAAACCTGTTGGCGAATAATGATGCTTATAGTTCTAAGTCAGCACTGTCTATTAGCGGGAACTATGTAAGGGTAATAAATAATCTAATATATTCGGCTGGAGCAACTGGGCTTTCAATAGATGACTTTGGCTCACAAGAGATATATAACAATACTGTTTCTGACTGTGGTTCGTACGGATTTTATGAAGATACGGCATATACCAGTTATATTCTGAAAAATAATGTCAGTTATAATAATACTACTGCTGATTTTGGCGGGCTTACTTCAGAGGCTACTATAGATTATAACGCCTCCTCCGACGGCACCGCTGATGACTTTGGCGGGACTGGGAATATAGTCAATATTTCTGATCCGTTTAATGACGCGGCCAATAACGATTATTCTCTTGCCTCAGACAGCACAGACGTAAGCGGGCAGGGCATCGGTCCCAATTCAGACAGCGATGTTCCCGACGAAGACATTATAGGCACCTCCCGAAGCGGCAATACCTGCGATATCGGGGCGGATGAGTTTCCCCCAGCCGCTAAATTTAGGGTGAAAGGACAGATAAAAATAAAAGGCAATGTTAAATTTAAATAAAAAATATGCTAAAAAACAAAAAAACCATCAAAAAGATCAGCTATCTGACCGGATTTATTATCATCGCTTTTCTATTTACCAGCGTGGCTTTTGGCGAAAGGATTAAGTTTAGCGAGCTTCCCAAAGGAATTCAGGCGGCTATTTTACAGTTTCTTAAGCTCCATCCGGGCGAGGGGGAGCAAGTCCAAACTTATGAGCTTTTGATCAAAAAGGTCCAGACCGGTTTAGGCAAAGGTGCTTATCAGGCAGGCGATATTGTGGCGGCAGAGTTAGAGGGCAGGAAATGGTCTCCGGCTGAAAGGCAGAACTTCTGGATTGTTAAAATGGAGCTTACCTCCAGCCAAGCTGAAGCGCTGACTAAAGGAATAGAGGTCCAGACCGGGGAAGGTCCAGACGGAGAGCCAATAATGGAGACCCAAGCCCGCCGCAAATACTATCTCCCGGTTGAAGAGATAAAAAACCAGCCGAAAAAGGCCCTGATAGACAGAAACGCGGTCAGAGAGAGATAAATCAAGGCCTGTTTTTTTAAGGTTGCCTTTCGAGGTCAGACCTTTCCAGCGGGATTTTGCTGCGCAATGTGCCTACTGGCAAGATCTGACCTTGGAACTCGCAATGCGCCTATCGGCAAGGTTTAACCTTGGAGCAAGTATTAAGGAATAAATTTAAAGGATTAGCGCTGTTGATTGCGGTTCTGTTTTACAGAATTGCAATCTCAAGGGCTAAATCTGATAAAATATGTTAAAGATAAAAACAAGTAAAAAAACAACTAAGCTTTTGGCGGTTTTATTAGTGGTCGCCGGAATCGGCGCGCTCGGCTATTTTTTAGTCCATGCCGCTGAAATTATAGACAGCTTTACCAGCGATTCTAATATTGATGAAACTTGGAATATAGAGGTGGATACCGGCGCCGGAGAAGTAAAGCTGGCTACGCGCTCCTGTGATTCTTCTGATTGGTTTTGTACCGCCTCTACCACTTGTTCTAATCTTTTGGGCGATGGCGAATATATTATCGTGGCCAGAATGGATGTGAGCTCATCCACTTATCAGTGGAAGACATCACGAACTGATTGTGATATTCCCCAGTGCGGGCAGGACGGCGGAAGTGATGGAGATCATTTAGTGGCGGATAATACGGTGAATTTTGCTGATTATCCAGCCCGGGATGCCTGTGAGAGCGCGGGCGGCCGCTTGCCTACCAAAACCGAATTAGGGTGTATTTATACCAACCGATCAACTTTTGGCGATAATTTTGAATCCTCTTACTATTGGTCCGCTACCGAGGACACTACGAGCTACGCCTACAGAGTGTATTTTTCAGACGGGAGTACGAGCAGCTACGACAAGGGCAACCGCTACTATGTTCGGTGTGTCCGAGGGTGGTAGAAATTTGGAATTTGGAAATTTGGGAATTTGGCAAATTAATATACTGCCTGATTCTGCCGCAGCCAGAAATGGGGTGGCAGGGCGTATGCAGGCCGTAACCACGTTTCTGCGCCTTTCTTTAAGGGGAAAGGAATAATGGCAGGGGTTTCTTTAAGAAATTCCATTGAGTGAAAAAAAGCAGAAAATGCGCCTCCTCTAACTATTGGTCCGCTACCGAGAACAATACGAACAACGCCTACAGAGTGAATTTTTCAGACGGGAGTACGAACAACAACAACAAGGACAACAACAACTATGTTCGTTGTGTCCGAGGGAGATCACGGCCTGCATTTTTGCATCATTTATTGTTTATTAGGAGAAATTATGATTTCTAAGGCGCCATTATATTACAAGTTGTATCAGCTTATAAAACAGCTGTACCGGATAGCCCACAATATGCCAAGGGAATATAAATATGAATTAGGCAGAGATATTTTGCATTTGGCATGGGATTGTTTAGATTTGTTTTTTGAAGCGAATAATGCTTCGGGAGAGTTAAAATACGGACGAGTTAAAGAATTAAGCGTGAATTTTGATAAACTTAAGCTGCGTATCCGCTTGGCGCAGGAAATTGGGCTGATGTCCGAAGGCCAATTTAGCAGTTTGCAGGAAAATTATCTTTCTCCTTCAGGCAAAATGATTGGAGGATGGTTAAATTGGAGCAAGTAAAATAATGTCTATTTTTACATACCAAAATTTATATAAGTCATATTTGGAATGTCGGCAAAGCAAACGCAAAACGATTAGCGCTTTAGAATTTGAGCTGAATTTAGAAGAGAATTTATTTAATCTTTTGAATGATTTGCGTTCCGGCGAATATGCGCCGGGCCGGTCAATTTGCTTTGCGGTAACAGAGCCCAAGCCAAGGGAAATATTCGCGGCTGGCTTTCGCGATCGGATAGTTCATCATTTATTGGTTCGCGAATTGTTGAAGATGAGCGAAAAAAGCTTTTTCTTTTACAGTTTTGCTTGTCGGCGCTGCAAAGGAACGCATAAGGCAGTGTGCGCGCTTAAAAAATACATCCGTCAGGTCTCGCGAAATAAGACGCAGCCCGCATATTATTTGCAAATGGATATCAGTAATTTTTTTAGCTCTATTAACCATCAAACCTTGTATGAGATATTAAAAAAGTTTGCGACAAAACAGAAGCGGGATAATATTTGGCAGAACGAAATACTTTGGCTGGGAAAGAAAATTATTTTTCACCGACCGCAGGATAATTGCCATATTAAGGGCAGTAGGCGCATTTGGAGTCATATTCCCAAGCATAAATCCCTTTTTTATGCCCAGCCCGGAGTCGGCCTGCCAATCGGTAATTATAGTTCACAGTTTTTTGCTAATCTATATTTGAATGAATTGGATTATTTTGTTAAACAAAGATTGCGCCAAAAATATTATCTTCGTTATGTGGATGATTTTATTATACTGGGGAAAGGCCGGGCTGAATTATCAGAAATCCCGCGTAAGATTGACACTTTTTTAGGGGGCTGTTTAGCTTTGGGAATAAATTTTAAAAAGACAAAATTAAAATCATTAAAACAAGGAGTAGATTTTCTTGGGTATATTATTAAATTGGATTATACTCTTGTCCGGCGACGATCGGTGAATGTGTGTAAGAATAAGATATACAAGCAATTGGCGGGGTTTAATAAAAATAACGGAAAAGTTTTAGGGAAGAAATTTATTGCGCAAGTAAATTCCTATTTAGGCCATTTTCGCCATGCAGACAGCTTTTTTCTGCGAAAACATCTTATTATTGACCATTTAAGGGTGGCAGGGCGGTTTATCTATAATCGTAATTACAAGAGCATAAATATCAATTTTTAGGCATAAAATGAATTATTTGAAATTTACAATTATTATTGCTGTGGGGATTGTTGGTTTTTTGGCGGTTGCCGCTCCGGCGCGGGCTGATTACTATGCCCAAGGGGTCTTAAAGTCAGAGAACATCTTGTTGGATTCCAGCGTGGACAGCATTGACAGCGCAGAGGTTGTCGCTACTGTTCCGGCAATGGCAACCACCAGCATTAGTTTCTCGCAGGATCGCGTCCATTTTTACAATTCAAGCGGGACTAAAGGCGGATGGGATACTTGTTCGGACGGAACCACCAATATTGACTTAAGCGGGCTTGCTTGGGACGGCGCTGTTTTGTATTACAAACTGAAATTGGAAACAAGCGATTCCGAAGCTACTCCGACGGTGAGCCAAGTAAAAGTAGTTTTTACCGGCACGGCTGAAGGTAGTCCAACCAGAGCAAACGCCCATTACCAAGGCGTGTTGCTTTCTAAAAATATTCTTTCCGGCGCCATGGTGGAAAGCATTAACAGCGTAACAGTGGTCTCTTCAGAGCCGGCGGGAACCAGCGTTGAAATACAATTTTCCTCGGACGGAGACACTTTTTATAATTCAAGCGGAACCGAATGGGGGTGGGATAGCTGCCAAAACGGCACTACCACCATAGATTTGAGCGGTTTGGGCTGGAGCGATCCAGAGTTGTATTACAAGCTGAAGCTGGAAACTATAGATTCGGCTATGCGGGCGAGCGTTAGCAAAGTGAGCGTTGATTTTGAAGGGTCTAATGACGGGCCCGCCTCTAATGAAGACGGCTATTATGCTGAAGGCGCTTACCTTTCAAAGGATTTGATTTCCGGCCGGGACCAAATTTTTAGCGAGCCGGCTTATTTTGCCTACCATATTTCATATTTATCTAGAAGCGCTTATGTTCAATTTTCCCGGGACGGAGAAACTTTTTACAGTTCTGACGGGACCGAGTGGGGCTGGGATACTCTTTCTGAAGGCAGTTATTTGACCCGGGAAACAGCCCTTAATTTGGATTCATTGGGCTGGAACGGAGCAGACCATTTTTATTATAAGGTGAAGTTTGTCGCCAGCGATGACCAACGCCAGTCGCCCGTGTTGGAAAGCGCCGGCTTGCTGACGCAGGACAAAACAAAAGTCAATACTCCGCAGACGTATTCTTTGACGGATGGCTTGGTGGGCTATTGGTCGTTTGACGGGCAGGATGTGGATTGGGGGAGCAATACCGCTTATGATGGAAGCAAGCAAAGCAATGACGGGACAATGGTTAATATGTCCACCTCTACTTCAGCCGTCACCGGCGTCCAAGGGCAGGGGTTGGATTTTGACGGGAGTGATGATTATGTGGAAGCAAACGGCGCGGCTCGTGCGCCGGCTTTTACCGTATCTGGCTGGGTAAATCCTGATAATACAAGTAGAGGTGTTCCTTGGTCATTTCATAATAGTGGTGTAAATCGCAACTTGTTTTTCTGGGCACAGGATGATTCAACACAAAAGTTTTATCATTGGGATGCTACTAATAATTATGTTGAGAGTACGAACACGTTTAGTGTAAGTGCGTGGCACCATATTGGATGGGTTGTAGATGGTTCAGGAAATGGAAAAATGTATGTGAATGGGATAGAGGAAGCCACATGGTCTAATTCAGACATGGATTCTGTTAATCAGTTCAGCATAGGTCAGGAATGGGATGACAATACTGCAAGTGACTTCTTCGACGGCACCATTGACGACGTCCGCATCTACGACCGGGCGCTGTCAGAGGAGGAGATTCAGAAGTTGTATCGGCTGGGATCGCGGAAGCTGCAGGCGAATTCGCCGGCGCCGCAAAGGCAGGCAAGCGGACTGGTGGGATACTGGTCGTTTGACGGGCAGGATGTGGATTGGGGGAGCAATACTGCTTATGACCGCTCCGGCAACGCTAACCACGGCGCCATTACTAATATGTCCACTTCTACTTCAGCCGCCATCGGCGTCCAAGGACAGGGGTTGGATTTTGACGGGAGCGATGATTATGTGGATGCAACGGTAACCCAATCAACAACTTCTATTTCTGTTTGGTATGATTCCGGCGATGGTTTTGATCATTTGGTAAAAGCGGATGGAAGCTATTATGTCAATGGCGCTTCTGCCGTTCCTGATACATTCCCGGTATATATTAGCGGAGATACCGTTCAGATAGGCAAAGACGAAGCCGGCAGTTTGGTGGCGGGCAAAATAGACGAAGTCCGCATCTACAACCGCGCGCTTTCGGAGAATGAAATTAAAAAACTCTACCGCGAGGGGGGTAGAAAGATAAAATTGAGGCAATAAAGCGGCGGCAGGAGGACTGTTTTATTTTTTCTCTTCTATTTCTTTTTTCACTTTTTTAATCCATTCTTTTGTCTTTTCCTTTCCGAGGTCTCCTTTTTCTCTGTTTCTGACAGAAACGGCGTTGGAAGATTCTTCTTTTTGTCCGACAATAAGAAGATAAGGAATTTTTTGTTTTTCTCCTTCTCTAATTTTTTTACCTAAAGTTTCATCGCTGTCGTTAATTGCTGTCCTAATGCCTTCTTTTTTTATTATCCCAGCTGTTTTTAGGGCGTATTGGTTGAATTTTTTACTCAAAGGAATAACTTGCGCTTGCACAGGGGCGAGCCAAACAGGGAAGGCTCCGCCATGGTGCTCAATAAGGAAAGCAAAAAATCTTTCAAACGAGCCAATCAGGGCGCGATGGATAACAAAAGGAGCTTCTTCTTTGCCTTCCTTGTTGATATAGGAAAGATTGAATTTTTGAGGCAGGTTAAAGTCAACCTGAATAGTAGAAATAGTGTCTTCTTTGCCAAAAATATTAACAGCTTGGACGTCTAGTTTAGGGCCGTAAAAGGCTGCTTCGCCTTTAGCTTCTTGGAAATCAATTTTATTTTTCTTGAGCACCTTTCTAAGGGTTTCTTCCGCTTTTTGCCAGTCTTTTTCTTTGCCGATATATTTTTCTTTTTTGAAATCGGCCAGAGAAAGACGGAAAAAATATTTATCAAAGCCGACATCGCGATAAAATTTTTTGAGTATTTCAAAGACTTCCATAAATTGGCTTTCTAGCTGTTCTGGGGCGCAAAAAATATGGGCATCATTTTGAGTAAAACCCCTTACTCTTTGCAGTCCGTGGATTTCGCCCGATTTTTCGTAGCGGTAAACAGCTCCGAATTCGCCCATTTTCAAGGGGAGATCGCGGTAGCTTTTCGGCTTCATTTTGTAAACCAGCATAGCGGCTGGACAATTCATCGGCTTGAGATAGAAGGTTTCTTTATCAATTTCCATCGGGCTATACATAGACTCTTTGTAGAATTGGAGGTGGCCCGATTTTTCAAAAAGCTCTTTTTTATTAATATGAGGGGTGAGAATGTGGACATAGCCGTAAGCTTTTTCCAAATCAAGCATATAGTCTTCCAAGGTTCGGCGGATGGCGTATCCTTTGGGCAGCCAGACGGGAAGACCTTGCCCTAATTCGGGGAAAACAGCAAAAAGCTCTAGTTCTCGGCCTAGTTTGCGATGATTTTTTTCTTCGGCTTCTTTGGTCTGCTTAAGATATTGGCATAGCTCTTCATTGCTTTTAAAGGCCGCTCCGTAGACCCTTTGGAGCATTTTGTTTTTTTCATCTCCCTTCCAATAGGCGCCGGCGAGCCGGGTTAGCTTAAAAGCTTTGGGATCAAGCTCTTTGGTGGATTTGACATGAGGGCCCTTGCAGAGATTGATAAAATTGCCGGTTTGGTAAAAAGAAACAGTCTTAGCGCCTTCTTTTTTAAGGTCTTGGATGAGTTCGGCGCGGTAAGTAAGTTTTTGCTTTTGCGCCTCTTTGAGCGCTTCTTCAATCGGCTTGCTTATTTTCTTAAAAGGAAGATCTTGTTTGATGATTTCTTTCATCTTTTTCTCTATCTTTGGCAAATCTTCCGGAGAAAAGGAATGAGATGAAGCGAAGTCATGGTAAAAGCCGCTGTCAATAGCCGGCCCTACGCCCAATTGCGTTTTGGGAAAAAGCTCTTGAATTGCCGCCGCTAAAATATGAGCGTAAGAATGCCTAATTGTTTCTATGCTTGCCATATTATTCTAATACCTTAACACTATCGCAAAGGATCTTCAAGTTGCCGTCGCGGTCGCTAAGACGGCCGGCAAGAAGAATAATTTTGTCTTCCTGCCAAGCGGCGGCAGTCTGCTCTAGTATCTTTGGGAAAACAAGCGCCTCTATTTTCCCGGAGGTGTCTTCTATTTCAGCAAAAAGCATGGGCTGGCCCGCGCGGGTGTTAATTTTTTTGATTTTGTTGATAATGCCGCCCATTCTGACACGGCGTCCCAAGTGGTGATTAGTGATATTTTGGCAGAGAAGAGCCGCTTTTTCCAGCCGTTCGCGGTGCTCTTCTAGGGGGTGTTCTGAAAGATAGAGCCCGAGAAGCTCTTTTTCCCAAACGAGGCGTTCGCGCTTGATAGCCGGCTCTGTTTCAGGGAGGCGCAGAACGGTTGCCGCTTGGGGCTGGGCGCTGAAAAGGCTGGCTTGGCCGATCTTGCGCGCTTTTTGCGTCTCTCTGGCTAGAATGAGCAACTGGTCTAGCGCGGCAAGAAGCTGGTTTCTTTCTCCAAAGCCGTCCAGCGCGCCGCATTTAATTAAGCTTTCCAGAGATTTTTTGTTGAGATCCTTGGAATCTACCCGTTCAATGAAATCGGCCACAGAGGCATAGGGGCCGTGATTTTTTCTTTCTTGGACAATGGCTTCTACTACATTGTGGCCGACATTTTTGACCGCGTTAAGTCCGAAGCGGATAGTCCCTTGCTTGACGCGGGCAAAATCATTTTCGCTTTCGTTGACGTTGGGGGGCAGAACATCCATATTCATTTGGCGGCACTCGTCAACTAAAAAAGCTATTTTTTCAATGTCGTTTTGGTCTGCAGTCATGGCTGAAGCCATAAACTCAGTCGGGTAGTGGGCTTTAAGATAGGCGGTATAGTAGCCAATTAAGGCGTAGCAGGCGGAATGGGAGCGGTTAAAGCCATATTGGGCGAAAGGTTCAATAGTTTGCCATATTTTTTTAGCTATTCTCGGATCAATGCCGTTTTTAATCATGCCTTCAATAAGCTTTTCTTTTTGTTCATCCAAAAGCTTTTTGATTTTTTTGCCAACCGCTTTGCGCAAAACATCTGCTTCGCCCAAGCTGAAAAGGGCCAAATCGCGCGCTATCCTCATTAACTGTTCTTGATAGACGCAAATTCCGTAAGTATTTTCCAGAACTGGCTTGAGTTTGGGATGGAGGTATTTAACTTCTTTTTGGCCGTGTTTTCTGGCGATAAAATCGGGGATAAATTCCATGGGGCCGGGGCGGTAAAGGGCGACCATGGCAATAATGTCTTCAAAAGTTGTCGGTTTAAGCTCCTTAAGATATCTCTTCATGCCGTTAGACTCCAATTGGAAAACGCTGGTGGTGTTGGCTGACTGGTAAAGCTGAAAAGTTTTTTTGTCGTTGAGACGCAGTTTGGATAAATCTATTTCTTCGCCGCCATTGGCTTTAATTTGGTCCAAGGTGTTTTGGATAATGGTGAGAGTCTTAAGGCCTAAAAAGTCCATTTTCAAAAGGCCTAAATCTTCTACGCCGTGCATTTCGTATTGGGTGACAATGGCTTGGTCGTCCTGAGTGGGGCGTTGTTGCGGCACTATTTTATCCAATGGATCTTTAGTGATGACTACGCCGCAGGCATGGGTAGAGGCATGGCGGACCACCCCTTCCAGTTTTTTAGCCATATCAATGAGCCGCTTAGTGTTTTCGTCGGTTTCGTAGGCTTGGTGGAGCTCTCGCGACTCGTAAGCGGCCTGCTCTAGATTAGAGCCAAAAGGAATCATTTTAGCGATCTGATCGCAGAAAGTATAGGAATAGCCTAAGGCGCGGCCAACATCGCGGACAGCGGCGCGGGCGGCCATTGTCCCAAAAGTGATAATCTGGGCAACATGGTCCTCGCCATATTTTTCGGTGACATATCTGATGACTTCGTCGCGGCGGGTATCGGCGAAGTCCAGGTCGATATCAGGCATAGAAATGCGTTCCGGATTAAGGAAGCGTTCAAAAAGAAGATCGTATTCAAGGGGATCAATATCAGTAATGCCTAAAAGATAAGAGACGAGAGAGCCGGCGGCTGACCCTCGGCCCGGACCGACAACGATTTTTTGTTCTTTTGCCCAGATGACAAAATCGGCTACGATGAGGAAGTAGGAAGCGAAGCCAGTTTCGTTGATAACTTTTAGCTCATAGTCAAGCCGCTCTAGAATTTCCGGCAGGGATTTGTTAAATTTTCTTTTTTTGAGTCCTTCCTGGCAGAGGTCTTTGAGATATTGGTCTGGCGTTTTGCCGTTAGGCACCTCAAAATGAGGAAGTTGGATTTTGCCCAGCTCAAACTCAAAAACGCATTGCTGGGCGATTTTTTGGGTATTATCAATAGCTTCAGGAACATCTTTGAAGTCCCTAATCATTTGTTCGGGCGGACGCAGGGAAAAGTCATCGTGCCTCAAAGTGACCCTGTCTTGATCCTCCATTTTCTTGTCGGTTTGAATGCTCATTAAGACGTCTTGGGCCTCGGCGTCTTCGGACTTGATGTAGTGGACATCGTTGGTGGCGATTAGAGGGATGCCGCGCTTTTTGGCTATTTTAATAAGGGCTTCGTTGACCTTGGCTTGCTCGGGAATGCCGGGATGATGTTGAAGCTCTAGATAGAAATTGCCTTGGCCAAAAATTTCCTGGTATTCCAAGGCGGTTTTTTCGGCTTCTTCTATTTTGTTGGCCATAATAAGAGAAGGAATTTCTCCGGCCAGACAGGCGGAAGCGCCAATTAGTCCATGGCGGTGTTTTTTTAGCAGTTCTTTGTCTATTCTAGGCTTGTAATAGAAGCCTTCTAAATAGGCTTTGGTGGTTAGCTTGACTAGGTTTTGGTATCCTTTTTTGTCTTTGACGAGCAAAAGAAGATGGTGGCGTTTAGTGTCAATATTGGGCCTTTTTTGGCGCATGCTATTGGGAGTGAGATAGGCCTCGCATCCTAAAATAGGGTGGATGCCTCTTTTTTTCGCCTTTTGGAAAAATTCCACCAGACCATACATAGAGCCATGGTCGGTTAAGGCAACAGACGACATTTTAAGCTCATGGCAAGCGTCTAAAAGCTGGTCTATTTTCGCCAGTCCGTCTAAAAGAGAATAATGGGAGTGGACATGAAGATGAGTAAAGCGCATAAAATATTAATTATTCTACAAGTATAGCACTTTCTTAGACAGGGGCAAATACTTTAAAAATCGCTTGAAGAAGGGGCGTAAGATGGGTTATACTATAGCTATGACCAAGCAGGAAGCAAAAAAGAGAGTTGCCAAGCTAAGGGAAGTCATCAATTACCATAATTACCGTTATCATGTTCTGGATGATCCGGAAATTTCTGACGCGGCTTTTGATTCTTTAAAACATGAACTTTACCAATTGGAACAGCGCTATCCGGAATTGATGACCTCGGATTCTCCTACGCAAAGAGTCAGCGGCGAACCGCTGGACAAGTTTTCTAAAGTCCAGCATCAAGCGCCCATGCTTTCTCTAGAAGATGTTTTTACCGAGGAAGAATTAAGAGATTGGGAGAAAAGGATTAAGAAAATAGTTCCTGGAAGGAAATTAGACTACTTCGCGGAATATAAGGTAGACGGCTTTGCTGTAACTTTGATTTACCAAAATGGGGCGTTGGATATTGGCGCGACGCGAGGAGACGGCAAGACAGGAGAAGACATTACTCAAAATCTAAAAACTATTCAGTCTATTCCCTTAAAGCTGGTTCTAAGAGACAGACTGCCTCAAGAGGAAGCAGGGAAGCGCTTAAAAGACCTTTTATCCAAAGGGCGATTGGAGGTACGGGGCGAAGTCTTTATGGCCAAGGGAGCCTTTGAAGAGGTTAACCAAAAAAGGGGGAAGGAAGGCCTTTCTTTGTACGCTAATCCGAGAAATACTGCCGCTGGGAGCATTCGCCAGCTTGATCCCAAGGTGGCTGCCAGTCGGCGGCTGGAATTTCTTGCTTATGATATAGTCGGCGAGATAGGGCAAAAAACTCACCAGAAAGAGCATCAAATAGCGCGCGCCCTAGGCTTTAAGGTGGATGAGGGAAAATATTGTTCCGATCTGTCAGAGGCAATTGATTTTTGGCGGAAAATAGATCAAAAAAGAGATAAGCTCGCTTATCAAATTGACGGAGTGGTTATCAACGTCAACGATAATAGCACTTTTCAAAGATTAGGAGTAGCTGGCAAAGCTCCTCGCGGGGCAATCGCTTTTAAATTTCCCGCTGAGGAAGGGACGACTTTGATAAAAGAGATTGTCGTACAAATTGGGAGAACCGGCGCTTTGACGCCGGTGGCCAAACTCAAGCCGGTTAAAATTGGCGGGGCTACTATCACCCGCGCCACTTTGCATAATATGGACGAGATTAAGCGTTTAGGCGCGAGGATCGGCGATACGGTGGTAGTGCGAAGAGCAGGCGATGTTATCCCGCAAGTGGCTAGAGTGATTAAAGAAATGCGTTCGGGCGAAGAAAAAAAGTTTTCTATGCCCAAAAAATGTCCCATTTGCGGTGGCCCGGTGGCCAGGCCCGAAGGCGAAGCGGTTCATCGCTGCGCCAATAGCGATTGCGGTTCTATCCAAAAACAGCGCTTGGTTCATTTTGTCTCTAGAAAGGCCTTTAATATTGAAGGAATGGGTGTTAAGATTATTGATCAACTAATGGACGAAGGTTTAGTCAGCAGCCCCGCAGATATTTTTTCTCTAAAAAAAGGAGACCTCCTTCCCTTGGATAGATTTGCAGACAAGTCAGCCGAAAACCTAGTGGAGGCGGTTGAAAAAAGCAAAGATATTTCCTTGGGCCGCTTTATTTATTCTTTAGGCATCCGCCATGTCGGAGAAGAAACGGCTTTTAGCTTGGCCCAGTATTTCGGCCAGCTGGATAAAATTCGCCAAGCCAGTCCAGAAGAGCTCCAAAGAATAGAGGATATTGGCGAAGTGGTGGCTGAAAGCATTGCCGCATGGTTTGGCAGAAAGGCCAATCAAAAGCTTGTTGACCGTCTTTTGGAGAAGGGAGTTAAAATTAAGCCAGTTAAAACATCGGCTAAAAAGCTGGCCGGCAAAAGATTTGTCCTTACTGGCGAGCTGGACAGCTATACGCGCGACGCAGCCAAATCTAAAATTAGGCAGTTGGGCGGAGATGTTTCTAGTTCAGTCTCTTCTCAAGCGGACTTTATCGTCGCTGGCAAAGGCCCCGGCTCTAAATATGAGAAAGCGAAAAAAATGGGCGTTAAAATAATAAAAGAAAAAGAATTTTTAAAAATGATTAAATAAGGCCTATATGATTGATGTTAAAAGCATTGCTCAATTAGCTCGTCTCGGGCTGGACAAAAAAGAAGAAAAAAAACTTGCTAAAGAGCTTTCGGAGATTTTGAATTTTGTTAATAAGCTGGAAGAAGTTAAGGCAGATAAGGCAGAGCCGACCGCTCAAGTAACCGGCTTGGAAAATGTCGCCCGCAAAGACCGCGGGGCTAAAAAAAGCTCGCAAGAAACGGAAAAGCTGATGAGTTTGGCGCCTCAAAAAGAAAAGGGCTATGTTAAAGTTAAAGCTATCCTTTAAATGAATTTAAACGAATTGACTATTGTCCGGGCCCATCAGGGCTTGGTGAAGAAAGAATTTTCTTCGGTAGAGCTGACCGAGGCGGTTTTAGCGCGCATTAGAAAGAGAAAAGCGGAGACTAATGCCTATTTAGAGATTATTGACGAGCTGGCTTTGAGCCAAGCGAAAAAAGTTGACCGTCGCATTAGCCAAGGGGAAAAAATTAGCCTTTTGGCGGGCGTACCGGCGGCGATTAAGGATAATCTTTTGCTGGCAGGGATAAAATGTACGGCTGCGTCGCGTATTCTTGAAAACTATATAGCGCCCTATCACGCGACGGCAATAAAAAAGCTGATTAAAGAAGGGGCGGTTTTTGTCGGCAAGACTAATCTGGATGAATTCGCGATGGGTTCTTCTACGGAAAATTCCGCTTTTGGTTCGGTCAGGCATCCTTTAAATCCCAGTTTGGTTCCCGGCGGCAGTTCCGGCGGTTCGGCGGCGGCCGTAGCGGACCATCAAGCTATTTATGCTCTCGGAAGCGACACAGGAGGGTCTATCCGCCAGCCCTGTTCTTTTTGCGGAGTGGTGGGGTTAAAGCCGACCTATGGCCGTGTTTCGCGCTATGGCCTGATTGCTTTCGCCTCTTCTCTAGATCAGATAGGGCCTCTTGCCAAGAGCGTCGAAGACGCGCGGATTGTTTTCGATGCCATTAAAGGAGTTGATGAAATGGATGCCACCAGCCTAAAAAAAGAAGCTCAGCCGACAAAACAGGCGAGCGCGGAAGGATTGAAAATCGGCGTGCCTAAAGAATATTTTATGGAAGGAATGGACAGCCAAGTGGCGGAGGAAGTTAGAAAAGCGATCGCTTATTACCAAGCAAAAGGGGCGCGGATTATAGACATCAGCCTGCCTTACAGCGGTTATGCTTTGTCTTGCTACTATATCATTATGCCTGCTGAAGCTTCAGCCAATCTAGCGCGTTATGATGGAGTTAAATACGGTCTGGCTGAAACAGGCGAAGATCTTTTAGGCGGTTATCTAAAAACCAGGCAGGAAGGGTTTGGCGATGAAGTAAGGCGAAGAATTATGATAGGAACGTATGTTTTATCTGCTGGCTATTACGACGCTTATTATCTCAAAGCGCAAAAAGTCAGAACTTTGATTAAAAAAGATTTTGAAAAGGCCTTTGAAAAGGTGGATGTTATTATGGGCCCGACAACGCCAACGCCTGCTTTTGGAATAGGGGAAAAAGCTGACGATCCGGTGGCGATGTATCTCTCTGATGTTTATACAGTGGCTATCAACCTAGCAGGCATGGCTTCGGTCTCTATCCCTTGCCGCAACCAGGGCGTTTTGCCAATAGGGCTTCAAATTATCGGACCGCAGATGTCAGACGAAAAAATTCTTCAAGTTGCCGGCCTTTATCAACAGGCGGCATAAATATCTTATGGCAGAATATCTTTCAGGAGATTTAACAGGCAAATTATTAGAGGATGGGCGTCAATTAATCGTTTTTTTGGCGGGCTCTTCCCAGTGGCATCATACTATTTTAGCTTTAAAAATAGCTTCTGTTTTTATTTCCATTGCTCTAGCTTTCGCTGTTGTTTTTTTGTTTTTGGCCATCAGGAAAAATATCAGCAAATCTTTGGAAATGATAGAAGACAGCTTGGACGAGCCTGAACGGCCCAAGAAAGTGATAGTTAAAAACTGGGAGAGCATCTTGAAAAAAATGGAGCAGGAAAATGAAACAGCATGGGAGTCAGCTATTATTGAGGCAGACAAAATGGTTGACGATCTTTTAAAAAAAATCGGCTATAAAGGAGAAAGTATGGCCGATCGCCTTAAGCAGGTTACGCCGACGCAGATCGTTAATGTCGGAGGTCTGTGGGAGGCTCATAAAATAAGGAACCGAATTGTCCATGATCCGGGATTCCGCTTGACTTACACGCAGGCAAAAGATATCCTTAAGGCCTATGAAAGAACCTTGGAGGATTTGCAGGCAATTTAGTTTTTTAACAAAAGAACAAAAGGAGGAAAAATAATGAGAAAGTTTAAGGCATTAATAAGCTTTATCTGTTTTGTGGTCGCTGTTGTCAGTATAGGCGTGCTGGGTCCTCCAGTGGTCTATTTTCCAGATGCTGTTAGCTATTTTCTAGCTTTTTGGATCCTGGCTTGGATAATATTGTCTAGTTTAATTAAGATTGATATTATCACTTTGGGGCGCGCTTCGCCTCTAGCCGAAATTTTTTCTTTTGCCATGATAATTATGCTTTTGGCTTTTTTGAAAGTATCGGACGAAGATAGAGTCAGGACGGTTATTGGATGGGCGCAAGCCAGCGGGGGCAAGGAATTGTTGGTCTATTGCTCTTTAATTCTGTGGGCTGGCGAAGATTTGCTTGATTTATTAAACCAGTTTTTTGCTGTAAGAATCGGACAGAGGGTGATATGAGGAGGTGTCTAATGGATTTTGATAAAGTCAAACAAGCATGTCTTGAAACGCAGACAGATGGATTAAGGCCGTATCTTCTCTTTAGATGCCAGAGCGGAGATACTTTTGTTTCTGTCCCCGGCGCGAAAAGCGGAACTATGGATGACCATTTGAAGAGCGCTAAAAGATCTGATTGCGAAGTAATAAAGGTAGGCAGCCTAGGAATGGAAGGCACTATTTTGGTTAATTTGTTTGAGCAGAATGGCAGGGAGTTAATGTTGGAATTGTTCTTGCGCGCTATTCGCAATATTCTTTTGGCAGATAAGGGGGGCCGTGTTGATTGTTCTTGAAACAAAAAAGGAAAAACCCTTCCAAAGAAGGGTTTTTAAATCGGAAATTATTTTTATAAGCTTATATCCTTAGACTTATTTTAAAGCAACTCCCGTAAGATAGATGGCGCTGGCGGCAATGAAAGCGGGGACAAGCCAGTCTGGAAAATTGAGGAACCAAAGTTCGCCAGAATAAAAAAAACGCCAGAAAATAAATTCGGCGGCAAAAAGAGTAATCATAGCGATAGCCATAGTGGCGAAAGGCGTAAATTTAGAAAAATATTTATAATGGAGCAAAAAAGCAAGACCGAAAATAATAATGTTTAGAAAATAGTGGATGGCGATAAAAGCTAATCTTGGCGATGATTTAAAAGAAGCGAGACCAGCTAAGATTATTAGCCAGCTGGCTAGAGAGAAAAAGATTATTGAAATTACTGAAAGCATATCTTTGAGGTTTTCGCCAATGTTGTGGCGGACGAACGCAGTGTGGATGTCCGGAAGTTTAACCCTTTCGTTACCTCAATTGAACCAAAAATCCGCAATTTACGCAAATTATACAGAAAAAATCCTGAGTGGTTTGATGCGCCGAAGTTTGCGGTTAAGGTTTATTAAAAATTATCTGTAGCGAATTGTTATAATAATTTGTGTAATCCCAACTAAAATACCAACAATAATGGCAACGAGCGCAACTTTTTCTGCTCGTTTCGCGCTTTTTTTAGCCTCTCTAAGATTGAGATATTCTATTGCTGCGGACGTGCCTTTAGCAGTTATTACAAATAAATGTTCATTTTTTACGTCGTTATAACTTAGATGATCAAATAAATTTTCACTTGATGGAAGGTTTGAACGAAAAACTTTCAGCACCCATTGTTCTTGTTCGGGAGATAGATTAAATTTTTCTTCTAATTCCTTCATAGTAAAACCAACATTCTGTTTTTCATAAGCCCAAATAAGAATTTTAACGTATAACGATTCTTCGGTTTTCATATTTTTTAGGATTCCACTAAATCAGAAAATAGATTTTTGAATCCAGCGGTATTTAACCAGTAATTATTTGGATTCTTTTTTAAATATTTCTTAATTTCTTTTCTTTGTGTTTTTAACTTATCACCAGCCTTGCCATTAAATAAAAGAATATTTGAATAACTGCCGTCTAAAAAGGAAATGTATGAAATGTTTGAAGTTTTTTCTTTGAGGTTTATTATCTCAATTAATTCTGAAATTTGTTTATCCTGGCCTCCGCCGGATGTGTTAAGGTGTTTTGCTTCAATTAAAAATATCTTATTTTTATACTTAACAATTAAATCTAATTTCTTTCCTTGTTTTTTGGCTTTAATTTTGACATTGAAATTTTCTTGAATCTTTTTAACGCTGAAGATTTTAGAAAATTGAGCGGCGCATTTATTAGATTTATTAAAATCTTCCCAATTTTTAACTTCTTTAAATTCTAATTTATTTAATATGGATATAAGTTTTAATTCGCCGCATTTTCCCTTTTTCCGGGATGAGTTAGAATCCAGTATTGCTTGAATCCATTCTTCCGGGACAAGATCGCTTAATAATCTTTTAGAAAAGTATTTTTGAGTTATTTTCTTTATTAGGTCCAAATCTTTTTTAACCGCATCTAACGTATTATCGCAAGCGTTAACAAAACATATAAATTCAGAACAATTAGAAAATTCCGATAAGGATTTCTGTAATTCCTCAAAATATTTATTGATTGTTTCAAGACCTTCTTTTTTCTTTTGAAGCGTTTTTATGGTAGTTAAAATTTCCTTAATTTCTTTTGTATTTTTGATATGTTTTTTGAGATTCGGGCTCTTTTTATCAAAAACATAAAAACTATCTAAAGAAGGTTCTATATTCTCTTGTGATATTTTAAAGTAGTGTTGATTGTTTTGAATGTTTTTGTTCATAAAGATAGTTTAAGAATTTATAGGTAAAATCAAAAGAAATTCTTTTGCGACCGTTATCGCGGAAATTAGTCAAAAAGAAAGAAAAATATTTTTTTCTGTTTTTATTTAATTCTTGATTAAATTCTTGTATTAATTTTTCTTGTTCTCTCACGGGTATTTCTTGGCCAAAAATTATATGAGCCATATTTCGAGAGGTATTTTTGCCGACAAGCCCTAGAATGTCATATTCTCTTATATCTTCAAGCTGTATCTTCTTTCCGTTTTTACTGTCAATAGCTCTTAGTAATAAAATATTTCTTTCCAAAAGATTTTTTACATTTTCATGGATATTATAATTCTCTATCTCTTTTACGTTTTGGAGCGCCATTTTGACTGCATAGCTTCCAGATTTTAAATAACCTTCTGTTAAGCGGAAAACTTCCAAATAGTTTTTAGCATTTTTAACTTGATTGATAAAATTGCCGCCTAACTGCCAACCAAATTTTCTTTCTATAATAAAATTAATTTTTTCATTTTCAGGAAATATAGCAGCTGATATTTTATTTTTATCTTCAAAATTATTTTTCTTTTTATAGTAAAAAGAAATTACATTATAGGTTGTGTCTTCAAAAACTTGTTGAGAAAAAACATTTAATTTAACAATTTTAAATTTTTCAAAGAACAAATTTCTGATTTTTTTTGAATTTTCCGCGCAAAGGAAATTTAACGGAACAATTAAAATTCCTTCTTCGGAGTTAAGAATTGAATAAATGGAAACTTGGTATAGGTCTTCAAGGGGGGGGTGAAGACCAGAAAAGAAATCATCTTTTGTTCTTTTATCAGCTTTATTTTTATGTAGATAAGGCGGATTAGTTAAAATAAATTTATATTTTTTAGGATTGTTTATTGAATCGTTCAGAAAAACATTTTTATCGTCAGTGTATTTTTTATCGTAGTCAAAGCCAGTAATTTTCTTACATTTGTTTTTTTTAGCCCAATTAAATAAATCCTGATTGCCAGCAAAAGGATCAGTTATTTCTTTGTTTTTAACAAATTCTTCTAATCCCCGGAGAATGTAGTCGGAATTTGTAGTAAAAAATTGTCCTAATTGAGCTTTGGTCATGGTTGCATTATATCATTTTAAAAACCAAAAAACCAACCAAGAATGGTTGGTTTTTTGTCTGAGTTTGATACTAACTAAAAGGCTAAAAGGTAGATTTAATTTCAAAAACAAATTCTTTTTGGATAGTTTTCTTTTTATTTTTATATAGGATATGTTTTGGAGATACAATGTAAATTCCCTTAAAGCCGCTTTTTTCAAATTTAGCCATATCTATTAACGATATATCGCTTGGTATAAAATAATCATTTCGGCCGCTATCGCTATGTAGCATTAAAATGAGATGACTGATATCATTGCCGCGCGCGTTTATAATAACAAATTTCAACTTTTTTGATTCTTTCTTCAAATAGACTCCCTTTGAAAATCAAGGTTTTTACTCCTTGCGGTGTTTTTGGGGTCCCCCCCATTCTATTTCCCCATTCTATAACTTGTTTTAATTGTAAAAATAAATCTTCTCGTCTATCTTGTCTATCTGGTTTTAAGATTAAATCCACATCAGGGATGTATTTTTTCTGTGGTTCAAGAACTTTGTATTTTTTCTTTAATCTTTCTTTGGATAGCCAATTCGCAAAGATATTTCCAATAATTTTATTCTTTTGAAAGTTCTTCATTATAAGTTTTGATTTAAAAAATACTCCGGTTCTAACATGGAAACCTGGCGGGGACGATGGGATTTGAACCCACGATCTCTAGCGTGACAAGCTAGCGCATTGGACCGGGCTATGCTACGTCCCCATAAATCTATGGCGATTGGAGAAAAGACGGCCCTGCTAGAACAGGGCGAAAATTTCACAATCCGGTAGCGGCGACAGGATTCGAACCTGTGACCTAGGGCTTATGAGTCCCTCGCTCTAACCAACTGAGCTACGCCGCCTTAATGCCCCAAATAAGAGAGAAGCTTCTTGTTGCGGGGCCGGGAATTGCACCCGGGTCTTGAGGTTATGGGCCTCATGAGATACTGCTTCTCCACCCCGCACAGGCATTATAAAGGATATCTTTTTGCCTGGCAAGACTTTAAACAGGCTTGCTTTGGAAGGGGGAGTATAGTAAAATGATAACGAAGAGGAGATATGAAGTTATCTGTTTTATTAACTTGTTTAGTTGTGGCAACTCTTTTAGCTAGTGCCTGTTTGGTGGCTATTTTAATTTATTTCAGCCCATTCGCTTCAGAGGAAATTATTTTTGTCCTTTTTTACGCCTCTTTGTTTATTTCCTCGACAGGTATTTTGACGCTTATCGGAATGTTTATTAGGTGGATTTCCTATACTAAGCTTTTTCACGCTCCTTTGCGGCGCGGCATGGCGATGAGGCAATTTGAGATATCTTTTCGCCAGGGAATGCTATTGGCTTTAGTTTTGCTGGCTGTTTTAATCTTACAAGGACAAAGAATTCTTTTTTGGTGGCATCTAATTTTAATCGTCGGACTAGTCGCCTTGGCAGAATGGTGGCTGATGAGAAAATAATTTTAACTATGACAGAACAAATTAAACGAAAAGCCATTGAAGAGATAAGGAGGGTTAAAGATCCAGGTCAGCTGGAAAGTATTTACCGCAAATATTTAGGCCGTAAAGGAGAATTGACAATGGTTTTACGTTCTCTTGGGAATATGTCTGGAGAAGAAAGAAAAAAAGAGGGCCGGGCAGCCAACCAAGCTAAGAAGGAGTTAGCGCAGATAATAGAAGAGAAGCAGAGGCGACTTTCTGAAAAAGGCGTTTCTGTCTCTAGGGGAAAACCTTGGATTGATATTACCGCGCCGGGAAACGTTTCAGACCAGGGCCATCTCCATCCCATTACGCTTGTTCAGCGCCAAATAGAGGAAATTTTTCAGTCTATGGGCTTTGCTGTCTTAGACGGTCCAGAAGCAGAAACCGAATACTATAATTTTGACGCTTTAAACATCCCTAAGGATCATCCAGCTCGTGATTTTTGGGATACTTTTTGGCTTAAAGACACAAAGACGCTTTTACGAACGCATACTTCGCCTATGCAGGCGCGCTATATGGAAAAGAATACCCCTCCTTTAAGGATTATTGTTCCTGGACGGTGTTACCGCCATGAAGCGACTGACGCTACTCATGACGCGCAGTTTTACCAAGTTGAGGGACTAATGGTCGGTGAAGATATTTCCATAGCTCATTTTAAGGGCGTAGTAGGGGGATTTTTAAAAAAATTTTTCGGTCCAGAAGCGAAGATGCGTTTGAGGCCTAGCTATTTCCCCTTTACAGAGCCTAGTTTTGAGATTGATATCAAAAGAAGCCATGGCGGATGGTTGGAATTAATGGGCGCGGGGATGGTTCATCCAAACGTTTTTAAAGAAGCGGGCTATCCCTATGGAAAATGGCAGGGATTTGCTTTTGGCGTAGGCCTAGACCGCTTAGCGATGATGAAATATCAGATAGATGACATTAGGCATTTTCACGCCGGAGACGTAAGATTTTTAAAGCAATTTTAATGAAAATTTCGTATTTTTGGCTTAAAGAACTAATAGGAGGGAATCTGCCCGATCCGGAAAAGCTGGCTGACTTGCTGACAAAACATTCTTTTGAGACAGAGGTTTTTGGAAAATCGGGCAAGGACACTCTTTTAGGCGTTGATGTTTTGCCTAATCGGGCGCATGATTGCTTATGCCATCAAGAGATTGCCCGCGAAGCGGCTGCTCTTTTAAGGAAACCTTTTGGCTTAAAAGATTATGACCGGGAAATCAAGCCTGGATCAGAATTGACTGGCGGGCTGGTAAAGGTGGAAGTAAAAGATAGTTGCCTTTGTCCGCGCTATACCGCTCGGGCAATAGTTGACGTAAAAGTTGGCCCTTCGCCGGCGTGGATGCAGGAAAGACTAAAAGCTTGCGGTCTAAGGCCGATTAGCAATGTTGTGGATATTGTAAACTATGTTATGCTGGAGACCGGCCAGCCCATGCATGCTTTTGATCTAGACAAGCTGGAAGGCGGGAAAATTATTGTCCGTCGGGCCAAAAAAGGGGAAAAAATTGTTTCTTTAGATGATGAAGAATACGAGCTAAATAAAGATGTGTTGGTTATTGCTGATAGCAAAAATCCTGTCGCTATCGCCGGCATTAAAGGGGGCAAAAATCCAGAAGTAGATAGCCATACCACTAAGATTATCCTAGAAGCGGCTAATTTTGATCTGCATGCTATTAGGCGCGCTTCGCAGAAGCTAAAGCTAAAGACAGATGCCTCTTGGCGTTTTGAACATGAATTGGATCCTAGTTTAACCGAATATATTGATCGAGCTGTTTATCTTATCCAGGAAATTGCTCATGGCCGGCCAGCTAAAGGAAGGGTAGATCTTTATCCTAAAAAGAGCAAACCTAAAGCCGTTTCTCTTGAAATGGAAAAAATGGAAAGCTTACTTGGAGTTGAGGTGGCCATCACTCAGGCCAAAGATATTTTAGAGCGGCTTGGATTTGAAACAAGGGCAGCCAAGGGCTGCTTAAAGACAGTTGTCCCCTTACGTCGAAAAGATATCAGCCTGCCCGAAGATTTGATTGAGGAAGTCGGCCGCGTTTATGGCTTGGAAAAAATTCCCAGCCAAATGCCCGTGGCTGCCTTGATCCCGCCTCCCCTTGACGAAGAGTTGGCCTGCCAAAACAAGGTTAAGGATATTTTGAGTAATTTAGGGTTTAGCGAAGTTTATAACTATTCTTTTGTTGGCGAAGGAGGAGAGGTGGAAGTTTTGAATCCTCTTAGCCAAGAACAAAAATATTTAAGGTCTAATTTGGCTGGCAAGCTAGCCGAGAAGACGAAAGAAAACAGCAAATACTTTGACTTAGTAAGGCTTTTTGAAATAGGAAAAGTTTTTTACAAAAAAGACAGCAAGGTTATGGAAAAGAAAAAGATAGCAGCGGCTATTTTTCCTGCTGATTTCTACCGGCTAAAGGGGCTTGTTGAAACGCTTCTCAATAAGTTAAGAATTAGCGATGTTTGGTATGATGATGAATTTGAAAAAAACGGCAATCAGGCGAAAAGAGCCGAGGTTAAGGTCGGCAATGAAATGATTGGCTGGCTGGGAGACGAAGTCTTTGAGCTGGACTTTGAAAGATTGGTTGAGCTGGCTACTGAAGAAAGAGTTTACAGCCCTCCGTCAAAATATCCGGCAGTGGTCAGGGATTTAGCTTTAATCGCAGAGAGAACAACAAAAGTAGCAGAGATTTTAAATTTGATTAATGCCGCTGGCGGAAAGATGGTTGTTGATGTGGATCTCTTTGATATTTATGAGGGAGAGAAGATAGAGCAGGGCAAGAAGAGCTTGGCCTTTCGTCTTGTTTTTCAGGCAGATGACCATACTTTAACTGATCAGGAGATTGGCCATTTGCAGGAAAAAATTATTAAAACATTAGAACAAGAAGGAGGCTGGGAAGTAAGAAGGCGGCAATAGGCGGAGTGTCGCTTGTTGCCTGCTATTAAATTGTGGCTGGTAGAAATAATCAAAAATCAAATTACGGCGCTAAAGATATCTATGTTTTGGAGGGGTTGGAGCCGGTGCGCCGCCGGCCGGGAATGTACATTGGTTCGACAGGAAGCGATGGTCTTCATCATTTAATTTGGGAAGTGGTGGACAACTCTCTGGACGAAGCCATTGACGGCTATTGCGATAAAATAGAAATTGCTTTGCTGCCCGGCAACCGAGTAAAAGTTTCTGATAATGGACGTGGAATCCCCGTAGAAAAACATCCCCAGACAAAGACTTCCACTCTTGAGACAGTGATGTGCACCCTTCATGCTGGAGGCAAATTTGGCGGTCAGTCTTACAAAATCGCGGGCGGTTTGCATGGCGTAGGCGTTTCAGTAGTCAATGCTTTGTCCAAATGGATGAAAGCGGAAATCTGCCGCAACGGCGGGCTTTATGCGCAGGAATATGCTCAGGGCAAAGCAAAAAGCAAAGTGAAAAAATCTGGCTCTTGCCGAGATACTGGCACGACAGTTCTTTTTGAGCCAGATCCAGAGATATTTAAGGAGATTGCTTTTAAATGGGCAAGGATCATTAAGCATTTGCGCCAGCAAGCTTATTTAGTCCAAGGGATTAAGATAACTTTGAGCGATGAACGCAAAAAAGTCCATCGAAAATACAATTTCTATTTTGACGGAGGGCTGGTCTCTTATGTTAAGTACCTTAATCGCGACGAAGAAACAAAACATCCCCATATTTTCTTTACTCAAAAAGAGCAACAGGACATTTTAGTCGAGGCGGCTTTTCAATACACCGATGATTTGCAAGGCTACGAAGAAGGCTTTGCCAATAATATCTATACGGGCGAGGGGGGAAGCCATTTGACTGGCTTTCGCGCCGCTTTAACCAGAACCCTTAATGATTACGCGCGCAAAAACGGATTTTTGAAAGAAAGCGATAATAATTTGAGCGGAGACGATGTGCGCGAGGGTCTGATCGCTGTAGTCAGCGTTAAATTAAGCGAGCCTCAATTTGAAGGGCAGACTAAGGCAAGATTGGGCAACCCGGAGGCGAGAACTATTGTTGATACGGTAGTTTCCGCCGGCTTAGAAGAGTTTTTAGAAAAAAACCCGCAAGACGCGCGCGCTATTATGGAGAAAGCTATTTTGGCGGCTAAAGCGCGCCAGGCTGCCCGGGCGGCTAGAGAAACAGTTATCCGCAAAGGCGCTTTAAGCGGTCTCGCTCTGCCGGGAAAGCTGGCTGATTGCGCTAGCCGCAAACCAGAAGAATCGGAGCTTTATATTGTAGAGGGCGATTCAGCGGGAGGCTCCAGCAAACAGGCGCGCGATAGAAGATTTCAGGCAATTTTGCCTTTGCGGGGAAAAATTCTCAACGTAGAAAAAGCGCGTCTTAATCGAGCGCTGACTTCCAAAGAAATTAAGGCGTTAGTTATTGCTTTGGGCGCTGCCATTGCCGAGGAATTTGATATTAAGAAATTGCGCTATCATCGAATCATTATTATGGCTGACGCGGATAGCGACGGCCGGCATATCGCTACTCTTCTATTAACTCTTTTCTTCCGCTATTTTAGGCCGATTATTGAAAGCGGCTATCTCTATATCGCTCAGCCTCCTCTTTATCGCATTCAAAAAGGAAAGAAAAAAGAATATGGCTATTTAGAGGCAGATAAGGAAGAAATTTTAGAAAGCTTGGGCAGCGAGGGGGTAAGTATTCAGCGCTATAAAGGTCTGGGGGAAATGAATCCGGGCGAGCTTTGGGAAACGACAATGGACCCGGAAAATCGGGTTATGAAACAAGTTTCCATTGAAGACGCTAAAGAAGCGGATAAGATGTTTGATATTTTGATGGGCGATGAAGTGGCGCCGCGCAAGAAGTTTATCCAAACTTATGCCAAGCAGGTTAAAAACCTGGATGTTTAGTTGACAAAGTTATTTCTGGGGCATAAAATGAGAACAGCAAATGCCCCAGACGGGGTTTTTAAATTCCTAATACTTAATTGATAAAAAATGAAAATAAGCCATTTGCCAAAAAGAGGCGTAGAATTTATCAAAGAAGTCTATTTAGAGCTGAAAAAGGTTACTTGGCCTACTCGCCGAGAAGCTTTTAAAGACACTTTAATGGTTATTGGAGTTACTTTAGGCGTAGCTTTCTTTTTAGGCGGCTTAGATTTTCTTTTTTCCTTTCTTTTAGATAAATTCGTTATCTAATAAATTATGCCTAAGCAAGTTCAACAAGGAAAAAATTGGTATGTTCTTCATACCTATTCCGGCTACGAAGAGGCCGTAGCTAGAAATTTAAAACAGCGTATTGAATCCCTGGGAATGGAGGATAAGATTTTTAATGTATTAGTGCCGACAGAAAAGAAAATTAAAATCAGAGGCGGCAAGCGCCATGTCGTAGAGGAAAAAGTCTATCCGGGTTATGTCTTAGTGGAAATGGTAGTAACTGACGATTCTTGGTATGTGGTAAGAAATACGCCGCGAGTGACTGGTTTTATTGGCGCAGGCACTGTGCCAACTCCTATTTCTCCCGAGGAAATTAAATCTTTGCAGAAAAGGATGGGCGTGGAAGAACCAGAGTACAAGATTGATTTTGCTGTCGGAGATATGGTCAAAATAGTGGACGGGCCGTTTAAGGATTCAGACGGTAAGATCGCCGAAATAGATGAAAAACGCGGCAAAGTTAAGGTATTAGTCTCTATGTTTGGCCGTGAAACGCCGGTAGAGCTAGACTTTTTACAGGTCAAAAAAATGTAAGCATCTTAGCTTAATTTATAACTATGGCTAAAGAAATTAAAACAATTATTAAACTTCAAATTCCTGCTGGTCAGGCTAATCCCGCTCCGCCCATTGGTCCCGCTTTGGGGCAGCATGGCTTAAGTATCCAGGATTTTTGCGCTAAATTTAACGAAGCGACCAAAGAAATGTCTGACGATATCGTGCCAGTAGAGATTACTGTTTACGAAGACCGCAGTTTTGATTTTAAATTAAAAACGCCGCCTGCTTCTGATTTATTGAAAAAAGCGGCTGGCGTTAGCAAGGGATCTGGCGAGCCGCATAAAAGCAAGGCGGGAAGCGTGTCTAAAGAGCAGATCAAACAAATTGCTGAAAAGAAAATGGTTGATTTAAATGCCTACAACGCAGAAGAGGCGCGGAAAATAGTAGAAGGAACAGCGCGTTCAATGGGCATTGAAGTAAAGTAGCTTTTATAATTTTCGCTAGAAGCAGGATTGCTTTTTTTTAGGCGAGGGGATAAAATAGGAAAGAGAGACGGAGGGAAAGAGCCCCTCTTTTTTAGTTCCTTAAAAAAGAAAGGAGAAAGGATGGATTGGCTTCAGTATCCAGCTTCTGTTTTAGGCATTCTGGGAGCTTGGTTGGTTGCTAGAAAAAATCGCTGGGGATTTATGGCTTGGATTATTGGCAATATTCTATGGATAATTTTTGGCGTAGCTAAAAATCAATGGGGAGTTTTTGTCCAGTTTATTGTTTTTTGGTTTTTGGCAGTCTATGGATGGGTTAATTGGAGTAAAGAAGAGCTTAAGGAAGGAGAGAGCGATGGCTGAAATGATGTTCAAAAAAGGGTTGTTTAGGATTTTGTCTGATAATGTAGGACTTTTGTCGGCAGAGGAGGCAAACGAATTAATCAAAATTGCTGGAACGACTTGTTATCAGACAAGAGAAACTAGCAAAAAAAGCGCGCCAGAGTTTGTTGATATGCTTTTAAAAGTAGGCCACTATGCCATGTTAGAGCATAGCTGGAGAACCGTGGAAATGTCTTTTGATGAGTCGCCACTCTTTAGTTCAACGGAAAAGGCGAAAGCATTAGCTGGATGGCGTCTTTTTAAGGCCAATAATCTTTTCTGTATCACGGAAAGGCCTTCAGCGCTTTTAATCTCCGGGAACGCGCGGATATTTAATGAGGCTTATGCCAAGAGAGCGGACGAGTATACTTCTGCCCTGTTATTTCTTCTAAACAAAGAGAACTCTGCTCTTTTCCGCGCGCCGGCGCCGGGTATTTATCCAGAGAGGAATTTTACTTTAAATCTTAGCCCTAGGCTGATCGATGAGAAAGAGAAGCTTGTCCATCGGGCAATGACGGTTGAGTTTAATAATCATTCTAGGGGGATGACTCATGAAACAGTACGCAGTCGGAACGGAGACGAGAAAATAACTTCTTACGCGCAGGAAAGTACGCGATGGGTTGACTATGATAGGGGCGTGCTGGATTTAGATGTTTTTCAAATAAAATTCGTTCTTCCTTATAGAGACGGGTTTGATTTCGGCCAATCTATCGAATTTTCAGTGGACGGGATAGATTATTCTTTTACTCCACAGCGGTTTGCTAATTTGATAGAAGGATGGTATCGGGCCTTGCGCAAGGACGGCCTGAAGCCGGAAGAAGCTCGCCAGTGGCTTCCCATTGGCCTCAAGGCGCAAATTGTTCAGACCTACAACTTTAATGAATGGCGTCATTGGTTTTTTCTGCGAGCCGGACCCAGGGCCCATCCGGAAATTCGTTATTCCGCCGTTCGCTTGCTCCAGGAGATGCAGCAGCGGACCCGCCAATGCTTCAACGATTTTGAAATTTCTTCGGACGGAGAAAGCGCTGTTTATAAAGGAAAGGATTCTTTGGTGTAGTTTTGACTGCCCCAGCGTAATTTTTAGCTGGGGCGTTTTAAAAAGGGGGACCTATGAATGTAAAAAATTATGCGGGAAAGTTTATTGTTTTTGAAGGGCTAGACGGTTCCGGCCAGAGCACCCAGGCCAATCTAGCGGTCGAGTACTTGCGTCAAAAAGGACATGGAGCGTTGTTGACCAAAGAACCGACGATGAATAGCGAGGCAGGAGCGATAATTGACAAGGTTTTAAGGAAGAAAATTACCATGAGATCGGATTTTTTACAGGAATTGTACGTCGAAGACAGAAAAAAGCATTTGGAAGCAAGAATTATTCCTGCTTTAGAGCAGGGCGAAACAGTTGTTTCTGACCGTTATTTTTTTTCGACAATCGCTTTTGGCGGGATAGATCTAGACATGGATTGGTTGATTGGCTTAAACGAAGATTTTATTGTTCCAGACATTGTTTTTATTTTAGACGTTCCGGTTGAAGTTTGCCTTGAAAGGATAAGCAAGCGAGGAGAAGGGTTTAGGTATTTCGAGAAAGCGGAAAAACTTTGGAAAACGCGCGCCAACTATCAATGGATAGCGGCTCATGAGAAGTTTCGCGGGATTGCCCGTTTGATTGATGGCCAGCAGACTCAAGAGGAGGTTTCCGAAAGAATTAGAGGTTTTTTAAATTTTTAGCGGCTTTGGCATTTTTTGCCGAGCTTGACTGCCTCTGCCAGCAATTATTGGCAGAGGCTTTTCTTTTTTGAAAAAATACATATATAATGGCAGAGAGGAAGAAGTATGGACTTAAATAAAAACAGACAACTTTTAAAAAAGAATGACGCCGAAATTTATCGGGCTATTTTAGGCGAGGAAAAACGACAGGCCAAGGGAATTGAGCTAATTCCTTCAGAAAACTATACGTATCCAGAGGTTTTGGCGGCAATAAGTTCGGCGCTGATCAATAGATATGCCGAAGGCTATCCGTCAAAAAGATATTACGGAGGACAGGAATTTATCGATCAGATAGAAAAGGCTGCTATCAGACGAGCGAAGAAAGTCTTTAAAGCCGAACATGCCAATGTCCAACCCTTGTCTGGTTCGCCCATGAACCAGGCGGTTTATTTGGCTTTTTTAAGGCCAGGGGAAACAATTTTAGGGATGGACTTATCCCATGGAGGACATTTAACGCATGGGGCGCCGATCTCTCATATGGGTCGGATTTTTAATTTTGTTCGCTACAAAACAGATTTGGATAACGGCGGCGTAATTAATTTTGGCGAAGTGAGAAAGCTAGCTAAAAAACACAAGCCGAAAGTTATTTTGTGTGGCTATACTTCTTATCCGCGCGATTACGATTACAGCGCCTTTAGGAGGATAGCTGACGAGGTAGGCGCGGTGGCAATGGCTGATATAGCTCATACAGGCGGGCTAATCGCTGGTCGAGCGATGAAAAATCCTTTTGACGATGGCTTTGATGTCGTTACTACGACAGTCCATAAAACCTTGCGTGGTCCGCGGGCAGGTTTGATTTTATGTCGGAAAAAATACGCCGAACTTATTGATAAATCGGTTTTTCCGGGCCTTCAAGGCGGTCCTCATATGCATACTATTGCCGGGGTGGCCGTGGCTTTAAAAAAAGCCATGGAGCCGGAGTTTAAAGAATACGCGCGACTAGTGCTCAAAAATGCCCAAGTTTTAGCTAGCGTTTTAAAGAAGGAAGGAGCCGAGTTGATTACTGGCGGAACAGATAATCATATGATGGTAATTAATACAGTCAAAAGCTTTTCTTTAGACGGCAGGACCGCTCAAGATATTTTAGACAAGGTTGCTCTTGCTGTTAATAAGCAGATTATTCCAGACGATGATAATCCTCCATCGCGTCCAAGCGGAATCCGTTTAGGCGTTCCAGCGGCTACGACCAGAGGGATGAAGGAAAAGGAAATGGAAAAAATCGGTTATTTTATCGCTAGCGCCTTAAAAAACAATAAAAGAAAGAGCCATCTGGAAAAGATTAAGAAAGAAGCGCAAAGAATATGCTTGGCCTTTCCAGTGCCGGGCATTAATCAACGATGAAAATTATTAACGGAAAAAAGATATCTCAGGCGTTATTGGAGGAAACAAGAAAAAAGGCGCAGAAGGATAAAACCAGTCCTTGTCTCGCAGTAATCTTGGTTGGTTCAGATCCTGCTTCACAGATTTACCTTCAAAAAAAAGAGGAAGCGGCCGAGGAAGCAGGAATTAAGATTGAAAAATATCTTTTTTCGAAAAATATTTCAGAAAAGGAGGTTCTTGAGGCAATAGGAAAGATTAATCAGAATAAAAAAATAGACGGTCTTTTGATTCAATTGCCTTTGCCTCAACATCTTTCTTCTGATAGAATTATTCAAGCTATTAGCGCGCGAAAAGACGTTGATGGTTTGGTTGGGGGCAGCGGCTTTGTTTCGCCTTTTAAAAGGGCTATCTTGGAAGCGCTGATTCAGACAGGAGAAAAATTAAAAAACAAAAAGGCAGTGGCTTTAGTTAATTCAGAGCTTTTCGGTTGCTCGCTAAAAGGGTTTTTAAAAGAAAAAGTTGGAGAGATACAATATCTTATCGGTCCTTTGGATAATTTTCGTAAGGAAATAAAAGAAGCTGATATTATCATTACCGCCCTTGGCCAGCCGGAAATTGTTAAGGGGGAGATGGTCAAAGAAGGCGTTATTTTAATAGATGGCGGAATTAGCCGAAAAAATGGTAAAATAAAAGGAGATATTAACAAAAGAAGTATTGGCGAAAAAGCAGAGTGGCTGGCGCCGGTGCCGGGAGGAGTCGGCCCCTTGACCGTCTTTTTTTTAATAAAAAACGTTCTTCTTTCTGCCTCTAGAAGAAGAAAGTAAGTTTTGTTAATTTTATGAAATATCAACCAGTTATTGGTCTGGAAATACATGCTGAATTAAAAACAGAGAGTAAAATGTTTTGTGATTGTTTGAACGATCCTGAAGCAGCCGAGCCAAACATTAATGTTTGCCCAGTCTGTCTTGGCCATCCGGGAAGTCTTCCTGTTATTAATCAGAGGGCAGTGGAAATGGTTATTAAAACAGCCTTGGCTCTAAACTGCCACATCCCTTCTTCGGCTAAGTTTGACCGCAAAAACTATTTTTATCCTGATTTGCCCAAGGGCTATCAGATTTCTCAATATGATCTTCCCCTTTCATTGGGGGGCTTTTTACAGACTGCCGAAGGAAAAGCGAGAATTACTAGAATTCATTTAGAAGAAGACACTGGACGTTTGGTCCATCCTAAGGGGCTGGATTATTCTTTGGTGGACTTTAATCGGGCTGGCGTTCCTTTAATGGAATTGGTGACGGAGCCGGACATTTCTTCTGGCAGTCAGGCAAAGGAATTTTGCGAAAAACTCCAGCTTATTTTGAGGTATCTAGATGTTTCAGGCGCCAATATGGAAAAAGGGCAAATGCGGTGCGAAGTTAATATTTCTCTTTGCTCTGAGAAGAGCCAGACTGGTACAAAGGTAGAAATTAAAAATCTCAATTCCTTCCGCGCGGTCAGCCGGGCTATTGATTATGAAATCAAGCGACAGGAAAAAGCTCTCAACCAAGGAGAGAAAATAGTTCAAGAGACAAGAGGATGGGAGGAAAGCAAGCAGAAGACTTTTTCTCAAAGAAGCAAAGAAGAAGCCAAAGATTATCGGTATTTTCCCGAACCGGATCTGCCTCCTTTAACTAACCTTTCTGCGCTTAAAAAGATTATCACTAGAGAATTGCCGGAAATGCCAGAGGCAAAAAAGGAAAGGTTTTTTCAGGAATACAGTCTGCCGCTTAGCGATATCGAAACTTTGGCGCGAGATAAAGAAACGGCCGATTATTTTGAGCAGATTGTTTCCGAATTGAAAACTTGGCTGAAGATAAAATCCATTGATGACCGCCAGCCGCTGGTCAAGCTGACAGCTAATTACTTGATAACAGAATTGCAGAAAATGCTGTCTCAAGAGGGGATGAAAATAGGGCAGTGTAAAATTAGCGCGGAAAATTTTGCCGAATTGATTACCTTGATTCATCAAAAAGAAATTTCCAGCTCGGGGGCCCAGGCAGTCTTGAAAGAAATGTTTGCTACTGGCGCTGATCCCTCCCATATTATTGAAGATAAAAACTTGAAGCAGGTAAGCGATGAATCGGAGATTGTTGAAATAGTTAGGCAGGCGATTAAGGATAATCCTAAGGCAGTCCAAGATTTTAAAGAGGGCAAAGAAAATGCCCTTCAGTTTTTGGTAGGCAAAGTAATGGCGGCTAGCAAAGGGCAGGCTAATCCAGAAGTGGCCAGAGAATTATTGACAAAAGAAATGTCGTAGATTATGATTGCGATAATGGCAATGAATAAACATCTTTTATATAAAAAGAAGCAAGTTATGAAGTAGCGCCCCAAAAGGGCGATTTTTTTTGTTCTTTTTCAAAAAAAGGAGGAGGATAATGATGAAAAGAGAGCTGGAAAGAATTTCGAAGGGGGAGGGGTATTGTTCAATGAGATTTTTCTGCCAAATGTATGTTGAGGACGCGTGTACTAAGGCGCAGGAGGAGTGGTGCACGCCAATCTTGGCAAGCACTAAGAGGGAATGCACTCATTGCGGCAAGTCGGATATATGCTATCAAATTAACGAGGCTTCGCAAGTATGCGGGTCGTGCCTCGAACTTCTTGGTTTTCGGATTACCTGTTTAACAGGATGCTCTTCTGAAATGATGGGCCGGATTCTGTATCAGGCCAACCAAAAGAACGCTTAACGTTCATCTTTAGCCCCGGATATTCTCCGGGGTTTTCCTGTTTTTAAATGGTTCTTAACGAAGATTTCTGCTTGTTTTTTATTTTTTATCCAATGGACGCGAGAATCTCTCTTAAACCAGCTTATTTGCCGGCGGGCGTATTGGCGAGTGTGGACTTTAATCAATTCTTTAGCTTGCTCCAAGGTGATTTCATTGTTGAGATAAGAAATTATTTCTTGGTAGCCGATGCCGCTTAAAGAGGGCAAAGTCGAAGAGTATTTTTTGGCTAGCCTTTGGACCTCTTCAATGAGCCCTTGGGCCAACATTTCTTCTATCCTTTGGCTGATTCTTTTATCTAGTTTTTCTCGGTTTAGATTGATTCCGATTTGGCAGATATCGAAAAGAGGCTGTCCTTTTTCTTTCTGCCTAGAAAAAGGTTTGCCAGTCAAAAGACAGACTTCCAATGCCCTGATAATTCTTCTTTTGTTATTGATATTAATTTCCGCCAAGGCTTTAGGGTCTATTTTTTTAAGCTGGCGATATAGTTGTTGGCTGGTTTTTCCTTCCAGCCTTTCTCTTAGTTTCTTGTCTGGTTTAACGCGCGGTATTTTTAAATTATCCGCGATTGTTTGAATGTAGAGGCCGGTTCCTCCGACCAAAAAAGGAAGCTTGCCTTTTTCTTGGCTTTCGTTAATTTTTTTAACGGCCCTTTTTTTGAATTGAGCAAGGGTGAATGGCTGGTCGGGCCTAATGATATCTATTAAATAATGAGGAATGTCGGCCATTCCTTTTTCGCTTATTTTAGCTGTTCCGATATCCATTTCTCGATAGACCTGTCTTGAGTCGGCGGAGATAATTTCGCCGTTGAATTGCTTAGCAAGGCAGACGGCAAGACTTGATTTGCCGGAAGCCGTTGGGCCGAGAATGATGATAAGCTTGTTGTGTTTTGATTGCGGCATACAAAATTAAGGAGCTATTTTTTAATGAGGGCCAGAATAGCTTCTTTTCTGCTTTTCTTTTCTATCATGGGGACATCATCTTTTAGCTTAGCCGCCACCGTGTTTGGACGAGGAGAATAACAGGCGGCGTAAATTTTGCTAAAACCTATTTTCCGTCCCAGTTTAAGGGTGTTTTTAAACTGGAGCTTGGTTTCGCCGGGAAAACCGACAATAATATCAGTGGATATTTTTGCTTGAGGAATGTCTTTTTTGATCTTCCTGATCAGTTTTTCATAGTCTTCTACTTTGTATCCTCGGTTCATCTTTTTTAAGATTTGGTCGTCGCCGGACTGGACAGGCAGGTGAATTTCTTTGGAAATTTTTTTGTTTTGGGCGATGGCCTTAATGAGCTTGTCCGACATATCTTTGGGGTGTGAGGTGAGGAACGTAACGGTAAAATTGCCTTCCAGCTGACTAATCTTTTGGAGAAGGGCAGGAAAGCTGTTCTTTTGTTTTTGCCTGGGCGGTTGGTAGCTATTGACGTTTTGGCCCAAGAGAGTAATTTCTTGGCATCCTTTTCTAATAAGCTCTTTTGCCTCTTGGATTATTTCTTTAGCTGGCCGTGATTTTTCTCTCCCGCGGGTGTGGGGAACCGCGCAGTAGGAACAGAAATTATTACATCCGTTCATAATAGGGAGAAAAGCTTTTTTGCAGGACTGTCTTTTGGGGCGAAGAAAGAGGTCGGCTGCCGGCCAGATGTCTTCAGCCTGCTCTTGGAGGCGTTTTTTGTCAAAAGGCAGAAGGCAGCCAGTAAGAAAGATTTTTGACCATGGTTGGGTCTGGCGCAGACGCCTAATCTTTCCGTAAATTCTGTCTACAGCCGATTGCCGTACGGCGCAGGCATTAATAATAACTAAATCAGCCCGCGCTAAATTTTCAGCTGGCTGATATCGCTTTTTACTCATTTGGGCGGCCAACCTTTCGCTGTCAGATTTGTTCATTTGGCAGCCGTAGGTTATAATATAATACTTCATGGCTTTTGTGCCTTTATGTAAATTATAGTATAATTAAAACAATGGCAAGCAAAGAAACATTTCTATCAGTAGTTATCCCCGCGTATAACGAAGAAAACAGGATAAGCAATACTCTTTTAGATATTGACCGTTATTTAAGCAAGCAGGATTATGCCTACGAAATTTTAGTCGTTAACGACGGCTCTACCGACAAAACAGCTCAAATTGTTAATAAATTTTCTAAATTAGTAGCCCAGCTAAAGTTAATAGACAATCAGCAAAACCATGGCAAGGGCTGGGTAGTGAGACAGGGGATGCTGGAAGCAGAAGGGGAAGTCCGTCTTTTTATGGACGCTGATAACGCTACAACGATAGACCATTTTGAAAAAATGATTCCTTTATTTAAAGAAGAGTGCGATATAGTGATTGGCTCGCGCGATAAAAAAGATGTCAAAGGAGCGCGCCAAGAAGTAGCGCAATCATTTTTGAAGAGACTATTGGGCGCTTTAGGCAATATTTTAATCCAGATAGTGGCAGTAAGAGGTGTTTGGGATACTCAATGCGGATTCAAGGCCTTTACAGGAAAAGCGGCAGAAGATATTTTTGGGCGGTCTTTAATTGACCGCTGGGGATTTGACATCGAAGCGCTGGCTTTGGCAAGGAAGTTAAAGTATAAGATTGGCATTATTCCCGTAAAATGGATTAATGACCCCCACAGCAAGGTAAGCCTTAAAGGATATTTAAACACCTTTAGGGAGCTGTTTAAGATAAAATGGAATTTGATAAGGGGGAGGTATCATCTATGAAAGAAAAAGAAAAGTTTCCTTCAGAGTTGCGCATGGATCTTGTCTCCAATGACTGGGTAGTTATTGCTACTGGTCGGGCAAAAAGGCCGGAAAGCTTTGCTGAAGAAAAAGAGCCGGAGAGGGTTCCACCCGAAAAATGCCCTTTTTGCAGAGAAGAAAGCTTAGAGGGTATTGTGGCGAAGAAAGAGCGGTCAGACGGTACGTGGTCTATTTTGGGCATTCGCAACAAATATCCGGCTTTTTCGCCGGGCGAATCTCTAGAAGAAAGGAAAGAAGGGCCTAATAGAATCATGAACGGTTTAGGGTATCACGAAGTAGTAGTTTATAGAGACCACGACAAGCAATTGGCTCAGTTTTCCAAAGAAGAGATGGAAGAAGTAGTTGATTTCTATCAGGCGCGCTACTTGGATCTTAAAGACAGAAAGTTTGTCAGATACATTTCTATTTTTCATAACCATGGACCGGCGGCTGGCGCTTCTGTCTATCATCCTCATTCTCAAATCTTGGCTATTCCAGTCATTGACCCTGACTTGCGAAGCAGTTTGGACGGAGCAGAAGCTTTTTATCGCAGCCAGGGAAAATGCGTTTATTGCGTGATGCTAGACTGGGGCCTGAAGGACGGTCGAAGAATTATTTTTGAAAATGATAAATTTGTTGTCTTATGCCCTTTTGCCCCACAAGTTTCTTTTGAAATAAGGATTTATCCCAAAGAACATCAACCTTATTTTGAAAAAATAACCGAAGACGAAAAAAGGCTTCTTGCTGAAGCTTTTCAGCAGGCTTTAAGCAGGCTTTATCGCGCGCTAAAAAAGCCTGCTTTTAATTTTTATTTCCATACAGCGCCTTGTAACGGAACTAGCTATAACCATTATCATTGGCATATTAATATTCTTCCTAAAACAGCGGTATGGGCCGGTTTTGAGCTTGGCGCTGGCATAGAAATTTCTACTATTGAGCCGGAAAAAGCGGCTGATTTTTTAAGAAAGAAATAACAAGCAATCAACTCTATAATGTCTAGTTGTTGATCTTTGGATATTTATGGAAGCTTTATTAGCGATACTTGCTTCTTTTGTCATTAAGGTTATTTCAGAAAGCGGCTATTTCGGTATTACTGTTTTAATGGCTCTAGAAAGCGCCTGCATTCCTATTCCTTCAGAAGTAATTATGCCTTTTTCCGGCTATCTTGTTTTTGAAGGAAGATTTATTTTTTGGCAGGTGGTTCTTTGGGGGGGGATAGGCAATCTTATCGGATCATGGATTGCTTATTTTATCGGTTATTACGGAGGTCGGCCTCTAATAGAAAAATATGGTTGCTATTTATTCATTTCCCCTCATGATTTATCGCGGGCTGACAAATGGTTTGAAAGGTATGGGCAAAAGGCAGCTTTTTTGAGCCGTCTTTTACCGGTGGTAAGAACCTTCATTTCTTTGCCGGCTGGCATTAGCCGCATGGAATTTAAGAGATTTTCTCTTTACACTCTCGTTGGTTCTCTTATGTGGTCGTTTTTTCTCACTTATGCCGGGATGATTCTGGGCAGGAATTGGCAAAAGCTAGAATATTATTTCCATGATTTCCAATGGCTGATTGGCGGAGCTTTGTTGGCAGGGGCCATCTGGTGGGTTCTTAATCATTTTAAGTGTCGAAGTTAAAATATTTTTATGGATAAAACCTATATCATTGCCAATTGGAAAATGAATCCGGCTCTTTTAAAACAGACAGAGCATCTTTTTGAAGCGGTTTCTTCTCAGGTCAAGAATAGTGGCAACACAAAAACTATCGTCGCTCCTCCTTTCGTCTGGCTTTCTTTAATTGCTCACCGCTTCTCCGAAAGAAAAATTGGCTTAGCTGGTCAGGATTGTTTTTGGGAAGATAAAGGAGCTTTCACCGGAGCTGTTTCCCCGGTGATGTTAAAAGAGCTAGGCGCTTCATTCGTTATTATAGGCCACTCTGAAAGACGGAAGTATTTTTGTGAAAGCGATGAAACGATTAATAAGAAAGTAAAAGCCGCGCTAAAGCATCGCCTAAAGCCTATTCTTTGTCTTGGCGAAGAGGCAAGAGATGCCTTTGATTCCCAAGGTCGGCCTATTAATGAAATGAGTTTAGCGGTAGGAGAGCAACTGAAAAAAGGGTTAGCTGATGTGCCATCTAATCGTCTTGAAGAAATTATTATTGTATATGAACCGGTTTGGGCTATTTCTACTCATTCTGATGGAAAGGCCTGTTTGCCGGACGATGCTATGAAGGCAGCTCTTTTTATTAGGAAAACTTTAAGCAGTCTTTACAGCAGGTCCCTAGCGGAAAAAGCAGCCATTGTTTATGGCGGAAGTGTAAACAGTAAAAACGTCGCTTCTTTTCTTAAAGAGGCGGGAATGAATGGAGTTTTGGTTGGATCGGCGTCTCTTAGCGCCAGCGAATTTGTCAAAATAATCAAGATCGCCTCCGAGGACTGTCATTCTAGGACAGTCCTAAAATGACAGTCCTTCAAGGACTGTCAAAAAAGGACTGT
>CAZKWY010000006.1:0-38592 GCA_964556655.1 uncultured Candidatus Saccharibacteria bacterium
CAGGATCAGCAGGTGCTGAGCCGTGGTCTCGCCGAAGAGGTAGCCGAGCGCGCTCTGTCACAGTAAAAGGCTCATTTGGTCGTGTTGTAGAGGGAACATGAACCCACAGTAAGGAGGGATTGTTGTTAAGCATTACTTGGAAGTTAACATTACTCCACAGCCAAATGACAGAAGAAGATAACACCAAGAAATACATGAAAATTTGTAAGGTAATTCTTTTTTTCTTTTTACTATGAAAAAGTGTATAAGTAAATCTTTTTTGAATAAACTCCGTAAACTTTGTGATATAAGATAAATGTTTTAAAATTAAGAATATAAAATAGAAGCCCAGTATGCCCCAATTAACCGCTACAACCAAAGCAAAGGGATAAATACCCTTTAAACCTATCAATTCTTGTTGCGGGGCGATATTAGATAAGGATGTGGCTAATGTCAATATCAATCCGTGAATTTTCCATTTATCCTTAAAGAAAAAAAAGAATATAATATTTTGTATTTTTAAATAGATGTTTTTCAATTAGAATCATTTTTAATTTATAAAGAATTATTACTGCTTATTACTTTCGATCATATTTTTTTGTAAGGCGATAGGACTATTTTGACGTTTTTTTATGAAAAATTGCTTAATAAGGTATCGTTTTCTATCTTTTTCGTATCGTATAGGGTATTGTTTATCAACTTGACAGCTTTTATAGATGCTTTAAAATTATATATAGAAATCCCTAAGTCTGCTAGCGCCAATAGCAAAACAGGGAAAAGTCATAAGCGCGCTATAAAAATTTAACAACATACTTATAGTTTTCTGCAGAAAACCTATAGAACTCCTTTTGGAATTCACATTTGGGTTTTCTGCTTTTTTATTCCTATTTTTTCTTTTAAATGAAAAAAGAAAAAAATTCTTATTATCAATATCTTCCCCTTTATGATGCGGCCAAAAGATGTCCTTACTCGCAGGAATATTTGAGTTTGCGCGCTCGCCAAGGCAAGTTAAAAGCCGTTAAAAAAGGCCGCAATTGGCTGACAACTGAAAAATGGCTTAATGAATATATTAAGAACATTGCTATAAAGGAAAAAAAATCTGCCTCTAAGGCCTTGTTTGATAGAAAAATTTATGCGAAAAATCTTTTTTTGGCTGTCTTTTGTCTGATTAAAAACATTTGGGAAAAGACTCAAGAAATAGTCGGTGGTTCTATCGATAAAATTCTTTCTATTTTTTCTTTGGTTTCTAGAATGATTTCTCCTTTACTAAATGAGTTCCCTCTCTTTTATGGCGGGTTGTTTGATTCCCTAGGCAAGAAAGTAGGCGAAGGGATTGATCGGACTGAAAAGGCGACCTTATGGACCTATCAAAGGAGAAAAGAGCCTGCTTTAATTTGTTCTATTATTTTTATCATTTTGACGGGAGCTGTTTCTCTTTTGATTTTTGTGCCCGGGGTTCAGCCGTGTTTCGCTGAACAGGCAAAGGATTTTGTTGGAAAGACTTTTTCTTTTGTTCAAGAATCTTTTTTAGCTGCTTACGATGAGCTTTATTATATTTCTCTTGCTTTAGGTGACTTTGGCGACGCGATCTTTTATCTGATAAAAGATTTTTCTGTTAATTCTATAAGAGCTATTCTTAATATTCCGGAAAAAATCTTTAACTTTATTAAAGAAGTTGATTTTTTTGCTTCAGAATTACAAAGCGGGACTGAAGAGGTATCGTTCAGAGCTTTTTCTTGGGGTTATGACAGCGGACGAAAGACAGCAGAAAAAATCATTATTGACAAAGAAGAGGCAGCGCGATTCTTTGCTGCTTTAGAAAGCCGCAATGAGGAGATAAAATTAGGGCTTATCGTTAAAGTTAAAGAAATAATCCGTAAAACGTCTCGGAGCTTTTATCAACGAGCTTTTGCTTTTTACGATCAAAGCGAACGCTCTTTTGAAAAAGCCTTAAGCGAAATGTCACGATGGGCAGAGCAGTCGGTTGAAATTTCTCGATTGACTTATGAATGGAGCGTTTCTCAGATGGAGCAGGTTTATTATTTAGCTTTATCTTTTCCACAAAAAACCGCTTCTTTTTTCTATCGTTTCAGTCTTCCTTTTTATTATCACTAGAATGTACCCCGCTTCTTAGACACGCAGTCTGAGGCGCAATGGCTTCAGAAAGGAAAAACATCATGGTAAAATCAAGACACATTGTCCGTAAGACAAGGCGTCTTAGAAAATGGGTGTCTTGCACAATGGTTAAATTTTATTGAAGTATTTTTTAAAAAAAGTTAAAATAAGTTAGAGTTAATAAAAACAATAAACAATATTCATCCGTTGATTATTCTAGGAAAACTTTTTATCAGTTTTTCCGGTAAGATCGAGGATGCGAACAGTCAAATATGAAAAGTCTATTTGATCTTATTATCAAATACTCGCTTTACGGGCTGGTGTTTTTAATGCCTTTATTCTTTTTGCCTTTAACAGGCGAAGTATTTGAGTTTAACAAGCAATATTTGCTTTTCTTTCTGACAGCAATATGCTTTTTAGCTTGGCTGGGCAGGATGGTTTTAGTAAATAAAAAACTGATTTTTTATCGGACGCCTTTAGACGTTTGGATACTGGCCCTTGGGGCAGTTATGGTAGTAAGCGCCATTTTTTCCTTAGACGCGGTTAACTCTTGGCTTGGCTCATACGAGAAATTTTATGATTCTGTTATTGTTTTGCTGGCATTATTTGTTTTTTACTTTTTAGCGGTCAATCATATCGGCATTAATAAAAAAGAAAAAGACAATTTGCCAAAAGGGGAATTTATGGGCCTTGGCAAAGGCGAGGACGAGAAAAAGAAAAAAGGATCAACCATTTCTTTTTTATCGGCTATTAATGTTTTTTTGCTCTCTTCGTTTTTAGTTTTGGTTAATGCCTATTTCTCTGTTTTTGGCATTTGGGCAAAAATCTCCGGATTACCGCAGTTTATGAAAGTTCGTTCTTTTTCTACTATTAATGGTTCTTTAGAAGGCCTAGCTGTTTTTATCAGCGCTGTGCTTTCTCTTCTTGTCGGAATTATGCTGCAAGGAATAAAGAGGAAAAAAGCGGCTAACATTTTCTACGCGGTTTTTTCACTGGCTGCGCTTTTCTTCTTGGTTATAGTAGATTTTCTGGCGGCTTGGATTATTTTAGGATTGACAATGTTTGTGCTTTTGGTTTTAGCTTTTTGGACAAGATTGTTTAAGGAAAGAGTTAATGTTCTTCTTTTGCCGATTGGCTTCCTTCTTTTGGCCGGTATCTTCTCTGCTGATCTGCCGACTAAATTTGGCATTATTGAAGAAGGTAGCGCTTTTTTGACTCGTCCTTTGCCGGAAGAAATTATCCTGGATCATTCTACAAGCATGAGTGTTTCTCTCTCCGCTCTTAAAGAGTATCCTTTTTTGGGCTCTGGTCCAGGGACTTATCTGGCGGATTTTTCTAAATTTAAACCCCTAGAGTTTAATGAGGGAAATTTATGGAATGTCCGTTTTGACCGGCCAAACAGTTATTTATTGGAGCTAGTGGCAGTTTCAGGAATTTTAGGCATTGCCAGCTATTCGCTAATGGCAATAGTTCTTATACTGGTTGTGTTAGCTTCATTGAGGAGGCTTAAAAAGTGGCAAGCTGGCGTTAACAGCGCGGGGGATCAGGCAAGCAGTCTTTCTTCGGGCGAAGCAAACAATTTTTCTTCTCTAATGATGGCTGCTTTTTCCGGTTGGACAGCGCTTTTTATCGGCCAATTGTTTTATCCCGGAAGCATTGTTTTGCTTTTTTCGTTCTGGTTTTTTACCGCTTTAGTGATGGTGGGCTGGAGAAGGGCGCAAGGAGCGGCCAGTTCGAAGATGTCTTTTACTTTCAAAGAGATGCCAGAAGTGGGCTTGGTGATGAGCGTAATTTTGTTGGTTTTTGTTTTTGGCGCGGTCGGGATTTTTTATGTGGCTGGACGTTTTTATGTCGCGGATGTGAGCTTTGCCAAAGAAGTCAAGACTAGCCGCGAAGTGGTAAAGAAAATAGAAAAGACGGTTAACCTAAATAAGTATCGTTCTCGCTACCGCCGTATTCTTTCTCAAGCTTACTTGGCCACTGCTTGGGAAGAGGCCAATAAAAAAGAAGCAAAGCGCGATGCCAATCTCTTAAAGGCATTGGCTTCTGGATCAGTGGCGCAGGCGAAAGAGGCAACCGAGATTAGTCCTAGCATGGTTGCTAATTGGGAAAACCTAGGAGTTATTTACCGTGACTCTCGAGGCTTGGCAGGAGGAACAATCCCTTTCGCTGTTGACGCTTTTGGGCGGGCCGTCGAACTAGAACCGCATAATCCATTTTTCTACCATGAGCTTTGTCGATTAAGCATTTTAGACGAGAAAAGCGAATGGGAGAAAACAGTAAGCTATTGCCAAAAAGCGGTAGAGCTTAAAGAAAACTATCTTGACGCTCGCATACAGCTTGCTTTGGCCTATGAAAAGAAGGGCGATTTAGAGACAGCAGTTAACCAGATGGAAGCTGTCTTAAAGAGACTGCGCGGAGTTAGTTTCGAAAGAGAATCAGCCCTTGCCAGCGCGGCAACAGAAATCTATTTCCAACTAGGCCGCTTTTATTACAATATGGGCAGAAGCAAAGATGCTATCAAGACGCTAGAACAGGCAGTGATTATTACTCCGCAATACGTTAATGCTCGTTATGCCTTGGCAATGGCCTATCAATCGGCGGAAAGACACAAAGATGCTCTTGTTCAATTGGAGATCATAGATCAAGTAGTGCCGAATAATAAAAATGTTCAGTCTATGATGGATCAAATAAGGTCAGTTATTGGTGGCAGAGGAGAGTCTTCGGAAGGGGAGGCAGAAGAAGAAGGATCTGAAGAATAGCCTGAAAAAAACCTATTTTTTAGCAATTTTTTTAAGAGAAAACCGCCTTTAAGAATTTGTTCTCGAGGCGCAGTATTGACATTGTTAATGGTTTATGTATATACTTAATAAATTGCTTTTCCTAAAGCTTAATTATTTGTTTGAAATAATTTGCCAATAGAAGATTTCTAATTAAGAGACAAGCCTTTCTATGAAAGAGAAAAGGAGGGGTTTGTTTTTGCGCTTAAAATGCCTCAAAAAGAAGCGAAATATGATTTTCGTCTGCCTGATTTGGTTGATCTGCAAAGAAAATCCTATGAGTGGTTTTGGCAAAGAGGGTTAAGAGAGCTTTTTGACGAAGTCTCTCCTATTAAAGACTGGGGCGGAAAAGATCTGGAACTCCATTTTTTAGATTACCGCCTAGAGGAACCAAAATACAATGAAGTAGAAGCCAAGGCTCATAATGTTTCTTATGAGGCTCCTTTGTATTGTCGAGCCAAACTAGCTAACAAGAAAACAAAAGAGACCAAAGAACAGGAGGTCTATTTAGGAGAGTTCCCTCTTATGACTAAAAGAGGAAGTTTTATTGTTAACGCTGTTGAGCGTGTAGTTATTTCTCAATTAATCCGTTCTGCCGGCGCTTTTTTTACTTCTAATTTTGCCAAGGGCCGCCACTATTTTGGAGCTAAAGTCATTCCTAACCGTGGCGCTTGGCTGGAATTTGAAACTGATCTAGAAAACTCTTTAAGCGTTAAGATTGACCGCAAGAGAAAAGTCCCCGTAACAGATCTTTTACGGGTTTTTTGGGCTTTAGAAAATCCTGAAAAGAATCTTTCCGAAGACGAAATAAAAAAGCTTTTTGCCAAAGAGAATACAGGCGAGGTTGATTGTTTAGAGGCTACTCTTAGGAAAGATACAGTTCGAACAATAGGTGAATCTTTCGTTGAAGTCTATAAGCGCATTAGGCCGGGAGATTTGGCTACTGAAGATAACGCTCGTGGTTTTATCGAAGCAATGTTTTCTTTTGAGCGTTACGATCTAAGTGAAGTAGGTCGCTGGAAACTTAACAAAAGACTAGGCTTAAAGGCGGACGAAAAAATCACTGAAGAAAAGAGAGTGCTTAGCTTTAACGATCTAGTGGCTATTATTAAAGAAATTATCAGGCTTAATAATACTCCAGGCGCTCAAGCTGACGATATTGACCATTTAGCTAATCGGCGAGTTAAGACTTTAGGCGAACTGCTTCAAAATAAGATGAGGGTGGGTATGGCGCGGACAGAAAGAATTATCAAAGATCGAATGTCTACGCTGGAAGCTAACGAAATGACTCCTGGCCAACTAATTAACGCTAAGCCTTTTACAGTGTCAGTTAAAGAATTCTTTTCTTCTTTTCAGCTTTCCCAGTTTATGGACCAGCATAATCCGCTGGCTGAGCTAGAGCATCGCCGACGTCTTTCGGCCATGGGTCCGGGCGGTCTGACTAGGGAAAGGGCTGGCTTTGAGGTCCGTGACGTTCATTCCAGCCATTACGGTCGCATTTGTCCAATCGAAACTTCGGAAGGGCCTAATATCGGCTTGGTCGGGCATTTAGCTATGGCCGCTCGTTTAAATGAATACGGGTTTATTGAATCTCCTTATCGCAAAGTGGAAAAAGGCAAATTGACCAACGAAATCATTTATTTAACTGCTGACGAAGAAGAAAATTTTAATATCGCTCATGCGGGAGTAAAAATTGACGAGGATGGTAATTTAGTCAATCAAGAAGTAGAGGCGCGAGTTAAAGGCCAGCCTAGCACCATTGCTCGGCAAAAAATTGACTTTATTGATGTTATTCCTCAGCAACCGATGAGCATGGCTGCTTCTTTGATCCCTTTCTTAGAGCATGACGACAGCAACCGTGCTTTAATGGGTTCAAATATGCAAAGACAGGCTGTTTCTTGCATTTGTCCGCAGGCGCCGTTGGTGGGGACAGGCATGGAAGAAAAGGCGGCGCGGGATTCCGGTAATTTGGCCATTGCCGAAGAAGACGGAGTAGTGGAGGCAGTCGAGGCCTCGGAAATTGTGGTTAAGCCTTCAAGCAAGCCTTCTAAGAAATCTTCTTTGGAAGATCGGCCCTTAACAGGCATTTATGATCATGACGAAAAAGACAAAGAAAATCGCCGACGCTATCCGCTCCGCTCTTTTGTTAGTACTAACCAGTATACTTGCTCTACTCAACGTCCTTTGGTCCATAAAGGCCAAAAAGTTAGGAAAGGCGACATTATGGCTGACGGAGCGGCGACTGATAAAGGTCAGCTTGCTTTGGGGCAAAACCTTCTGGTCGCTTTTATTTCTTGGCGCGGAGCTAACTTTGAAGACGCCATTATTCTTTCCGAGCGGTTGGTTAAGAATGATCGTTTTACCTCTATTCATATTGAAAGCTTCACTTGCGATGTTAGAGAAACGAAGCTAGGCCCTGAAATCACTACGCCCGATATTCCTAATGTGGGTGAAGACCGTCTTAAGGATCTTGACGAGGAAGGCGTGGTGCGCATCGGCGCCGAGGTAGGCCCTAATGATATTTTAGTAGGAAAAATTTCTCCTAAAGGAGAGACTGATCTAACAGCAGAAGAGCGGCTCTTGCAAGCTATTTTTGGCGAGAAGGCAAGGGACGTCAAAGACACCTCTTTAAGGATGCCATATGGAAAGCGCGGTCGGGTAGTAGGAATTAAAGTTTTTAGTAGAGATAAAGGCGATCGTTTGTCAGCTGGCGTAACCAAGAGCATTCAGGTAGAGATAGCTGAATTAAGAAAGGCTTCTGTTGGCGATAAGCTAGCTGGTCGGCATGGCAACAAAGGAGTTATCTCAAAAATTCTTCCCGAGGAAGAAATGCCCTATTTGACTGACGGTACGCCTGTGGATATCATTCTCAACCCTCTGGGCGTAGCTTCTAGAATGAATATTGGCCAGATTTTAGAAACCCATTTGGGCTGGGCAGCTCATTATTCTGGAGTCCAGTGGACCAGCCCCTCTTTGGACGGCGTAAAAGATAAAGACATTAGAAAGGCTTTGACAGAAACAGGCTTGCCTGAAAGCGGACAGGTTACTCTTTATGACGGTCGTAATGGCGAGCCTTTTGGCCAGCCGGTCACCGTAGGCTATATTTATATGCTCAAGCTTCTTCACTTGGTAGAAGATAAAATTCATATGCGTTCAGTCGGCCCTTATTCTATGATCACTCAGCAGCCGCTGGGTGGAAAAGCTAAGTTTGGCGGACAAAGATTTGGCGAAATGGAAGTTTGGGCTTTGGAAGGATATGGTTCAGCTCATACCTTGCAGGAAATGTTAACTATTAAGTCAGACGATGTTACGGGAAGGGCTAACGCTTACGATTCTATTATCAGAGGAAAGAAAATTCAGGCGCCTAATATTCCCGCCTCTTTTAACGTTTTGGTTAGTGAGCTTAAGGCATTGGGCCTAAATGTTGAACTGATTGAAAAATAGCGGCGGTATTAATTTTAAATTTATTTTATGAGTACCAAGGTTAACGATTTTAAGTCTCTCAAACTCAAGCTGGCTTCGCCAGATGATATTTTAGATTGGTCTCATGGCGAAGTAACTAAGCCGGAGACGATTAATTATCGCACCCAAAGAGCGGAAAAAGACGGCTTGTTTTGCGAAAAGATATTTGGCCCGGAAAAAGACTGGGAGTGTTATTGTGGAAAATACCGCCGTATTCGCTATAAAGGAGTAGTCTGCGATAAGTGCGGTGTAGAAGTGACTCGTTCTTCGGTAAGAAGAGAGAGAATGGGCCATATCGCTTTATCTGTGCCGGTTTCTCACATCTGGTATTTGCGTGGAATGCCTTCGCGCATGGGCTTGATTTTAGATCGTTCGGCGCAGGAATTGGAAAAAGTCATTTATTTTGCTGGCTATATTATCACCAATATTAACGAAGAAGAGAGGAAGAAAGTTGTTGAAAATATTAAAAAGGAGTACCGAGTTAAGCTTAAACCAAAAGATGAAGATGGCAAGGGAAAAAAGCTGACCGCGCCAGAAAAAAGCGCTTTAAAGGAACAGCGCGATGCCGCTTTGCGTTCGATCAAAAGCCTTTACCGACACCAGATTTTATTAGAACTTGATTACCGCAATTTTTCTTTAAAGTATGGACAGGTTTTTGAGGCGGGAACTGGCGCTGAAACATTAACAAAAATCTTTTCTGAAATTAATTTAGAGTCGTTAGCGCAAGAGTTGAGAGATCAAGCGGAAAAAGCCACTCCGGCTATCAAGAGAAAATTAAACAAGCGCCTTCAGCTAATTGAAGGGATGGCTAGGTCAAAGATAAGACCGGAATGGATGTTTATGACAGCGCTGCCTGTCTTACCGCCTGAGCTTCGGCCAATGGTCCAGTTGGACGCCGGAAGATATGCTACTTCTGACGTTAATGATTTGTACCGCAGAGTGATTAACCGCAACAATAGGCTCAAGCGTCTTTTAGAATTGAAGGCGCCGGAAGTAATCTGCCGCAATGAAAAAAGAATGCTTCAGGAAGCTGTCGATGCCTTAATCGATAATGGTAGCCGCCGAGGACAGGTTATGGTAGCGGCTTCTACTGGCCAGAGAAGAGTGCTTAAATCGTTGGCGGATATGCTCAAAGGCAAGCAGGGACGATTCAGGCAAAATCTTTTAGGAAAGAGAGTTGATTATTCTGGCCGTTCTGTGATTGTTGTTGGTCCTGACTTACGGCTTGATCAATGCGGTTTGCCTAAGCACATGGCTCTGGAGCTTTTTAAGCCGTTTGTGATTAACAAGTTGGTAGAAAGAAATTTAGCCCATAATATTCGCGGCGCCGGTCGGTTGATTGAGGAGCAAACAGATGAGGTATGGATGGCGCTAGAAGAAGTCACTAAAGACAAATGCGTCATTTTAAACCGCGCGCCCACTCTTCATCGTTTAGGCATTCAGGCCTTTCGGCCTATGCTAGTGGAGGGGAGGGCCATTCAATTGCATCCTATTGTTTGCCGGGCTTTTAACGCTGACTTTGACGGAGACCAAATGGCAGTTCATCTTCCCTTGGGCAAGGAGGCGCAAAAAGAAGCGAAGGAAATTATGCTTTCTGCCAAAAATCTTCTTAAGCCAGCCACTGGCCAGCCAGTAGCTATTCCTACGCAGGATATGGTCTTAGGTTGTTATTGGATGACTGATATTGAGGACGGTCTTTTGGGTGAAGGAAAAATCTTTGCCAGTTTTGAAGAAGCTCTGTTGGCGAAACATTTTGGCTCTGTTCATCTTAGGGCGCGTATCAAAGTGAGGATCGGTCCTAATTTTATTGTCAAAGAAGGAAAAACAGAGGAAGAAAAATCCGGCCAGCCTTCTTATCTGCTGGAAACCTCTGTCGGCCGTATTATTTTCAATGAGCCTCTCCCCGACGGATTTGGTTTTGTCAACAAAACAATGAATATGCGCGAACTGCGTCGCCTTGTTTCAGAGATTATTGAGCAATGCGGAGTAGAGGAAAGCGCTGGCATTCTTGATAGGATTAAAAGGATGGGCTTTAAGTATGCTACTGATTCCGGTGTTAGCTGGAGCATGGCGGATCTTAAAACTCCTGAAGCGAAAAAAGGATGGATCAATGAAGCGCATAAAGAGCTGGAAGAAGTGCAAGATCAGTATGAGCAGGGACTTTTAACGGATAGCGAAAGAAAGGCGCGAGTAATTGAAATATGGCTGAGAGTGACAGAAAAAGTTGCCTGCCAAGTTCCTAAAGAGCTGGATAAAAAAGGATCTATTTCTACTATTTTTGACTCTGGAGCAAGGGGATCTTATAGTCAGTTAAACCAGATGATGGGCATGAAAGGGCTGGTCAACAATCCTTCTGGAGAAATTATCGAGTTGCCGATTAGAAGTTCTTACCAAGAAGGCTTCAGCGTTTTGGAGTACTTTATTTCAACTCACGGTGGAAGAAAAGGTATGTCTGATACGGCCTTGAGAACTGCTAGCGCTGGCTATTTGACGAGGCGTTTAGTTGATGTATGCCAGGATGTAGTGGTGCGAAGCGAAGACTGCGGAGACAAGAAGGGAATTTATGTTTATCGAGAAGACGAAGAAGATATGGGCAATTCTTTTGCCAACCGTATTGTCGGGCGTTTCATTCTAGAAAATATTAAGCTAAAAGATAAAGCGACAGGCAAAGATGAAACAATAATTAAGGCGGGTGAGATTATTGATAAGAAAGTGGCGCGTCAGATTGATGAAGCAGGAGTAGAGAAAACAAAGGTTCGTTCAGTTATTGCCTGCCAGGCCAATGATGGCATTTGCCAAAAGTGCTATGGCTATGATTTAGGGCGTAATAAGTTGATTGAAATGGGGGAGGCAGTCGGTATTGTTACCGCTCAAGCTATTGGCGAGCCAGGCACTCAGCTGACCTTGCGTACTTTTCACACTGGAGGCGTAGCTGGCGGGCAAGATATTACCCAAGGTCTCCCGCGAGTGGAAGAGCTTTTCGAGTCGCGCGTTCCTAAGGGCAAGGCAATCGTTTCAGAGGTAGACGGCAAAGTAAAAGAAATTATTAAGAAGGGCGCTCAACAGATAATCAGGATAGAGCCGTTGGAAGAAATAAAGAAGAGCGATGCTAAGAAGGGCAAAGATGCTAAGAAGACAAAAAGTAAAGAGTGGTTGGAATATTCAGCTCCAATGGGGCTTTCTTTGTTAGTTGATGGGGGCGATTTAGTGGGCGTAGGCCAGCAATTAAGTGAAGGAAGCATAGATTTGAAGGAACTCTATAAGACTGCCGGGCAGGAAGCAGTCCAACGGTATGTTATTAGAGAGGTACAAAAGATATATACTTTTGCCGGGGAAAATATTAGCGATAAGCATATTGAAATGATTATCCGGCAGATGTTTTCAAGAATTAAAATTAAAAGCTCTGGCTCAACCAACCTTCTTTCGGGGCAAGTAGTAGAACGAGGATATTTCAATCAAGAGAACGAAAAAGCGGTCAAAAAAGGTGGTCAAGCGGCTATCGGCCAGGTTTTGCTTTTGGGCATTACTAAAGTTTCTTTGACTACAGAAAGCTTTTTATCTGCCGCTTCATTTATTGAGACTACGCGCGTGCTTATTGACGCTAGCGTTCAGGGCAAGGAAGACAGATTGAAGGGATTGAAGGAAAACGTAATTATTGGTAAACTGATACCAGCTGGTACTGGCTTTAAAAAATAGTTTCAGGCAAATAAATTTCAGGCGGTTCTGTAGCTGGACAGAAACTTGCGCCGCTTTAACGGCAAATTCGGCTATGGTTCTTAGCAATCGCTGTGGCTAAAAAAAGCTCTAAGAAAAAAGATAAAAAGGAAAAGCGTTCCGGGCGCTTTCTGCACCGCGAGACTAAACGGAGCATTTTGGCGATAATCCTTTTTACTTTCGCTCTTTTAAGTTTTTTAAGTTTTTTTGACGGGGCTGGTTTGTGGGGGAGATATTTCCTAAAGGCTAGTCGTTTTTTGTTTGGCGAAGGCTTCTTTCTCGTTTCTGTTTTTTTTGCCTTGGCTGGACTAGCCATCGCCAGACCTCGTTTTGTCTTTTCCCGTAAAAAGAAATTCGCAGACAGGGCAGAAAAAGATTATCAAGAAAAAAAATCCGATAAGGAAAAACCTTCTTATCGCGCTGTGGCAGTCGGAATTTCTGTTTTTATTTTAAGTATTTTGGGTATTTTTCATATTTTAGGCGCTGGCGAAGAAGGGGATTTTGGCAATTTAACGGGCGGTTACGCCGGTCTTATTTTGGGGCATCCTTTAATAAAATATCTTGGTTTTTGGGCCGGTCTTTTAGTTTTAGCTTCTCTTTTGCTTATTTCCGTTTTGGTGGCTTTTAATATTCCTTTTCCTTGGAACAGAGAGAAAGAAGAGTCGGAAGAGCCGATTATAGCCGAAGACCGAAGCCGGGAGATAGAAAAAGCGCCTGAAAAAGAAAAAGGTATTAGTTTTTGGCAAAGATTGAAGGGCAGGACTTCTGGAGAGGCTTCTAGCATAGCAGAAGAAAAGTCTGCGCAGCCAGAAACAGATGAATTTGTTGACCGGGCTAAACCAGAAGAGGAAAAAAGCGGTTTCCCATCTGGCAGAAGTTTCAGCTTGGCCAAGGACACGGCTGCGACAGCAGGCATGGCGGTCAAATCAAAATCAGGCTTTAAGTTGCCTCCTTTTGACTTCCTAGAGAAAGACAAAGGGCATCCGACAAGCGGCGATATCAAGGCTAATATCAATATCGTTAAAAGGACGTTGGAGAATTTTGGTATTGAGGTGGAAATGGCGGAAGTCAGCGTTGGCCCGACAGTGACCCAGTATACGTTTCGTCCTGCGCAAGGGATTAAGCTCTCCAGAATTACTACCCTGCAGAACGACCTAGCTTTGGCCTTAGCCGCCCATCCGCTAAGGATAGAAGCGCCTATTCCAGGACGTTCTTTGGTGGGAATAGAAATTCCTAATAAATCAATAGTAATGGTGCGTTTACGCGCTCTTTTAGAGAGGCAGGCCTTTCAAGAGATGGATTCTTCTTTAGCGTTTGCTTTGGGGAGGGATGTCGCCGGTAATCCTGTTTTTGCCGATCTTTGTCGGATGCCTCATTTACTGGTGGCGGGAGCTACTGGGACAGGCAAAACTATCGCCTTGAATAATTTTATTGTTAGCTTGCTTTTCCGTAATTTTCCCGAGACAATGAAGCTAATTCTGATAGACCCCAAAAGGGTAGAGCTGACCGCTTATGAGGGTATTCCGCATTTGCTTTCGCCAGTAATTGTTCAGCCTGATAAAGCTGTGGGCTCTCTCCAGTGGGCGGTTGGTGAAATGGAGCGTCGTTTCAGCGTTTTGCAGGAGCTGGGAGTAAGGGATATCGGTTCTTATAATAGAAATATGGCTAAGGCGAAAAAGAGCGGAGAGGAAATAGAACGTTTGCCTTATATTGTCATCATTGTAGACGAATTGGCTGATTTGATGGCTTCTCATGGCCGGGAAGTAGAGGCGGCTATTGTCAGATTAGCGCAGATGGCGCGCGCTGTCGGCATCCATTTGGTAGTTTCTACCCAAAGGCCTTCAGTGGAGGTAATTACCGGTTTGATTAAGGCCAACATTACTTCGCGTATGGCCTTTCAGGTAGCTTCCCAGATTGATTCGCGGACAATTTTAGACATGGCGGGAGCGGAAAAGCTTTTAGGCAATGGCGATATGCTGTTTTTAGCTGGTAATTCGGCTCGTCCTCGCCGTGTTCAAGGCGCTTATATTTCAGAAAAAGAGGTTAAAAAGGTGACTGACTATCTAAGGAGTTTTGCCGAGCCCGAATACGAAGAAGAAATAACTCTAGCTTCTTCGTCCAGTCGGCCAACAGGCAGTTTTTCCGAAAGAGTGGCTGGGGAAGGTGATGCTGGAGATGACCTTTATGAAGACGCTAAAAATGCGGTTAGTCAAGCAGGTAAAGCCTCTGCTTCTCTTCTGCAAAGAAGATTAAGGATTGGCTACGCGCGCGCTGCGCGTCTACTCGACATTTTAGAAGAAAAAGGGGTGGTCGGTCCTGGAGATGGAGCTAAGCCAAGAGAGGTTTTTATTGACCAGGGAGATCAAGGAGAAGGCGAAATGCCTTCCGAGAAAAATGAATAGCAGGCCAAGAGGGGAATAAATAAGTTTATAAATATGGCAAAGAAAAAACAAAAAAATAACGGAAAAGGCGAAAAAGACAAAATTTTAGAGGCAACAGTAGGCGAAATAAAGGGCCGTTTTGGAGAGGGCGCGATTATGAAGCTGGGCGAAGCGCGCCATGTTGATGTAGATGCTATTCCTACTGGTTCTATCGGTCTAGATCTTTCTTTAGGGGTAGGAGGTATTCCTAAGGGACGAATAGTAGAAGCTTACGGGCCGGAATCTAGCGGTAAAAGCACTTTGGCTCTTCATATTGTTGCTGAAGCGCAAAAAAAGAATGGCTTAGCTGCTTTTATTGACGCGGAACATGCCCTAGACCCAGAATACGCTAAACGTCTAGGAGTGAAAATTAATGATCTTTTAATTTCTCAGCCGGATACCGGCGAGCAGGCATTGGAGATTTTAGAGAGCTTAGTTAAATCGGGGGCGGTGGATATTGTTGTTGTCGATTCGGTGGCCGCTTTGACTCCTCGGGCGGAAATAGAAGGTGAGATGGGCCAGCAACACATTGGCTTGCAGGCAAGGTTGATGTCTCAGGCTTTGCGCAAATTGACAGCCATTACCAGCAAGACTAATACTGCGGTTCTGTTTATTAACCAGATTAGAATGAAGATTGGCATTATGTTTGGCAATCCAGAAGAGACGCCCGGAGGCAAAGCTCTTAAGTTTTATTCTTCTGTGCGGATTGAGTTAAGACGTTCTGCGCAAATCAAGCAAGGCGAACAAATTATTGGCAACCGTGTTAAGGCCAAGATAGTAAAAAACAAAGTAGCGCCTCCTTTCAGGCAGGCAGAGTTTGATGTTTTTTACAATGAAGGAATTTCCCGTTGGGCGGATATTTTAAACAGCGGCCTAAAAGTAGGCGTTGTTGAGCGAACAGGAGCTTGGTTCAATTATGATGGACAGAAACTAGGCCAAGGGATGGAAGCGTCAAAGGCTTACTTAAAAGACAATCCTAAAATAGCTAATATTATTTCCGAGGAAATCATCAAAAAAGCTGCCGAAGAAGATCAATTCTAGTTTTAAAAAACAGCCCTCTCTAGGGCTGTTTTTCTAGGGCTGTCATTAAAGGACAGCCCTAGTTTTTATAAGGAAATTATTTTCTAACAAAAGGAAGCAGGCCCATAATACGGGCTTTTTTTACTGCCTTAGCTAGCTTTCTTTGATGCTTAGCGCAAAGACCAGTTCTTTTAGGCAGAAGAATCTTAAATTGACCAGAGATAAATTTATGCAGGAGCTGGGTATCGCGATAGTCGATTTCTTCTATTTTTTGCTGACAAAAATAACAAGATCTCATATTTTTAAAAAGGAATTTTATCTACATCCACTTGGTTGCTTGCTTCTTGTCCAGATTGATTGGTATTTTCTTTTGGTGTTTGTTTTTCTCCTTCGGGGGCAGGCTCTTCATCAGCCTCAATAACTGGAATATTCTCTTCTGAGGTTTGATTTTGATTTTCTTGCCTATTGCTAGAAGGAGGAGAATATCCGCTTGAAGGTCTTTCATTAAAATTACCTCCTCGTGGTCCCATTTGCATATTTTCAGCTATGATCTCGGTGCGATATCTTCTGTTGCCATTTTGGTCTTCCCAATTTCTGGTCTGGAGGCGTCCTTCAATCAGAACAAGCCTTCCTTTATTGAGGTAATTAGAGCAAATTTCTGCTAGTTTGCCAAAAACGACAATATTATGAAATTCGGTATTTTCTTGTTTGTTGCCGGACTGATCTGTCCAAATGCGATTAGTGGCTATGCCAAATGAGCTGATAGATGTTCCTGAAGCAGTGTTCCTGTTTTCAGGATCTTGGGTTAATCTTCCGACAATAATAGCTTTATTTAAATTCATAAATGAGGATAAAAAGCTTTCACTTTTAATGACGAGCTTTTTATTCGTTAAGGATTTTATCTAATTTTTTGTCTAAGTCTTCAAGAGAAGTTTTTTCTTTTTTGGTCGGTTTTGTTTTTTCTTCGTGCTTATTTGGTTGAGAGCCGTGATCTTTTTCTTTGGCTTCAAATTCTTTTTTAGAAGTTGTTTTCTCATCTGGAAGAGTTTCTATTTTGTCAATCATTTTAGAGGCAAGTAAATCTTGGCTTAACTTCATTTTTTTGTTTTCTCGAAAAGTGCTTTTTTTGCTAGATTTCTTTCGCCTGTTAACAGTTATTAGATAGCGAAGAATTTCTTTTTTCTCATTCAAAAAATTGTTGAATTGAGGCATTTTAGCAGTAGGAAAAGAAAAATCAGCCGTAAAGTAAAAGGCCTCTTTAAACCCACCGATAGGATAGGCGAGCTGTCTAGTATCAGCTTTTTCAGAATAATTTTGGATAATTCCTTTCTGGTCTTCAATTTTATTTTTAACCAGCTGGACAATTTCGTTTGCCTTTTCCTCTTCTATTACTGGCGCAACAAAGCTGGTTAATCGGTATGATTTTGTTTCTAGCATATTGCTTATAAATTAGCAGAGAAGTGTCTTGGGGTCAAGCTTTTCCCAAGGACTGTCCTTTAAGGACAGTCCTTTTTTGACACTCCTTCAAGGACTGTCATTCTAGGACAGTCCTAAAATGACAGTCCTTATATTTTGAATTCGATTACTTCGCCGTCTTGGATTGGGTAGTTCTTGCCTTCTGTCCGGATAAGGCCTTTTTCTTTGGCTTTTTGCCATCCGCCAGACTCAAGAAGAATTTGCCAATTAATAATTTCGGCTCGTATAAATTTGTCTTCAAAGTCGGAATGGACTATCCCTCCGGCCGTGGAAGCAGGAAGGTTTTTTCTGATCGTCCAAGCTCTTGTTTCTTTGCCGCCTTTGACGGTGTAGAAAGTGATTAAGTTAAGGGCTTGGTAACATAAATTAATTAATTTATTTATTTGCGAAGGCGCTAATTCTAATTCTTTTTGTTCTTGAGGGGTGAGCTCAGAGATTTCGGCTTCGTGCTTGAGGTTGAGACAGAGGCTGGATGATGTTCGTGATTCAACCTCTTTATCTTTGATGTTAAAAACATAAATGGAAGGAGCGTTGGTGATGAGGGAAAGTTCAGAAACTATTTTCTGGTGTTCTTCTTCGGTTGGCATTTTAGAGACGGGCTTTTCTTGTTCTAGCTGTTTTTTGATTTCTAAAAGGCAGACTAATTCTTTTTTTGATAAGATGTCTCCTGATTTCGCTGTTTTTTGCGCTTTAGCTATTCTTTTCTCAACGGTTTCCAAATCTTTTGCCATTAGTTCAATGTTGATGGTGTGGATGTCTCTTTGTATGTCTGGTTTTTCTTCTATGTGGGCGATTTGGTCGTCTTCAAAAGCTCTGACAACATGACAAATAGCGTCTACCTTTCGGATATGGGAGAGAAACTGATTGCCGAGCCCTTCTCCCTGATGGGCATTTTTAACTAAGCCGGCGATGTCAATAAATTCTATAACAGTAGGGACGCATTTTTCTGGCCTTAGAAGGGAAGATATTTTTTCCAAGCGTTCATCCGGCACTTCTACGATGCCTACATTGGGATCAATAGTACAAAAAGGGTAATTAGAAATATCAACCGCTTGGCGGGTTAATGCTTTAAAAAGAGTTGATTTTCCTACGTTGGGCAGCCCAATAATGCCTATAGAAAATGACATATTTTTAACTTTACCTATTTTTGTTAAATGAATCGATTGATTTTTGGTAGCCGCGAAAGAAGTCTTCTCCGCTAATAAGCTTTTTGCCTGCTGGTTGAACCAGCTCAAGCTTTAAAAATCCCTTTTTCGCGGGCAGGGCGCAGGGAAGTTTTTCTTTGACGGCGCGCGCTTTGATAATTTTTATCATTTTCCCTCCTATCTCTGTCCATGCTCCTGGCCACGGGTGAAAAGCGCGAATTTTTCTTTCAATATCAAGAGCGCTTTTGCTCCAATCTATTTTGCCATCTTCTCTAGTTACGATTTTAGTATAAGTAGCTTTTTCTTCTGTTTGTTTTTGAGGGGCAAGAAGTCCGCTAAGGTAGCGAGGCAGAGTTTTAATAAGAAGATCTGCTGCTTCTTGGGCCAATTTTTTCTTGAGGCCTTGATGTGTTTCGGATTGGTTAAGAGGCATCTCTTTTTGGCTAATGATAGGACCATGGTCCATTTTTTTGTCCATTAAAATAATGGTGATGCCGGTTTTTTCTTCTCCATTTAAAATAGCTGCTTGAATAGGCGAAGGCCCTCGGTATTTAGGCAGCAAAGAGGGGTGCAGGTTAAGAGACCCTTTTAAGGGGATGTTGATGATGGAGACAGGAATAATCTGTCCATAGTCAGCAACAATTATCAAATCCGGAGATATTTTTTTGATTGTTTCTTCTGCTTCTGAAATGCGAGCGGTTTCTAGAACTTCATGCTCGTGTTCAAAGGCTGTTTCTTTAATAGGAGAAACAGTTAGTTTTTTTTGGCGGCCGGCTGGCTTGTCTGGCGAGGTAATAATTTTTTCTATCTGATAGAGAGGATTTTCTATTAATTTTTCAAGGGAAGGACAACCAAGGTTGCCAGCGCCAATAAAGATAATTTTTTTCTTTTTTTCTTCAGACATGTTAGTAGTCAATAATGAGAATACCGTCAAGGTGGTCTATCTCGTGTTGGATGGCGCGAGCCAATAGGCCGCGTGCTTTCATTTTGACAGGAGTGTTTTCGGCGTCGAGCGCCTTGACGGTAATTTTTTTGGCGCGCGGAACAAAAACATTTTGGCCGGGAAGACTCAAGCATCCTTCTAGGGCAGTGGTTTCTCTCCTAGATCGTTGTGTGATTTCTGGATTAACTAGAATTAGAGCCTCTTTGTCTAAGTCAGGTTGAACAGCAATGATTCTTACAGGGCGGTTAACTTGGGGAGCGGCCAAGCCGACTGTCCCTTTTTTCGACTCCACTGTTTTTTTCATATCTAAAATCAGCTGTTTGATATCAGCATTAATCTCTTTGACTTTCTGCGCCTGGCGGCGTAAGATGGGGTTAGATTGTCCTGTCTGAATTTCTAAAATCATTTTTGTTCTTTTTATCGGAATAAAAAGGAGGTGTTTAAATGGTTTTGATAGGAATCATTTTGTGGATTTATTTGATAGTTGGGTTTTTTCTCGCTCTCGAAAAACACAGCTTGGATCTTTTTTTCTTTAAGGGAAGTTTCTTTTTATTGCTGGCCATCTTAGTCCAAATTGCCATCCTTGCTATCTTTTGGTTGCCATGGTGGTTGATTGAGCAAAAGATTTGCCCTCTGTTTGTCGGGGCATCAGAAGAGGCATTGTTCCGTTTTTTTCAAAGATAAAGATAGGAGGGGCTATGTTGACTGGTTGGGGTAAGGTTATGTGTTTTTTAGTCTTTGGCCCGATAGCTATAGCGGTCATTAATATTTTTGTAATAGAAAAAGCCAGAAAAATATGGCGACAAGCTGACAGATTGCCAGAGGATTATGTTGATAAGTGTCAGAAACGGGTCTTATAATTGCATTTAACTATCTATCATTTCCCGCGGCAAAAGTTCGCGGGATTTTATTTAACAATTTTCCACTCAATTTCTGATTCTTCGCCGGCAAAAACGCGCCATTTTTCGTCTTCATCAATAACATACCATCTTTTTTTGCTTTGCGACCAAACCATAGGCTGCTCTCTATAAAAGGGTTTTTTGACTATTTCTTTAGGTTTGAGCCTGTCCAGCTCCAGCCATTTTTTAAAGACAGTTTCAATAGAGTAATCAAGATTTCTTGATTTTGCCCAGCCAGCTACTTTATCAATAGCTTTTTTCGCCTTGGGCGCTGAACCAGCTAAATCCAAAAGCTGTTTAGCGGGGCGGGTATAGCGGGAATAAATAATTTTTCTTTTTTTGGCGTCTTTTTTAATTTGGCCCAAATCCAGACCTTTTGTCTTAAAGTAATGATTAACAATTTTTTGGATATCAGTTTCTTGTCGCTTGTCTTTTTTTACAGCCATATTCTTGTTATACTACAAACCAATGAAAAAAAGAAGGGTTTTTATTGCTATTAATTTGCCTCAGGCGATCAAAAAAAAGCTGGTTGATTTTCAGAATAAGTGGTCTTATTTAGACGTGCGGTGGATAAAAAAAGAAAATCTTCATATTACTTTAGCTTTTGTCGGTTGTGTTAACGAAGAAGAGCTGTTGGAAATTTGCCAGCTAACTCAAAAAGTGGCTCAACGCCACAGGTCGTTTGAAATACGGCTAAAAAGAATTTGCCTTGGCCCGTCAAACAAAAAACCAAAAATGATTTGGGTCGAGGGAGAAAAAAGCGAACCTTTGGCTAAACTAAAAAGTGAAATAGGAATAGACAACTACCCGATTTTCCAGCCTCATATTACTTTAGCTCGCAATCTAAGAGAAAGACCGGATATTAATCAATCTTTAGATCTTTCTTTCTTTGTTGATTCAATAGAAGTAATGGAAAGCTATTTAGCTAGAGGAGGCTCTAATTACGTAATTCTAGAATCAGCTGAATTAAAATGATATGCCCAAAGCATTCGGCTTTAAAATTGACGATCTAAACAAGGAGGAGGCAATCGATCGTATCGGCCGCTTGCTAAAAGACGGAAAACAGCATTATATGGTTTTGCCGTATTCCGAATTTATCGTTCAAGCGGCTAAAGACAAAGATTTTAAGCTTATCATTCAGCGGGCCGATATGGTGTTATGCGAAGGACGTGGTTTGTTTTTCGCCTTAAGGCTTTTAAAACAGCCAGCCAAAGAGCAGATTGTTGGTGTTGATCTAGTAGAAGAAATAGCAGAAAAATTTGACAGAGTATTTCTTTTTGGCGCTCGTCCATGGGTAGTCGAAAAAGCGGCTTGCAATTTGGGCAGTCATATTATAGGTTTTCTTGATGGTTATCAGGGAAAAGAGAAGGCAATTGGTGAAATAAACAAAACTCAGCCAGAGATTCTTTTAGTCGCTTTGGGCATGCCGGAACAAGAAAAGTGGATTACAGATAATCTTTTTAGGATGCCTTCCGTAAAGTTGGCGGTAGGAGTAGGCGGTTCTTTTGATTTTATCTCCGGTCGCGTAAAGAGAGCGCCTAAAATGATCCAGAGAGGAGGCTTAGAATGGCTGTGGCGATTCGGACGTGAGCCGCGGCGGATTAAAAGAGCTTTTAGAGCGGCATTAATTTTTCCCTTAATTGTTTTTCAGGAATGGAAGGCTAAAAATAAATAGTATCTGCTAAATAATTTTTATCCACAGGAAACAGGTTTTTTAACAGGACAAGTTATGTTAAAATTTTACTAGCTTAAAAAAAATGGTTTGAGAAAAATAAATAATAAGGATGACGCGCTTAGCTTTGTTTTTTAGTAGATTAATTTAAGCTAAAGAGTAAAGTTTGGGGCGGAAAAATATGTCTATATGGCTTTGGGTAATCGTTATTTTAATAGCTGTAGCTTTAGTTATCTTTTGGATGAAATCAAAAGGCGGCAAAGAGGAAGCTTCTGAAGAAAAAGCGGACATGTCAGATATGTCAGAAATGTCTAATTCAGAACCGGAAACTCAACCGGGAGAAAGTTTGTCCGAATCTACGGGAATGGAAGAAGAGGAAAAAACAGATGCTGGGCCTACTGGGGCCGAAGAAGAGAGGACTCCTCAAGGCGAAGAATCTTCTGAAGAAGAGAAGCCAATGCAATAATTTTTAAAAACCCCGGCGTTTTTTATCTGGATAGTTATTCGGCAAGGCGTCGGGTTTTTGTTTTTCTAAAAAACTTGTGATAAAATAAGCGTTGATGAAAGATTTCTTTAGACATCCGCTAGTTGTTTCTTTTTTGATCATTGCCCTGATGACCGCTTTGTCTTTCGCGGGTTGGCTTGGATTTGTTGAAAACGCTTTTTTGAAAACGACTTCTTTTTTTCGGTCGTTTGCTTATTCTTCGGCAGTAAAAGCGGCTTATTTCTTAAAAGTTCCTTGGTCTTTTAATGAGCTTTCGCAGAAAAACTATCATTTGGCTGAAGAAAATCGTTCTTTGCTGGGTGAGCTGGCTAGGATAAGAGAAATAGAAGAAGAAAACGAGCTTCTTAAAAAACAATTATCTTTGCCCAAGGAAGAAAGAAAAAAAATGGCGCTGGCTAGCGTAATAAGCCAAGATCCATTAAATACCGGAGAGTATATTCTAATAGATAAAGGGAGGCAGGAGAATATTAAAGAAGGAGCGGCAGTAGTTTCTTCAGGCAATCTTCTAGTGGGTAGAGTGGTTAAAGTAACTAAGTCTTTCTCTACTGTTCAGCTTGCTTCTGATCCGCAAACAAAGATTAACGTTAGAATACAAGGCTCTGATGTGGGCGGATTGATGGAGGGCAATGGCGGCGATAGCCTAATAATGAACCTTATACCTCAAGGGGCTGAGATAGAGCAGGATGCTTTTATCGTTACTTCTAATTTGGCTAAAATTTTCCCCGCAGGTCTTTTGGTTGGCTGGGTCAAGGATGTTTATTCTTCGGATGTTGACATTTGTCAAAAGGCAAAGATTGAACCAGCCGCTGATCTAAGCAGCCTAAGAAAGGTTTTTGTCTTTGTGGAATAAATTTTAAATAATCCTTTTTATTGTGAAAATATTTCTCATTCTAGCCGTTTTATTTTTAGCTTTTGTTTCTCAAACAAGCTTTGGCCCGTTGGCTGAAATTCGCCAAATAACGCCTAATTTTGTTTTAATTACAGTTATGGCAGCTGTTCTTATCAAGGGGTATCGGGAAATGTGGTGGTTGGTTCTGGCTGGCGCTTTGCTTTTGGACATTGCTTCAGGCTTGCCCTTCGGCCTGGTAAGCGCGGCTTTTGTTTTAACAGTTTACTTGCTTGATTTTTTAAAAAAGAGAAACCTTTCTGGAGTTAACTTTTTTCCGGGAGTGGGATTAATTGTTTTAGCAGTTATTTTTTATCATTTGTTTCTGGTCGGACTGGCTAAAATTTTCGGAATAGAAATGTGTTTGGCTCCCAGCTCCTTTTTAGTGATGGCTTTATATAATCTGGCAACGTCCTTCTTTATTTTTTATGTCTTTAAAAAAATATTTCGTCAGGAAAAGAGAGCAGGAAAATATTGAGGCAGAGGAGATTTTTTTAGATGCGGAAGCTGTTTGCTCGATAGAGGAAAAAGGCAAGCTGGAACATCCCATCAAAAAACGCAACTTTTTCTTTTTTTATTTCCTCATTATTGCCTGCCTGGTTGTCCTTTTGGCTAAGAGCAGTTATTTACAAATAGCAAAAGGCAGTTATTATTTAGACTTGGCTTACGGCAATCGTCTTCGTATTTATAACATTCCAGCCCCGAGAGGGATTATCTATGACCGTTTTAACAACCCCTTGGTTAGAAACATTCCTCGTTTTGATTTGGCGGTTAGCATCGTAGATTTTTTAGATAACGATCCGGAAGTTCAAAAAAAGATTTTATCTGAAATTAGCAAAATAGTCTTAGTCGAAGGAGAAGGCAAAGAAAAAAAGATTTTGGCATGGCAAGAAATAATTGAGAAATCTTATGGAAGGACAAGCCAGATTACACTCTTGAAAGGCATTGAGCGATCATCGGCTCTCGCTCTTGAAGGTGTAGTTTCAGAATGGCTTGGTGTTCGCCTGGAAAAAAAAGCGCAAAGAGAATATTTGAATGCTGAATATTTTGCTCATATTCTTGGCTATACAGGCCAGATTAGCCCCGATGAATTAAAGGAATACGTTGGTTACTATGCTAATAGTCAGATTGGAAAAACGGGGCTGGAACGCCAATACGAGGCTGCTATTCGCGGCAGGGACGGTCAAGAACAAATAGAAGTAGATTCTACCGGCCATACGCAAGGAGTTATCGCCTCTATTAATCCTAAACCAGGCAACGGGCTTTTGCTTAATATTGATCAAGGGCTTCAGAGAAAAATTCAACGCTCCTTAACAGAAATGATGGAAAAGCTATCTTCTCCGAGAGAAACTCTTCGTCGCGCCGCGGCGGTAGCAGTTGATCCCAGAGACGGCGGGATCAGAGCGATAGTAAGCTTGCCTTCTTTTGACAATAACCTTTTTGTTAGAGGAGTTTCTTCTCAAGAGATGGGCGTTCTTAAAGAAGATCCAGCTCGACCCTTTCTTAATCGAGCTACAGCTGGCCAATATCCTTCCGGTTCTATTATCAAGCCGCTCATAGGGGCGGCTGCTCTAGAAGAAGAAATCGTTAATCCTTATCAACAAGTAGATTGTCGCGGAGCTATTAGTATTGTCAACAAATATCATCCGGAAATCACCTATCGTTTTTTAGATTGGAAGGTCCATGGCCCTACTAGTCTTATCAAAGCCATTGCGGAATCATGCAATGTCTATTTCTATACCGTAGGGGGCGGGTTTGGCGGGATAGAAGGTTTGGGAATCGAGAAAATAAAGGAATATCTTGAAAAATTTGGTTTGGGGCAAAAAACAGAAATAGATTTGCCTTATGAAGAGGCCGGTCTTATCCCTGATCCCGAATGGAAGAAGAAATATAAGTCTGATGAGGAATGGTATTTAGGAGACACTTATCATTTATCTATTGGACAAGGCGATATGCTTGTTACTCCTTTGCAAATGGCTCAAGCTGTTGCTGCCATAGCCAATGGCGGCATCCTTTATCAGCCGCAGGTTGTTGATAAAATTCTTGACTCTAAGAGAAATATAGTCAAAGATATACCTACCGAGACGGTAGACGAGTCTGTTGTAAGCCGTAAATATCTTTCTTTTGTTCAGAAAGGAATGCGCGCGGCTGTTCTAAGCGGCTCGGCAAGTCTTTTGAACGCTCTTAGCGTAGAAGCGGCCGGTAAAACTGGAACCGCCCAATTTGGCGTGGCAGACAAAACTCATGCTTGGTTTGCTGGCTACGCTCCCTATGAGAACCCCGAAATAGCTCTTGTTATTTTAGTGGAGGGAGGAGGAGAAGGCCATGAGGCGGCAGTGCCTGTGGCAAAAGAAGTTTTTTCTTGGTATTTTCAATAAAATAAATAATTACTATTTAATAAAATGCAATATCTTAGTCCAGAAGGATTAGAAAAATTAAAAAAAGAGATAGAAGAAAGAAAAACTATTAAACGGCAGGAAATAGCTCAAAGGTTAGAAGAGGCTAAGTCTTTGGGCGATCTATCGGAAAACACAGAATATTCAACGGCCAAAGAAGATCAGGCTTTTAACGAAAGTAGAATTTTGGAATTGGAGGAATTAATTAAAGAAGCCTCTATTATTACTTCTGACGGCCGCAGCAAAAAAGAAGTGCAGATAGGGGCTGTAGTAGAGGCCAAGATGATGGGCGAAGGAAACGGGAAAAAGTTCTTTTTTAATATTGTAGGTTCACATGAAGCAAACCCTTCGCAGGGAAAAATTTCTAACGAGTCGCCTTTGGGAAGGGCCCTTTTAAACAAAAAGGCAGGTGATATAATTGAGGCAGAGACTCCTAAGGGTTCGGTAAGGTATAAGATTATCAATATTAAATAATTTGGAACTAGACCATGTCTTCAATCAAGGGGATAAAAGAAGCTCGGCTTAAAAAACTTGCTCGCATCAAAGCAGCCGGAATTGATCCTTACCCAGCCAAAAGTAGCCGAAGCCATACTTGCCGTCAGGCGGCTGCTTATTTTGAGGAAGGGAAAGAGGTGTCTCTGGCCGGGCGACTTAGATCTCTTCGAGCTCATGGCGGATCAACTTTTGCTCATTTGGAAGATGCTACGGGTCGGCTCCAGCTTTATTTTAAAAAAGATGAGCTAGGAAGGGAGGCATATGATTTCTTTCTGGCTAATTTTGAAACAGGCGATTTTATTGAAGCGCAAGGCGCTCTTTTCTTGACCAAAAAGGGCGAGAAAAGTCTTTTAGCTAAGAATTACAAAATTTTAGCCAAGAGCCTTCTCCCTTTGCCTGAAAAATGGCACGGGCTAAAAGACGCAGAGGAAAGATTTAGAAAAAGATATCTTGATTTGCTGATTAATGAAGAAGTAAAACAGATTTTTAAAAAAAGAAGCGAAATTGCCGAGAAGATAAGGAGCTTTTTGTCTAAAAAGGGATTTACTGAAGTAGAAACGCCTATTCTTCAGCTTTTATACGGTGGCGCGAGCGCCCGTCCTTTCAAGACGCATCTCAATGCTTTAGATCTCGACCTTTTTTTAAGAATTGCCCCAGAATTATATCTAAAGAGACTATTAGTAGGCGGATTTGAAAAGGTCTTTGAAATAGGCCGATGCTTTAGAAATGAAGGCATTGATAGGGAGCATAATCCTGATTTTACCATGCTGGAATGTTATTTAGCCTACTATGACTGGAACAGTTTAATGGAATTTATGGAAGAAATGCTTCATTTTATAGATCCGAAAATTTTCCCCAAGGAATGGGATCGGGTAGAGTATAAAGATATTATTGCTAAAGATGGAGATGAAAAGGAGGCTTATGCTAAGCTTAAAAAACCGACTTTTGTTATGCGTCTTCCTAACATTCCTTTATGCAAAGAGGGAGAGGCTTTGCAAGGAGTAGCTTATGGAGTAGAATTAATCAAGGCTTTCACTGAACAGAATAATCCCGTAGCGCAAAGAGATGCTCTGCAAAAGCAGGAGGCCTTGCGCGAGAAAGGGGACGAGGAGGCGCAAAGATTAGACGAAGACTTTTTAGAAGCGCTAGAATATGGCATGCCGCCGTCAGCCGGCTTTGGCATTGGCATAGACCGCTTAACCATTCTTCTTACCGAAGCTCGTAGCATCAGGGAGTCCATCCTTTTTCCTTTGATGAAACCAAAAAAATAACTTCTCCCAAGAGCTGTCATCCTAGGACAGTCCTAGGTAGTAAGGTTTATTAATGTTAGATATTAAGTTTATTAGAGATAATTCGGACAAGGTTAAAAGATCTTGTCAAAAGAGAGATGTCAAGTGCGATATTGACCATATTTTGGAATTGGACAAAAAAAGGCGGGAATTGCTTCAGAAAACAGAAGGGCTAAAAGCCAAACAAAAAAAGCTTGGTTGGGATCAACAGAAGAAAGCAAAAGAAATAAAAAACCAGATCAAGGATTTAGGGCCAAGCTTGGAAAAAACAGAGCAAGAGCTTCAAAGTATCTTAATGAAAATTCCTAATCTGCTTGCCGAAGATGTCCCGGAAGGGAAAGATGAAAAAGACAATAAGGTTTTAAGAAAATTTAAGGAGCCGACAAAATTTGATTTCAAGCCTAAAGACCATATGGAGCTGGGCTTGGCTCATCATCTTATTGATACGGAAAAATCTGCTAAAATTTCCGGCTCCAGATTTAATTATCTTTTTAATGAGGCGGTTTTTTTACAGCTTGCTATCATCCATTTTGTGTTTGACACTTTGGCTAGCGAAGAGATAATTAAAGGTCTAGCCAAAAAAGTAGGCAATCCTTTTAACAAGCCCTTTGTTCCAGTCTTGCCTCCAGTTATCGCCAAAGCAGAAGTGATGAAAAAAATGGACAGGTTTGATCCAATTGAGGATAGATATTATTTAGAGCAAGATGATTCCTTGCTGGTTGGCAGTGCCGAACACACTCTTGGCCCTTTGCATATGAATGAGATTATTCCGGAAAAAGATTTGCCCATCAGATATATTGGCTATTCAACCGCTTTTAGAAGAGAGGCTGGCAGTTACGGTAAAGATACGACTGGCATTTTAAGAAGGCATCAATTTGATAAAGCGGAAATGGAAAGCTTTATTCAGCCGGAGCATGGCCAAAAAGAACAAGATTTAATCGTTGGGATCCAAGAATATTTTGTTAGGCAGCTAGAAATTCCTCATCAAGTAGTTCTCCTCTGCGCTGGCGATATGGGCGCGCCGGATTATCGGCAGGTTGACATTGAATGTTGGATGCCTGGCCAGGAAACTTATCGAGAGACGCATACTTCTGACTACATGACTGATTATCAGGCTCGGAGGCTAAACACTAGGATCAAAAGAAAAAATGGAGCAATTGAATTTGCCTATATGAACGATGCTACCGCGATAGCTGTTGGCCGGATGCTTATTGCGATTATAGAAAATTATCAGCAAAAAGATGGAAGCATTAAAGTGCCAAAAGCTTTGCAAAAATACATGGGGGGAAGGAGGGTGATAAAATAGATAAAATAAAAAGACGCGATATTTTATCGCGTCTCTTGCTCTGTGTGGTATCAAAACTCTTGCCATGACCAGTCTTCCGTCCACGCTCCTTCTCCGAGGCGTGTCCGGTCGAAGATGTGGCAGAGATCCATGTCTTCGATCTGACTCTTGAGAAAAAAACCATTTTCTCTTTCCCACTTGTATTCTGCTAAGCAAGTAGGGCAAGAAAAAAAATATGTCTTTTTCCTTCTTCTTCCCCTTTCCGCCGGTTCCATCCCGGCAGTCACTTTAAGGGGAGATTCGCAATGTGGGCAAAAGCGTTTGATTGGCATCTTGTCCTCCTTTCTTCATATTGAAGAGGTTGAAGTTTCTAATATTATATCACTTTTTATAACTTTGTCAATAGAAAAGAAAGTTTTTTCTCTTTTAAATTAAAATGGCCAAAAGGCATGCGATAAAAAGAAAAAAGCCATTTTCCCTCAAGCTGTTTTTTTTCGGAGGGATGTTTTTTCTGTTGTGCGCTGGCTTATTATATTTCCTTTTTTATCATCCCTATTTTAAAGTTAAAGAGATTAATATTTCGGGAGCGGAAAATATTTCTGTTGAGGAAATTAGAGAGACTATTCGGGGCTTTCTAGAAGGGGAAAAATACTATTTTCTTGCCCAAGACAATATTATCTTGGCACCGGCCAGGAAAATAGAAAGGGGGCTTTTAGATAAGTTTTTGCGAATAAGGTCGGTTAAAGTTTCAAAAAAAATTCCGCGTGCTTTGTCAGTAAAAATTAAAGAAAGACAAAGAGCCGGCATCTGGTGCAAAATAGAAAAGACGAGGACAGAACAACCAGCAGAAGAAATTGCTACCTCCACAGAAGATAATCTTTTAATTGCTACTTCTACAGAAGAGATTATGGCGGAAGAGGCTTCTTTTAAGAGAGAGATCAAAGAATGCTTTTATCTCGATCGGGAAGGAACAATCTATAAATCATCTCCTTTCGTCAGCGGCAGCTGGGTTGTCAATATCTATGATCCTTCTTCTACGGCGGGCCTAGGAGAACAAGTAGTGGCTTCAGAAACAGTTGACTTTATCCTTCTTATCAACGAAGAAATTAAAAAAGTCCACACGGCCGCTGGTCAAAGTTTGGGCAAGGTTGAGTTTGAAATAGCTAGCGCAGAAGATTTGAGGGCCATTTTGCCCTCAGGATGCCAAATATATTTTAATCCCAGCTATTCCGGCCAGTATCAGATAAGGGCCTTGCAAATGATCTTAGACGAAGAAGTCAAAGAGAGCTATCCAAGTTTAGAATATGTTGACCTTAGGATAGAAGGCAGAGTATATTATAAGTAGTTTTTAATGTTTGTCTAACAAGGAGGATTAAACTAAAGAAAGGAGGAGAGAATGAGTTTTAGATTGGCAGGATTTTTTCTAGAGAGAGTTTTCGAACATTTTTTGAGCGCGATAGAATGGAGCTTTATCATTGCTTGCTTTATTCTCGGTTCGCTCTTTGCGACTAGGCCAGCTCTCTATGATTGCGACAAAAACACTTTTGTTTTTTACAGAAGATGGCCTAGGATAAAAACAATCCCTCTAATGCCTGCTTTTCTGGTAATCCCGTTTTTGGTCTACTTAATGTGGTAGAATATGGTAGACAAAGATAGAATGTCCAATTACTTTAACCGGCTCGTATTGGTTCAGCCAATCATAGTAGCCGGTTTTTTTGTTATAGCCGGGGACTGGCTCGCCACGGCCGCCTTGCAAAAGAGTGGCAGAAATAGCTAGCCAGCTGTCTGGAGGTAATTCGTTTGGATCGCGATCTCCCCACCAGGGTCGGAATTTATCCCCTAGACGATAGCTAACAGAATCTCCGCCGAAATAATCAACGTATATTTTTTCGATGTTGTTTTCTTGAACGAAGCGTTCTAGCCTCTTGAGGTCTTGGCCCCAATCTAAATTAGAATCAGTGACATATTTATACCCATGGCTAGGCCCGCCAACGCTTTGGTTGAAATAGGCCAGAAAGTGGGGATAGGATTGGACAGTTCCTAAGGCATACCAGATGAAGGTCAAGAAAATAAGGGGACGCCAAAGAGAGCGCTTATTTTTAACCGCCTGGCTGATTTGTCCGCCGATTAAAACATAAAGTATTGGGATTGTCGGCAGAATATGTCTGACTCCAATGTTAAGGTTGCTTCGCAGAGTAGTCACCCAATAAAGAGCGAAAAAGGAAAGAAGGGCAAATTCTGTAAAATTGTTTTTGACGCAATTAATTAGTTTGCCTCCTAGGCGGCTGTTTTTCATTCTAGCGATTCCTTGATAAATGCTATACAGGAGAGAAAAAGCGGCTAAGAAAAGAAAGGCTAGGGGAATCTTGACCAAGAAAAGGACAGGGAAATAGTGAAGCCAGCCAGTTCTTGAAATTTCTCCTAGAAAGTAGGTAGTATTTCCTCCAGTGGCCCTTTGTATAACCATTAAGAGGCCCAAAAAGAATTCCCCGTAAGCCCTGATTACTGGTTTGTCAGACGTCCAAATAATGGGGTCGGCCATCCATCTTTTGCCAAAAGAATCAAGAATAAGTTGGGTGTCTTGGTGCTGTTTTTCCGGCGGATAATTCCAAGTGTGGTAGAGATAGACAGGGCCGATAATAGCTAAGGCGATAAGCCCAATTAAGAAAAGCCCCGCCAAAGGCTTGATAAGAGAGAGACAGAAAGATTTGTAATTCACTAATCCCCAAACGACAGTGAGGAAGATAAAATAAGGAATAAGAAGAGCAAGGGAAAATTTAGTTAAAAGGGCTAGGCCGAAGACAAAACCGGCGATAACTAAGTTCTTGGTGGTTTGTTCTTTGAGCCATTTGACTAGATAGTAGGCAGAGATAAAGAAGGCGGTCGCTGCGCCCACATCAGTAGTCACCAGCCGGCCATGGGCCAAAAAAGTGGGCGAGAGAGAATAAAGGAAAAGGGCGATAAGGCCTGCTTTATTGCCATATTTTTCTCGCGTCCACTTAAAAACATAAAAGCCGAGCAAAAGAGTGATAAGGATCATTGGCAGGCGTGACCAAAGAAGCATGTTGTCGGTTGGATTGCCTGATCGATAAAGAAATTCGCCGCCAAAATCCCATTGTCCGTTAATGTCCTCGGTCCAGCTTTTATGGGAAAGAGGCAAATTAATTTCTTGGCCCGTTATTTTGCTGCCGATCCAAATTGATAATCCGGCGAGATCTTTTAACAAAGGAGGATGCTCTGGATTGAGGCGCATATCTTGCTGATCGATGTAGGAATAGCCGGCGGGAATATGGGCTAGCTCATCCATTGTGGCGGAATCATCGGCCACACTAAAAAAAGCCAGACCTAACATTAAAGCAAGTAAGCCGGCGGCGACAAGAAAAGTTGTTTTATCGGTTAACTTGGAATTGAAAGGCTTGGAATCCATTAATCTTCGTTATCTCTCCTCCCGGCCAATGTTTTTTGAATTGATCAAAAATTCCCTCTGTTTCTTTTAGAGAGACTATGGCTAGGGAAGGAGCCTTAATTTTTAACTGTCCATTTTCATCTTCGACTAAATAATTTATTTCAGTATCTTTAGCTTTTGCTTGGAAAATAATGGTTTGGACGGGCATAGGCAGGCCGTCTCTTTCGTATTCTACCATAACGTCCTCTTCATTGGCGATGACATATTTTTTGGTTTCTTTCGGTAATTCGCTTAGCGAATTAGCCAGGCCTATCAAATCTTGGCGAAAAGCTTTCCGGGTATGAGCATTTTCTCCCCACTCATAAAAATATTTATGATAATTAGTAACAGCAGGATGGATAAGCAAAAGGACAATAATGAAAGGAGCAATTTTTTTATCAAGCTGTCTCATTTTTTCAAAAAGCCAAAACAATCCTACGGCAGCAAAAATGTAAACAGCAGGGATAACGCCGACAGAGCGGAGAGCATAAGGCAGGTCTTCGGCAGTTAAAATAGAAGGCAGGAGCATAATCCCAAACCAGCTTAACAGAAAAAGAGGCGCTAAAAGTTCGTCCCATCTTATCTTCCCCATTTGTTTTCGCCAGCTGGTAAAAAAGCGGCACAGGGAAATAATTGACAAAATTAACCCTAGGGCAAAAAGCGCGCCGGTAGACCAGGCAAGCTGGGGATCGCCTGCGTAGTTATGTCGCCAATTCCCATCACCGACAAAATGAAACATTCCTAAAGCCTTGAGCGAGCTTTCTCCGAGTTTTTTCAAAGGTTCTTCTGCCCCCAAGACAGAAACTCCGCTAGCTTTGCCTAGAAAATCCTGCGGATTTTGTAAAAAATAAACGCCGATAGGCAAAGCTAGAATAATAATTATGGCTAGAAAAACATCTACCTGCCACCAGCCTGCCTTAAGGTAGGTTTTTTCAAATAGCCAAGACCAAGTTATTTTTCTCGGCCGGTTATTTTGCCAATAATAAATAGCTTTAATCAAAAGCACTATTGCCAAAAGCAAAACGGCCATTCGAAAAGCGATATAGGTATAAAATCCTAGACCGAAGAATATGCCGGCCCAGACGTAGTTGAAAAATTTATTAGTTCTAAAGCCACGAAAAAGAAAATAAAAGGAAAAGCAAAGCAGGAAAGGAACCATAATCGCCCGAAAACCAATACGGCTAAAGTTGGTGTGCCAAAAAGAGACAGCTAGGAAAAAGCTGGCTAAAATAGGGATCATTTGCGTTTTGATGCTGTAAGGATGATGCTTGTTCCATAATTTCATAATTTCCTTGGCCAAGAGATAGATGCCTAAAACAGTAAAAGCGCCAAAAAAGGCGCTGACAATTCTTAATGACCATGCGGCCGGACCAAAGATTTTAAAGCTTAAAGCGATGAGCCAGACAAACAGACCTTCTCGCCCGTTATTGTCGGGGTAAAATATTTTAAAATCGTTTTTTTCTAAGCTAGCAAGAGCATCATTGCCGTTAATCGCTTCACCTGGATAAAGGCCGGGCGGGATAACATCAATCTGCCAAAATCTAAAAAAAACCGCTATGGCTAAGACGGCCAAGAGAATAAGCAGAGGGTGGTATTTTCTAGCTATTTTAATTTCCTCCATGCTCTTTTTGAGAACGCTGAATGATTAAGATCGAAAATAAAAAAACAATAATTTTGTCCACTTCTATTTTATCACAAATTAAGTTATAGTATCAATTAAAGAAAGTGTGGACAAAACCCAAGGACTGTTATTCTAGGACAGTCCTAGAATGACAGTCCTTAAAGGATTATGGTCGGGAATTACAAAATATTAGCTAAAGATATTTTTCTAGATGTAATCTGGGAGATTCTATATTTCCCAGTATGGTGGTACAGTCAGGGGCTGAAAAAAACTTTCTCTTTTTGCTGGAGGAAAATAAAAAGCGGGTGGCAGGCGCTTGCTTTATCTATTTTTTTAGCCAATTTTTTTAAGCCGATGTACGGTCAGCGCGGTTGGGACGTCTATTTTCTTAGTTTTTTCGCGCGTTTTTGGCATATTCTATTCCGATTAGTAATTATGGCTTTCTGGCTGACTTTTTGGCTGGCAGTTATGGTTCTCTGGCTAATCCTGCCATTTTGGACCATCGGCCAGCTTTTCGCATAATTTATGTCTCAGAATGTTTTTAAAAAAGATCATCTTACTTTTTCTCCGGAATTAGGGCTTTTAAGAATCAGTCAGAGAAAAATAAGACGTTTTTTGGGATGGATTTTTTACGGCTTTTTAATTTTAGTCGCTCTTTACGGGCTTTTAAATCTTTTTTATTTTCTCGTTCTGTTTTTTTCTGATTCAAGAGAAGACGCTTTTGCGTTTTGGGAAATTTTTAACCTTTCTCTTTTATCAGAGATGATTCTTTTCTACATTTGGCAAAGAAAAAAAGAAAGAGTTAAAAAAATCAACCCTCAAGAGCATGCTCTATCGGCTGAGAAGGGCGGCCAGATAGAAGTTTCTAATTTTTTAGACGATTCGGCCAAAAAAGCATTGGAAAAGGCCTGGCTTTTATGCCATCGCAAAGGATATCATTATTTACGTCCGATTCATCTCTTCGCTTCTTTTTTAGGAGAGGAAAATTTTAACAAAATTTTAAAAAGATTAGACTGTCAGCCGAAAAAAGTATCCGAGAAGACGAATCGTATTTTAGGAAGCGTTTCTTTCTTCCCAGAATCAGAAAAAGGGGCAGGCGCGGTTAGTCCGGAAGTTTCTTCTGATTTTAAAGAAATCTTTTTTGATGCCTATCTTTTTTCTCTAAAGCAGGAAGATTCTCAAATAAGTTCTTTGGATATCTTATGGGCGATTAGTCAGCAGGATAATTTGGTAGGAATGATCTTTGATGAGTTTGGCATCAGTTCGGAAGAAATTGCCATGATAGTGGAATGGGCCTATTTAGAAGGCGTCATAGAAAAGAGAGAAAAGGAATTTTTCTGGAAACGTCTTTTCAAACCTAAAGGAAAAATGAACCGCTCCATGACCGCGGCTCTGACCCCACTCTTGGACAAAATCAGTATAGATATGACTTATCTTGCCAAAGAAGGGCAGTTCGAAATGATTATTGGCAGGGAAAAGGAAATAGAGGAGATTTTTGACTATTTTAGTACTGGCCGGTCGGGTCTTGTTTTGGTGGGCGAAAGCGAAGTGGGCAAAAAAGCAGTGGTTAAAAAACTGGCACAGTTGATGGTGGAGGAAAAAGTTCCCCGCTTCCTAAAAGACAAAAGATTGGTTAAGCTTGAACTAGGCAGTTTGGTGGGATTGTCAGAATCGAGGCAAAAGGGAGAAGAATATTTGAAACAGGTTCTTTTCGAGGTGGCGCGCGCCGGCAACATTGTTTTAGTGGTGGAAAACGCTGATCGAATTGTGGGCTTAAAAAGCCAACCGGGCGGTTTAGACTTTTCTGAAATTTTGGCTTCTGGCTTGGAAGGCGGCAAGTTCTTTTTTATCGGCACTTCTTCAACAGAAAAGCATTCCCTTAAGATAGAGCACAGCTCACTAGGCCATCTTTTAGGCAAAGTGGCTGTAGTTGTTCCGCCAAGAGAAACTCTCTGGCAGGTTTTAGCGACCAAAGCCTTTCTTATTGAACAAGAGTTGAAAATAGTTTTTTCTGCTGACGCTCTTGTTCATGCGATAGATTTAGGAGAACGTTTTTTCTATGGCAAATCACTGACCGCACGGGCAATGGACCTATTGGTGGAAGCGGGCTATTTGGTTAGGCGTCAGCGTGGCAAGGGATCGTTGGTCAAAGATAGCGATGTAATTAGTCTTGTTTCGCAAAAGGCAGAAATCCCCCTTGGCCAGTTGCAAGAGCCGGAAAGAGAAAAGCTTCTTCAATTAGAAAGTCTTATTCATCAAAGAATGGTTGATCAAGAAGAAGCAGTCAAGGCAGTGGCTGATGCCTTGCGGCGCAGTCGTCTTCACGACAAAGGACGGGAAAGAACTATTTGTAATTTTCTTTTTGTTGGTCCGACTGGCGTAGGTAAGACCGAGCTGGCTAAAACTCTTTCTCGCGTCTATTTTGGCGATGTCAAAAAAATGATTCGGCTGGATATGTCAGAATATCAAGAGAAGAGAAGCCTTCGCCGTTTAGTAGGCCTTAGAACTGACCAAGGGACAGTAAAAGGTTTTTTGACAGAGGCGATTAAGCGCCAGCCTTACGCCTTGCTTCTTTTAGATGAAATTGAAAAAGCGCATCCTGATATTCTAAATGTTTTTTTGCAAGTTATGGATGATGGAAGGATGACAGACGCTTCCGGAGAGACGATTAATTTTTCTAATGTCATCCTCATAGCTACTTCTAACGCCGGGACGCAGTTTGTTCAAGATGAAATAAAAAAAGGTCTTTCCTATCAGAAAATTTTTGACGAGCTAAAAAACAATATTCTTTTAGAATTTTTTAAGCCGGAATTTATCAACCGTTTTGACAGAGTCGTTCTTTTTAAAGTCTTAGCCATGGATCAGATAGCGGAAATTGCTAAAATCTTTTTAAGAGAAGTTAGGTCGCAGATAGAAAGCAAGGGTATAATCTTGGAAGTAGAAAGAGAAGCCTTGGAGGAGCTGGCGCAAGCGGGCTACGATCCTCTTTACGGAGCGCGTCCTTTGCGAAGGGTTATTCAAGACAAAGTAGAAGATGTTTTAGCTCGTCTTTTTCTAGAAGGCAAACTAGAAAGGCGCGATAAAGCAATCTTAAGAAAAGGTCTTGTTTTTGAAATAATTAAAGGTCCTAAGATATAATTATGCTTAAAAAACTCATAAACCAATTTGGCAAGTTTGCTATCGTGGGAGGGATTAATACGGGAGTCGATTTTACCGTTCTTAATATTTTAATGTGGCTGACAGGCATTGCCAGCGGCCGTTATATCATTGTTTTGAACGCTATTTCTTTTTCCGTGGCCGTAGTTAACAGTTATTTTTGGAATAAATTTTGGACTTTCAAGGCAGAAAAAACTTCGCCTACTAAACAACTCACCGGAGAATTTTTCCAATTTATCGCCGTAAGTTTGATTGGCATAGCCATTAACAGCATTACTGTTTATGTGATGACCACCTTTGTTTCTTCTCCTGTAGAGATTCACGATCAATTGTGGGCAAATGTGAGCAAGGTTTTCGCCACAGGCCTTTCTCTTGTCTGGAATTTTATTGGTTATAAGCTTTTTGTTTTCAGGAGATAACTTTATTCTTTAAACTTTTTTCTTAGAGGGGGTCTGATTAAAAAGGCGGCCCTCTTTAATATTAAGCTATCCTATGTCAAACCAAGTCCTCTATCGTAAATATCGTCCGCAGAAATTTTCAGAAGTGGTTAACCAAGAGCCGATTGTTAGAACTATTACTAATGCCTTAAAAATGGATAAAGTAGCTCATGCCTATCTTTTTACTGGCCCGCGCGGTACTGGTAAAACAACTATCGCCCGACTGCTGGCCAAGGCTATTAACTGCCAGCGCAAGAAAGAGCATGAACCTTGCGGCAAATGTCCGGCTTGTCTGGAAATCAGTCGGGGCCATTCTTTGGATTTGATTGAAATAGATGCCGCTTCTAATCGCGGCATTGACGAGATAAGGGAATTGCGCGAAGGGATTAAATTCAGTCCTAGCCGTCTCTCTTTTAAGGTTTTTATCATTGATGAAGTCCATCAGCTGACCAAAGAAGCCTTTAACGCTCTTTTAAAAACCCTCGAGGAGCCTCCCGCTCACGCTATTTTTATTTTAGCTACTACGGAGATACATAAAGTTCCGCAGACCATTATTTCCCGCTGTCAAAGATTTGATTTTAAAAAAATTCCTTTGGATAAAATCGTTGGCCGGCTCTCTTGGATAGCTAGGCAAGAAAAAGCAGCAATAGACAAAAAAGCTTTAGAGCTGGTTGCTTTTAATGCGGGCGGTGCTGTCCGTGACGCAGAAAGTCTCTTGGGCCAGATTATCTCCATTCAAGATAAAGAAATAACGTTAGAAGAAGTGCGCGATTTTTTGGGAGTGACCGATATGGGAGCGGTGCAGGAGCTGGTGGGGCATTTTTTGAAAAGACAAGCTGGCGCTGCTATTGATCACTTGAATAAAATAGCTAATGGAGGCTATGATCTTGGCCAGTTCAATAAATCTTTAGTCAATTATCTGCGTGAGATGATGATTTTAAAGACGGGCAACAAAACTTCTCTTTTTGCCGCAGAATTGACTGAAGAACAAATAAGTGCCATGATGGGATATGCCGAAAAATTCAGCATGGAAGAATTAGTAAAAATAGTGCGCTTATTCATTGAGGCAGGTAATGAAACAAAGTCTTCTGATCTTCCCCAATTGCCTTTAGAACTAGCAATAGTAGAGGTTTGTGAAGATAAGACTAGGGCAGCCGAAAATTAAAATAGATAATCATTGGGGAGTAGCCAAGTGGTAAGGCACATGGTTTTGGTCCATGGACGCGCAGGTTCGAATCCTGCCTCCCCAGCAATATCGGACTTTGGGCGTAGAAACCGCCCATTTGTCGCTTACTTACGCCATTTTTCAAAGGTTCTAACCTTTGATGAATATTCCTGACCTCTTGAGCCGCTTTTTCTATCAGAAGAAGCGGTTTTGGTATTTGAATGCTTAATTTCTTGGCAGGTACCCCAAAATTCAGACAACATATTGTATACTGAAGGCATAAGAAT
>CAZKWY010000007.1:0-34570 GCA_964556655.1 uncultured Candidatus Saccharibacteria bacterium
AGTTTACTGTTTAACAGTTGAATTAATTGCTCAGTCATTCGTCTTGTCTCCAAACGTAGCGTCTAAGTACACGAAGCGTATACTCTGTGCCTAGTTGCTGGTTACACATGACTACAAAATACTCTACATTAGAATACTTGTGGTCATGGTAATGTGAGGGCTTCCCGTATCTCATCTTAGGTCAAGTAAGATACTAGAACATAGACTATATAAGTTTAACTGTGTTCAGAAGCATTATACTTCAAACAGGGTTTTCTGAGTGTTACCCCTAGCTGAAGCCAATATAACTTTACCTAGTTCAGGTTCAACACAGTTCCGGAGAATAGTGCGTTTATCTATACCACTATACTTATCAAGATTAACCCCTTTGCGTTCTTGAAGCTCCTTTATACCATCATGAACAGTAGGTTCAACACGTATCTTTCTTATCTTAAAGTTAGCCCAGAAATAATGTCGCCCTAATGTCTGCGGTTCTATAAGTGGGTCATAGTAACTTATCACGTTTTCTACACAATATTTCCCATCAAAATGATGCTGTAAGAATAATATCTCCTCATATAACTTCATGTCCGGGTAAACAGGGTTCTTATTTTTCTGTCCCCAATAACGTGCTCTGCTATGTGTGGGGCATGGTGGGCTGCTCCATATAAAATCATACTCCTGGAAGTGATCTAACAGATATTGGTGAGCATCGGCCACTATCACAGTGTCATCGAGGAAGAAGTCACTGTATATTTCCGCTATCTTTGGTTCCCACTCCACGGCGGTAACATCTACATCCTCCCATAGTTTACGGTTACCCCCACCACCAGCATACAGGTTTAACACTTTCCACCTAGACATATTAAGATAAAAACACGTAAAACAATATATAAGTTTATCTAAAAAAGTATTAAGAATTATAAAAGTTTTACACAGTAATTTATTTCACGCTGAGAAAGTGCCAATCCCTCCCCGTTAAAATCAATATACGTAAAATCAGGGTAATCATCCATGTTATATATCTCCCCAATCTCCCCTTCTACGATACACCCTTTCTCTCCATCACAGAAGTGTTTTATAACTATAACATAATCCCCTATCTCCATCTTAGGTCAAATAATATAATCCTTAAACCATATATAACTCTTCTCATTCACTGTTTGAACCCAACTAACATACCCCCACCCCCAACAAGGGTACCCCCCTCCAATGAAACAAATAATATCCAAAACCAGAGCATAAACACATAACATAAACCCGTGAATAAAACCAAAGAAAAAACCAGGAATAAAACCCCCGGACAAACCCGTGGATCCACAACATAGACAACGCCCTAATTCAAGGCGTTCCCTTCAACTTGACGGGTAAGCAGGGGTAGGGGTGCTCAAGCTGTGCAACCATCTTAAGCACCTTGCACACCATGCACACCATGCACGGCTTTCTCGGGACGCCGCCGTGGCCGTGGCCTCTTTGAGTCTGGAGCTTTGGGGCTGAGCTTTGGCTTTGGCTTTGATTTTTTGATTTTTTGGTTTTTTGACTTTGAGACTTTGGGACTTTGTATGAAACAAAAAATATTTTCCATGAAAACCATAAAGTCCCGCCTTCTCGGCCTATAATCTCCTAATATATAACCATAATTACAATAATTACCAGTATATACCATTCTAACAGAATAAGCACATAACCCCTATATATCCCTTCTCATACTATACGCTTGATTCAAAATGAAACAAATAGGAGCCTGGTTATAATGCTATATCGGATATTCTTTTCTAATGGTAATGATAGGGACGAATTAGGCCGCGTATCAGCTCCAGACATAGAGTGTGCGGCACTGTACGCACTGGAACAATACTTTGAAAACGATTTAGAGTACACTACAGAGTATCAAAGTGAAAACCAATTATTCCTGATGCTTGACTCATGTAAATACTGTGATTTCCTGGAGACTACAGCGGAACAAAAAGAGGAAATATGTGAAAACTGTGAGATATCGGAGTATATCGAAATACAAAAAGATGAAAACGCGGAGCCTGCGTATAAGACAATATTCGGAAAAAACGAGTATGCTAATATAGAGACTGGAGAAAAACCCAAAGCGTATAACGAGACACTGGTAAAAGCGTGGAATAAAGGCGGAAATATAGGAGCAACAGAACTCATGTATCAAACAATCAAGGATAATCCCCAAATAGCTCAAGGCGTCGATAAAGAGTATATAGAAAGGATTAACGAGAATCACGAAAAACTATTAGAGGAGGACGAGGAGTAATGGATACCTTAACCCTATACGTAGTCCTAGTTCTCACACTCGGAATACTCATAATAACACACACCTTATTCAACAAGAAACAAAAATAACGCCTATAACCCTAACCCCCTAAACCCTAATTAGAACCCCATAACCATAAACCATTAACCCTTTTCTATACCTATAACCTATTTCTCATAAACCTAATTCTCTAACCCCAATAAACCTATAAGAGCCGAAAAAATCAACCTTTCTTCCTCTCCCTGTGTTTGTTTTTGTTTGTGTGTGTATGTTGTATTTGTGTCTTTTTGTCAGGTTTGTGACATTTTTATTCGGTATTCTTATATATTAATTGTTTCATTATCTTATTTGACTTAAGATGAAAGCAAAAGAACTAGTCGAGTTCGTTGAACATGAATCCTCAAGGCGTTGGGCTAACAGTGATCTATGGAGTGAAACACAAGTAATCCTAGAGCACATAGCCACCCACTTTCAAGAGGGTTGCCAGGAATGCAGAGAAGAATTCAATGCTATGAATTACCCGGACTATGCCCGTGTAATAGAGGAAATAGAGCGTGACCCGGATCTGCGGAACTGGGTATGTGAGAAATATCGTTACTAGAAGCCTATCCTAGGCTCATTTATTTATTTTATTTTATTTTACCCCCATAGCCTAAACCTATTCCATTATTTTATTCTTACCCCATTATCCTATTCCTTCTTAACCTATTGGCCCATTAACCTACTCCTTCTTACCACCCCATCCTCTTAACCTACCACACCCACCCCCGTACCGAAAAAAATACACCGAAAAACTTAAAAAGGCAATATAACGGGGTTCTGTCTACGCGGGTTTTTTGGGGAGTGGGTTGTATGTTGTGAGTGTTGTGTGTTGTTGTGAGTGTTATGTGTTGTTGTGGGTTATGGGTTGTTGTTTGGGTTGTTTGTCCATCCCCATTCTTGTCTTATTTGGTTTAGTATTCGCTGGGTTAGTTTATAGGTTTTGGTGGGGAGTCTTCTCATTAGTTCTTGGTTTAGTTTTTTGTATGCTCGTAGTTGTTCGGTGTCTTGGTTTATGTTGACGTTTATGTTTTCTGTTCTGGTTGGTCTTATTTTGTCTGCTATGTTTTTTGCGACGTCTATTCGGTATTTGGTTGCTGCTCTTTTGTTGGTGGGGTTGTCTGGTTTGGTGTGGTATAGTTCGTTGATCCATTTGTTTATAGTGGCTTCGTGTTCTGCTAGTTCTCTTTTGAGGAGTTTCTGGGTGTATTCACGTGTTACTATTTTGTCGAGTGTGGGGCGGCTTATCTGTAGGGCGTCGGCTATTTGTTGGTTGCTGAGGTGGGGGCTGCTTGTTATGAGTTCAGCGGCTTTGTTGGCGAGTGCTGTTCTTTTAGCGTCTGGTATACGGTATTTTTCTATGTTATCAGTTATTTTCTCTGTTGTTTCTATTTTTTTTGTTTGAGTGTTCATTCTGTATGTGTATATGCATCCTTGTTTATAGGTTTACGTTTTTTTACGGTTCATGGGGGTTGATGTAAACATGTGACGGGTTTATGGGTTTATTAGTTTTATTACTTATGCTATGTATATAATTGTGATATAGTTATGGATATGGTTGTGGATATGGTTGATATGCGGGACACTGGTTTCACTTATAAGGGTGAGCCAGTTGATCCATGTGGTTCTTTATATGATTTCAGTAGATACTGTTTTAATCAACCTCATGAGAATAAACCGTTTCACGTGGATTGGTATGAGACTATCGCGGATCACAACATTAAGAGTGGTTTAATTATTGCTCCACGTAACAGTACTAAGAGTACTTGTTGGGGTAGAGTAGCGCCCCTATGGTTACTCGGCTGTAACCCAGACTTACGTGTCGTTTTAGTTAGCCGTACCAGTAGCCTCGCTCAGGATAATCTACGTTTCATTCGTTTACAGGTTGAGAGTAATGACAAGGTACGGGAAGTGTTTCCCTATGAAGAGGTTAACGGACGAGTATTCGGGTTAAAAGCTAGTAGTCCATGGGGTACTGAGAAATTGACTATTATGAATAACCGTAACGATGGAGTTCCCTCAGTGTACGCGGTTGGGTTAGAGGGAAGCATTTCAGGTATAAGAGCCGATTTGATAATAGTTGATGACTTAATTGACATTAATAACGTTATGACTGAGGGGCAACGTGAGAAAGTTAACGATTTCTGGGATAGCGTGATTTTACCTACGCTTAACCCTGATGGACGCATATTCCTTGTAGGGACACGGTATCACGCTAAGGATTTCTATAACCGTATGCTTGAAGACCCTATGTATAAGGATAACTCATTCATGTTCCCAGCGTTAACAAACGAGAAAGGGGAGACATGGTATGATGAAGAAGACACACCGATTAGTTATTGGCCTGAACGGTGGCCTGTTGAGAGACTTATCTCTATGAAGGAACGTATGGGTAGTCTAGCTTTTAACAGTCAATATCAATGTGATCCATCTGGGTACGCTGGAACCGTGTTTAACCCCGAGGATTTAATGTTTTATGACCCTGAACGTGACTTATTACCTATATGGGGTGACCTAGACTTCGTTATGAGTGTTGACCCTAACGTCACTGAGAACCCTGAATCAGATAACACCGCTATTGTGACCGCTGCGGTGGATAGGCGTCGTAGCCAGATATTCATTCTTGACATATACGCGAAGCCACTGGGTTTCACTAATCAAGTTAAGAAGATAACTGAGTATGGGCGTCGTCGACAGGTGTCGGTTGGTGATCTTCGGTTTGACTCTGAGATACGTATCAGTAAGATTGGGGTTGAGGCTGTCGCGTATCAGCGGAGTCTTCAGCAGACGGGTTATATGCTTGGTTTACCTGTGGTTGAGGTGCAGCAGGGTAATAAGAATAAGGAAGTGCGTATAGTTGGTGTTCAACCGCATTTTGAGAACGGGCGACTGCGTTTACCTAATCCCGATAAAATTAGTCTCCCATGGTATGATGCCTTCTATAAAGAGTACGTGAGTTTCCCGAAGGGGCGGCGGGATGATATGCTTGACGCGGTTGAGATTCTTGTCGGTATGGTGAGTGATAGCTTCGCTGTTTCAGGTATACCATGGGGTCCTAGTGATGGGGGTGCGTTGAATATGAGTCGCAGTCGTTCAGGGCGTGGTTTAGGTTTCTCGGGGGGTTTCAGGGGCTAAAATGAGGCGTTTACGTGGTTTATAGTGATTTATTACCTGATTCATGGGGTTTGGTGGCGTATAAGCGTTACAGGCAGCTAAGGGATAGTACTATTAAGGAGATAAGGGAGAAGAAGAGAACGGGTGACGCGTGTTTATCTTGCCCCGGTTTCTGTGCGTGTTTCACTGAGGACTATGTTTACACTTGGTGTCGCTTCAATAAATGTATAAGGCAGTATCCGCATATTAGGGATAGAGGAGAGTTCACTTAGGTTGACATGTAGTTTTATGCATAAGCTTTGCCCCACAGCGGGGTGTGAGACAGTTGTCTGTAGAGCGTTTTTCCCTGATAAACAAACGATTTTAAGCGAAAAAGAGCAGGAAAAGTGTCGTAGCGGGGACTATAAAGAGGTTTGCAGCGTCTACGCGGAGGGTTTAAAGCATAGAGAGGAGAGACGGAGGAAGGAGTTGGATATGCGTTGCCCGTTCGCTAGTAACAAGGAGTGCGGGCACCCTGATCGTTGGCAGTGTAAGGGGGGTAACCCTGCGTTCAGATTATATCCATGTTATAGTGATGACGGGGAGCTACTAAACACGTGGGAGAATATATTGGAGACTTGTCTAAGCGGGGATCGCAGTATCTACGTGGAGTGTCCACACTTCAAGACGGGGTTGGAGCAGTACGGTAAAACTGTTGAGGATGTATTTAACCCACGGAAACTATAAAGTATTGACTGTAAATGATTGAGAGGGTATAGAATATGAGTGAAGAAGAGGGTAAAGGGGAAACAGGAGGTATAAGTAGAAGCATTAGAAGCGGTATCCCGGGGCTAGGTGACAGCGGTGGGGTTGCTTCTGATAGCTACACTAGTCGTGAAAGCTTTAAAGCTTTTAATCAACGTGGAAGATATATTGGAGCATATGAGGGATACGGTGCTAAGATACGTGACACGGATCGTTTATTCTATAGTACACGTGAACCGGTTGGAGTGTGGTGGGTTAAACACATCGCGTATGATATCTTTGATAACGGTTTCCACGTGGTTAACCCTGATGATGTGGATGATAAAACACTGGATAGAGACGTTCAGAGACTATTTCATCAGTTAAAAGCGAAGCAGGCGCTTATACGTAGCACGGTTTTTGAGCGAAGATACGGTACAAGCATACTTGTGCATAGCTACACGGGGTTCGGTGATAACGTCGATTGGGGGACGCCTTTATTCGAGTTAGAGCCAGACGGCTCGTTCCCAGATAACCTTAACGCGGGGGAGCTTCTTCAGGTAACACCTTACCCGTGGACATCAGTTAACGTTGATGAACTTGATCTAGATGAGTCAAGCATACGCTATGGTTTACCTTTATACTATAAGATACATATAGGTTCAGCTTCAAGCGACACAGTTGTACCGAGCGGTGAACAAGCGGATAACACAGTTAAGGTTCACTGGACTAGAGTCACGTTAGATAATCCACGACTAGATGAACACCCCTATGAAGGCATACCAGCGATAGACGCTATATTCGATGACTTAGTTGGCGGACGTAACGCACGGTGGGGAGCGTATGAATCCTATTACCGCCACGGAACAGGTTTCCCCGTGATAAAGACAAGGGGTACTCCTGAGCAGAACCGTGAATGGATAGAGAACGGTGGACTCAACGACTACGTGAATGTACGTGGATACTTCGTGTGTCACATAGATGAAGAGTTCAGCTTCGAGGGAGCACAAGGAAGGGCGCTTAACCCTAACACCTACTTCGACATGTACTACACGTTCATAGCGGCAGCCACGGGGGTAGCGAAGGATAGTATACAAGGAGTGAGCGCGGGGCGAGTAACTGGTAGCGAGGTGAATGAGCGTCAATACTATAAATCTATCTCCTTGCTTCAGAACCAGAAAGAACCAGTGATTAGGGAACTAGTGGATAGACTCATACAGACGGGGCAAATAGAATACGAGGGCGACTACGTGATTGACTGGGTTGACCCCTTCGAGGTTAACCCACAAGATAAAGCCGCTATAGAGTTCATGGAGACACGTACAAGAGCGTTGCAGACATGGAAAACGTTTAACGAGTTAAGAGCAGAGGAGGGCTTAGAACCCATAGAAGGGGGTGACGTGTTAATGAGTCTACCGGGGCAGATGGCGCCGGGGGGCAGTGAGCCTGCTCCTAACCAAGAGGAGCCGGCGGCAACTAGTTCTGAGCCGGAGGAAGGTAGTCCTAGTGAATCAACGTTACTTGATAAGGTTCTCGGTAAAGCCTTGGATGCCTTGGGTAAGGAGTGAGACTATGGGTGATTCATTTTATACCCTTGTTTGCCCGTTATGTGACGGAGAACGTTTTATAACTGATTTATATAACTGTGAAGAGGTTTGCGTAAACTGTGGATACGTGTTGAATAACCCATCGGATAAGAGAATACCTGTGCATCTACGAGGATACGAGAAAAACTATGGAGGCGAGGTACGTGAGAGTGTACATGATAAGGGGCTTAGCACAACGTTTAACGTTGGACGAGACGCCGCGGGGGCTTCACTGGATAAGGAAACCATGAACCTTGTTTACCGTATGAGGAAACATAACCGTCGTAGTAAGATAAATGACAGCGTTCAACGTAACCTCAGCATAAGCCTCAGCGAGCTTGACCGTATGATAGGGGTGTTAAAGCTACCTGAGTACGTGAAAGAGGAAGCTGCTCATATCTACCGCACGGCTTTACATATGGATATGATACGTGGGCGTAGTATAGATGACTTTGTAGCGGCAGCGGTTTATATGGCGTGCCGTAAACTACGGGTAGCACGCACCCTACGAAGCATAGTGGATGCGAGTAAGGGATGCTATGAGGATGTGTCCCGTACTTATCGTTTAATGCTACGTGAACTAGATATACGTCTCCCCGTGGATACTCCGGGAAAGTTTGTGGCTGATATAGCTAGTTACCTTGGTTTACCTAGATGGGTTGAAAGGGAGGCTGTTGAGACGTTATCTACGGCTCGTAGTCGTCGTTTAACGGTTGGTAAAGACCCTAAAGGGGTTGCTGCTAGTGCTTTGTATTATATTTGTGTAAAGAACGGGGTGGATGTTGTGCAACGTGATCTTAGTGAGGCTTGTGGAGTGTCTGAGATTACTATAAGGAATCGTTACCGTGACCTAGTTGACGGGTTAGGTGAGGACTAGGAGAGGTGTGGGTTTAGTGTCTAGTCTATGTTTATTAATCATTCTACGCTAACTAATATGAGGATACTTCACGTGTCAGATGCAGATTCAAGTATTAACTACCCGACTGTAAACGAGTGTAAACTTATTCAGAGAAGCGTTGATAACCGTTTTTTATCCCTAGAACATGATATAATGGAGAATAAACGGGTTAACAGTAAACTATCTAAGATAATAATAGGGAACGGAGGGGTTGGACTCGTAGAGAAAGTGAATCTACTCTATCACCGTAACCAGTTGCTTTACCATTTTTTCGGGGTAATACAGTCAATAAGTGTTTCACTTATAATATTATACTTAACAGGAGTTTTAAAACTATGAAGGATATGAAGGAAGGAAAAGATATGAAGATAATTTATCAGCAAGACGAATACACGTTATCACCTGACAAGATAACAGAGTACACTCACCCCGTGTACGGGGAAGTCACCGTGTTCCATGACGTAGTGATAGCGTCAGAGATAGTTCAACAATACAGCGACGGATACGCTTATAAGCCAAGAGAAGAGTTACAGCAATACACGTGGACAGCCGACGGTAGATGGGTTACACTCCGTCAACACCCCCAAGAGGGAGTGATAAGCACCCGTGACCAAGTGTCAGGGCGCACTGTGAACCCCAGATACGTGAAGAACCTGAAAGACCATGAAACAGGGAGACCTAACAGAGCAGGCGTATTAGCTGACGTGGAGATATTTAACGAACGAACCACCCCTCAGGCGCTTAAAGACATGCGAGACGGTAAGAAACAGGATGTAAGCATAGGGTTCTTCTACACACATGACGCAACGAAGGGAGTAGTAAACGATGGACCGTTTAAGGGAAGAGAATACGATTACGTTCAACGAAACATGTTTCATGATCATCTTGCGGCTTGTATTGATAACGGTCGTTGCCCTATGCCTCTATGCGGGATTGGGGCTGACGAACTAGGGCGTAGGTTGACTGGTGATCCCTTCGCTGGGTTCGAGGGGTTTGATGGTTTCGTGGCTAAGATATTGGAGGAGAACAGTGATTTGAGTCGGGGGGACGCTGAGAAGATATGCGGTGAACTTAAATCAGAGCATGAGGATACATGTAGTGAGGACACATTGTTGAATGCTAAGGTACGTGAGTTAATAACGGTTCTCATGGATGAGTTGGAGGAAGTTAAAGGTATGAGAGACGCTGAACGGGAACATGAGTGGATTACGAGTATAGATTGGGGAGTTGAGCCTTTCACATCTATATACGGGAGACTAGCTGAGGATACTCGGTTGCAGATTAAGGAGCTTGGACTCTGCCCCACGTGTGAGGATTCTAAAGCAGTGGATATGTCGCTTGAAGAGATTAACTCTAAGATTAAGGAGCTACAAGATAGAAGAGACGAGTTACAGGAAAAAATAGATGAAATCTATGACGAAAACATGTCTAAAGAAGAGGAAGATCCTACTTCTGAGTTATGGGATGAGATAGAGAAACTTCGAGATGAAATTGAGGTGCTTCTTCACGCTAAAGCTATTAAACTCGCGGAAGAGAAGTCTGAGGATAAATCAGATGAATCAGAGGAAACCGAGGATGAGTCTGAGGGAAAAGAGAAGTCTGATGAACCGTCTGAGGAATCTGAACCCGATGAGGATGTTAAGGATGAGGCGTCAGGGAAGAGGGTTGACGTGGATGCTTTGCTTGAGCGTGCTAATAGGGTTCTCGGATAACTTCTTCATTACCTAGTTTTTATTATAATTCACGTTAAACTAAGATTTTATTAATCTTCTGAAACAGAAGAATAATTTATTACATATCCCCACCTGTAGAAAGTCTGTTGTACATCTTCTAGTTTTTCTTGGAAATCCTTCACTTCATTTTTTGAGTTGAAAAAGAGTTCTATTGGGGGATTATCTTCTCTAGGTATATGTAACGTATAATTATACATTTATTCTTTCACCTCCATCATGTTCAGTCACTTATAAACCCAAATTCCTGTAAAGTTTCATATATATCATTCATCATAGCATAAGATGTTGTCGCTTGAAGTGAATCAGGGCAACCAAAACTTCTTAGCCATAGAAGCATTTTACCCAGAATAATTTCTTCAACCCCATTTAAGTCGTAGGATTCATCATAATAAGTTCTGCATAGTTCCATGAGTTCTTCGTTTGTTGCTTCCTCTCTTGGCATTTTTTTCACCTTTTCAATTATTCGTCATATGGATTATACCAACCCATATCCTGTTTTATTCCCTCAAGAATCAACTTAATACAATCATGACATATCTCAGTTTTCTCGTTTCCTATCTGGTAAGTTTCTCGGTTTGCATGGTTTTTACCTATACAATATTTTCCAAGCATTATCATATCTATACTCATTACTCTTCACCTGCATCACATTTCACGACCTGTCTTAGTCTGAAACCAATAACTTTTTCTCCATTCCACTGAACCATTATATCGTTTTTGTAATTTTCCTTAAGAATCTTTACACGCGCGTCTCTCTCTTGAAGATATTTACCTAGTTCTGATTCTGGTAGTAATTCTTCTATTGGTTTTGTATATCTATGTTTTTTGAGTTCTAATAACTCCTTTCGTTGCTCATCAGTTATACCAACATATCCAAATCGCCCATTATGTTTAATTAGACAAATTTGCCATAGTCCGCCGTTTGCAGTGTAATTCATATCCGAAAAAAGTTTGTATTCTTCTGGGTATGAAGTGTTACTCAAATTGTTCTACCTCCGTTATTCTAGGATACCACTCAAACAACACCTTATCAGCGGTTATCCTATATCTTTGATGTAACTCAAACGTGTGGTGTCCATAATAGGTTCTAGTGAAGTAATCAGCGTCCACTATGCTTGTTGGGTGTTCGATTGTAAACGTTACCTTTGTGTGTTCCCAAGGGAAGGATGCTTGTTCAACGTTAACAACGTATCCAACTACTTGGGTTTGCCCTAAATTACGTGTAACCCCCCAGAAGGGAAGAGAGAAAACAACGAGAAACATAAAAATAAGCATGGTGTACATGCTCTTAATTATAATATCTAATTCATCCATTATTCATCATCCTCTGTCAGTGTTTGCATAGAAACATCATAGATTCGTATCTCCAAATCTTTTCTAAAGTTCCAGTAATCAACCTCCAACTCTAACCCAGTGTGGTTTATTATTCTAACATTCTCAAAATCAACTTTACCTTCTCCTTTAACCCAAAAATTGTTGTTGATCGTGAACGTGGGGTGTAGCTTCTCTCTCATTTTATCATCTCTCTCAAAGTATCATTGATGGATATACTATATAACAGTTTCTATAAAATGAAACCATGCTACGCTAAATGCTCAGCTATAATATACTTCACATCATTCACAGACAACCCGTAACGTTCAGCGATAAACTCGTAATCATCAAACTTATACCAATCCGCAACCACTCTCTCCTCAACATCATCATCACGTTGAAGCCAACGCATCTTAGAAGCATGATCAACTAGGAAAAGCTTGCTACATGCCATGCATTTAACGAAGTCCTTACCGTCTATGGTTACGATAATATAGTTAACTCCTCCACACGCTGGGCATTTAAATGATTCACTCATAGGACTCAAAACATAATACGGGTATAAGTATAAAAACTATTTGCATAAAAACCCCGTGTTTACCCTTATAAATAACCAAGTTAATAAACTAGTGAAACCCGTGGGGGTATAAACCTTCAGGAGTCATCCTGACTAATATCATGTTCACTCAAGACAACTTGAGGGTGACTAATTTTATAGAGTTGAAGAGAGGACAGTAACATGTCTAAAGAAGAGAAAAATAATAAGGAAAATAAAGAAGAAAAAGGTAAAGACGAGAAACCTGAAACAATAGACGTTAACATGGCTCTCGTATTAGCCCAACTAGAGGAAGCACTAGACACAGTAGAGAAACTAGAAACCGAGCGAGATGAACTTAAGGAAGAAAACTATAAACTAAGGGAAAGAATAAACCAGGATAGCAAGAAAACAGTGATAAACGACATAGCACAGAAAACCACTCTCAGCAAGAAAATCTTAGCGGAGATGGATTTAAAGGAACTATTAAAGTACAAGAAAATCCTAGACACAGCAAAGACATCTAGCTTCAAATCAGCGACACCCCTAAAACTAGGGAAAGACGACCCGAGGGCAAAAGTAGAGTCTATGCACGATGATTACATGCGTAAACTTAAAGGAGGACACAAGTAATGACAACTTACCCAGTTAAACCAACTACACTAATACTAGCAGGCGGACAACCCCTAGAAATGGAGTGGAAAGCCGCAACAGCAAGCGCAATACTACCCGGAGACCTCGTGCAATTCAATAACGCTCCAACTGATTGTACCATTAAAGAAGCGGCAGCGGATAGCACAGAAGTAATCGGCGTAGCAGCGATAAGCCCCGTACCAGGTGCAACCCCCCCACGTGGAGGGGATAGAACCACAGCCTTCGAGGCGGGAGACCAAGTGAAGACTATACGTGGCCCAATCACAGCTATGCTACGTATAGCGTCTAGCCAGGAGATTCAGTGCGGTGAGTTCGTGCAGCCAGCGGCTTCAGGTGAAGTGAAGGCGTATATATGTGGGACTGATAATGATTGTCAGCGTATCGCGCAGGCTCTTGAAACAACTTCAGTGGATACTACGAGTTTCCAGTGGGGAATATTTGCCTTGGAGAGGCTAAGTTAAGAGGTAGATGAATATGAGAAGAGATCCATTTGCAGCAGACGTTGGAATACTAACAGAGGAAGAGCAGTCATACATTGAGACACGGGTGGTTGAAACCTATAGAGCACAGCTTAGAGCGCGTCAACTGTTTAACCTATTAAATATAGGTGACGATGGCGGCGAGAAGCTTTACAGGTTCTACACTGAAACCGATCCTAGTGAAGCGATGATTGATATGCATGGAGTAGGGGCGAGCAATGATCTTCCTGAAAAGACAGCGAACGACATTGATCTACCTGTCATACATAAAGAGTTCTTCATACCTTGGCGTGACTTAGCGGCAAGTAGAAACGAGGGGCCGAGTCTTCTTGATGATAGTATAAGAACTTGCACTAGGAAAATAGCGGAGGCAGAGGATAAACTACTTATCACAGGTCAATACACTGGCTGGGATGCTCTCGAGTTAGAGGGCTTCTTCACAGCGACGGGTAGAACCGATAACGCTTCTGCTGGTGTATGGCCGGATAACGCTTATGAGGATATTAACACTGCTCGGGGTGCTTTGCAGGATTCAGGGTTTGACGACGTTGAACCTGTTCTTGTTGCGCCCCCTGCGTTAATTACTTCATTAGATGACTTGATTGCTAACACAGGTATTACTTATAAGCAGTCGTTTATGAGTAATGGTTTGCTTAGTGATATTATTCCATCTAGTAACGCTTACGCGGCTGACGGGAATCAGGATAGCGCTGTGTTAGTTGTACCCGGTGGCGGGAACTTCTACGCGGTTGAGGCTTTACCTATTATGACTAGGTTGTTTGAGGATAGGATGGGGAATGTTCACGGAACTGTTCGTGAGGTTGTTGCCCCTATTATAGCTAGACCAACTGCTATTGCTGAGATTAACACTATTACGACTTAGTAATCTTATCTACTTTTTTTTATCTATGTTTTTAACTAGTGACGGGTATATGTTATTGTATGGTGAATATGTTTGAGTTATAGTCTTAAAGAGTTAGCGAAGGGAAGCGGGTTTAAGTCATCGGTTACTGTTAACGAGTCAATGGATTCTCATACGGTTCTCTACGTGGATAGTAATGGTTGCTGGGTGAAGGCGGATGCTAGTGATGCTTCTAAGATGCCGTGTAGTGGTATATCATGTGAAGATATATCATCAGGGTTGAAGGGAACAATACTTGTGACTGGGTTGATTCATAGTAATAACTGGAACTGGACTCCTGGGGGGTTACTCTATGTTTCAACTACTAGTGGGGATATGACTCAGACAGCACCTGATGCGCAGGGTAATCGTGTTCAAATAGTTGGGAGAGCGTTATCAACGACGCTGATATTATTTAACCCTGACTTCTACATGACAACGGTTTCCTAATGACTTCAAAGGGTTTCATAATGGTTTCATAGGTTCACAAAGTTTTTAACTTAATCATACAACATATCTAATAGATACAGAGAGAGATATGAAGATGAAACCTGAAGGAAACTATGAGATGCGGTTCATATGCGATGAAAACGGTAAACTATTGAAAGGTGCACCCGGTAACTATACGTGCGGGGAAACCTATATGATGCCTCTTCGTCACAGTGAATACCCGTACTGGGAGCTATTAGGGGAACCCCCCGTGTTAGAGATACCGCCTCCAAGCGAGGATGATGACGTGTTTAGCGGTGTATCACCTTTACCTGATATAGAGGTAGAGCAAGATGATTCAGATAGAGAAAACGTTGAGGACTTTGACGCGGAGAACGTTGACGCTGACGCCCCCGCCGTGCTTGAGCCTTATGCAAGTATTAAGAATGGGAAAGTTGTTGCTTATCAAGAGGAGACACGTATACCAGAGGTGTCGGATAGTAACGAAGCTGAGGAAGAGGAAACCGATGAGGAACTTGATGAGTTTCCTAGTGACGAGGAGTGGAGTAGGGATGAGTTGAAACGTATCCTAGATGAAGAGGGAGTAGAGTACAGTAAATACGCTCATACACCTACTTTAAAGGAGAAGGTTGAGGAACTTGGCTCTGAAGAAGAGTCTTAAAGTATTCACAGCGATACCGAATCTACGTAAAGGAGACGAGTACGGGGGATACCTCGGCTCGGTTCTAAACCATTTACATGCTCAGGAAACCTCGGTTAAGGTTCTTGAACCCTACATAACCACGAATTATCACGGTAAATTTAAACCCGGTGAAGATAGTAAACTAGATGCAATCACTTATCAGATGAACCGTATAGTTGATAAATTCATGGCTAGTGACGCAACGCATTTATTCTTTAACGATGGAGACGTGGAGATACCGCCAGACACTATTGACACTCTTCTCAGACATAACGTGGATTTAGCGAGCGGTGTTTACCCTTTTAAGAACTTTGACTCAGTTTACGCTATGCTATTCGGGCGTATGGCTGAGAATAAGCCATGCGGTAACTTTATTCCACGTGACTGGGATCACATGAAAGGTAGAGTATGGGGGGAGAAAGATAAATGGGCGGGGGGTAGTGGCTGTATGCTTGTTAAGAGAAGAGTGTTTCAACGTTATCACCCTAATATTCCTCCTCTACGTTTCAGTCGTGACGGGGGTTGTAGTCTTGATATGTTGTTCTGGAAACGTGTTCAAGACGCTGGGTTCACTGCACGTGTTGACGCTAGGGTGGTGTGTGGGCATCTCCCAGAGCATCCGTTAAATGAGATAAATGAATGGCTAAAATGATTGTTTGGAGTGAATAGTGATTGAAGACGATTCGTGGACTCAGTGTTGACAGAGTAGAGTGCGTGGATAGAACCCGTAACGTTTTTCATGGAGTAGACGAGGATACTGGTTTCATCTTCACTGTTAAGCAACCGTCACGAATGGATACACGGGAGCATAAGAAGGCGTGGAACCAGTTAACCGAAAACACTGTTAACCATTATAAACGGTTAAACCTAGATGATGAGTATTATGATAGTAAGTATAGGTGTAGTCTCCCAAAGTTTCAGCCAAGTCAACACGGTTTCCTCCCCCTAGTTATGATTATAGATGGTAACATTGTAGGGTTCGCTGATATGCTGTTCTATAAAGGAGACGAATACATGCTTCATGATATCCCCCTAGATGATGTGGGGTGCAGTATGAATCTATGCGTATTAGACTCTTATCAAGGACTAGGAATAGGATACTATTATAGCGTTATGAGTGTAAAGATAGCTAAACATTTTAAAGCAGACTGGGCGCTAGGGTTCACTGAGCGAGATGGCGCCATGTGGCGTCTCCGTAAGAAACAAGGGTGGACACTAGTAGGGTACTATCAAGGTAACTACGTTGTTATAAAGAAACAACTATAACGGTTATTACCCTTAAATCCCGCCAAACGAATCTATTACTGAATAACAGTGGCGTACTGCACGAACACCCAAGTCAAGGCAATAGTAGACACAGATATGAGCGACGCAGAGGTAACAGAGTATATCACGGAGACAGACGCATACCTCGATGAAATACTTGACACAGGCACATTATCAGCGACGATACTACAGATGCTATCAAGACACTACACAGCGTACCGAGTCATGCTTAAAGACCCGAACGCTCGTACAATAGGAAGCTACAGTGAGAACCGTTCAGATACAATGAATTTAATGAAAGCAGAGTTCGATCACCTAGTGTTCATGTTCGCAGGAGGCATAGCGTTCACAGCAGCGGGGGAGAGCCTATATTGAGTAACGTAGAGGAAGTAATGACTGAGCTAGAGGATGAAACAAGGTTCATATTAGTAGACGGGAAACCAGTTAGCCTACAAGCAGTAGTAGATAAAATACTAGAAAAAGACGAGGAAAACACGCGTAGAATAGGGAGCGGGTAAACATGGCGACAGCATCCCCCTTCATAGACGCTATGGGTGAATCCGCTACACTGAAAACACGTGCACAGGGAGCAAGAGACGCGGTGACACAGTGGCCTGTTGTCACGTATACGGATAGTACTATAAAGATACTTGTGGATCATAATCAAAGCACGATAAGGGAGCTTGGCGGGGAACGTGTCTCGCATCAAGTGTTACGGGGATTCATAAAGAGCAGTATCACGGTGACGGATCAAGACCGTGTAGTGTATCATGGGGAAACCTACCTAGTTGAGGGATTAGAGAACGTAGAGTATCATCTAGGGGATGCTTCATATAAATCCGTGACTCTTGTGAGGTTAACCGAGTAATGGCTGCAACTGATCCACGTACAACTATACGCTCAGGGATAGTAGCAAACCTTGGGAACATTAAGAAAGATGACGGAGTAGCGAACGCCTCAGTTATCCATCTCTGGTCAGGGGGCGTGGAGTCGTTAAAAGAGTTATTCTATGTAGATGACTATGACATAGTTTTCACATATGATGACCCTCAGAGCACGGGGGTTCGTAGAGTAGATGAGATACCTGTTCACTATTTGATGACTTACCCTGTTCACGTGTTCACAGCGGATAAGCCTTTAACTGGGGCACTAGTCTGCACCGCGTCGGAGATGCAGTATAAGGTAACGTATGCGTTAAGAGACGCTGTAACGGATTTCAGGGAAAGCGCGGCGGGGGCGTCGCCAGCGTATCGGCTTACGTTGATAAGTGACAACTCTAATACTGTTCGTGTAGGCGGTGTGCGTTTCTGGGAGACGTTGCATAGATTGGAGTATGAGACGGATTATGGTTAAACAAGGTAAAGGATTGAGGAAGGATGGTTGAAACAAAATACGATAAGGTATCAAGTGTGGAGATAGGGCGAACATCAGGTGACTGTGTTGAGATAACTAATGTATTATACTTCAGTGAAAGAGTGGTAGCGGTGGAGGGTGACATGGTTACGCCTCTCACAGTTATCAACGACTGGAACCCGGGTGGGGTTCATCATAGTCACAAGTATCTTGAACTAGAGCTTGCTCTTGACTCGGATTGGTTAACGGATACTACGGATAGAACGACTCGTTGGGCTTATACTCAACACGTGGACGCGGCTGATAGTAAACCAGCGATAGATGAGGATGGAGCTAATACAGCGATAGAGCATTTCGTGGTTAACGTAAGGGAGCATGATGGAAGCGCTAAGACGCTTACCTACGCGGATGAGGACGCGAACGTGTTATGGTGTACAGGGGAAACCAGTGAGATAAGTAACGAGGATGATACACGTCATCAACCAGTAACGTTTAGCTTCATATGTCTACAGGATGTGAGTTAAGATGGCTGAGGGTGCGATAAAACTAAAGAAAATTAAGAGCGTGACAGCGAACGGGGTTACAGATGAAAACGTGTTAGATGTACGTGAAGAACATTTAATGAACATCACCCCCCAGTTTGTGCCGAACACTTATCAGGGACTAGGTGTACTAGAGAAAGCTAAGTGGCGGCAAATCACGATTATATTTGACAGTGACAGCGATGCGTTAGACGCGTCTTACAGCGTCACAGCGGCTAACAGCTCTATAGGCACATCGTTCATAATAAAGTACACGGTTGCGGATGCGGCGGGTACAGAGGAGTCTTGGACATATGAACACGGTAAAAGCTATGTTATGGGTAAGGAGCCGGGGCGTATTGAGGACGGGGCGGCTAGGAACACGACTGAGTACACGGTGTTGACTTATGGGACGAGAACAATCTCATAGCCGTGACGTGACGGTTGCCTCTGTTTTAACTAGTCTCCTAGAAGAGGATTATGTGGATGAGTTATCCACTCTTGAGATAGAGGTAGCGTTGCTCTCGCTTAGACACGGGTTATCAGTGGATTATGTTATGGATATGAGTTGGGGGGATTACCTAGAACTATACACTCCTTTAGAGACGCCTAGTGTACGTGTAACTGGGAGATGGGATAAAGTATACTACGGTGAAGCTGCTTTCAGGGGGGATGGGGATGAGTAACGTGTTATATATACGGGGGGATGTTCCCTCGGTTATTAATAAACTTGAGACTGTTAGAGATATCCTTGTAGAGAGGGAGTTAAAAGGGTACAGTATGTTTAACTCAGAGTTTGAGTGGAGATATAAGACGGCGGGAGACACTAGAGTATGCCCCATATGTAACAGTCATAATGGCAACGTTTATAACGGTGAAGAAGTTAAAAACAATTTCCCTAACACACTCTACCTCGGAAACTACATAGCACACCCAAGAACACATGATAACCCAGATTTCCCTGACGCAGGATACTATAGTGAAGGAAACCGTTTCGAGGGAGCAATATATAGAAGAAACGGAGCGGATTACGGATGTGGATGTAGGTTACGTCTTCTTCACCCAGCGGAGAGCTTTGAACATATACTTCATAAAGAGAAAGCGGGGGCGATACAATAATGGCGACAGAGCGTATAAGAGTAGATATATCACGGGATGACTTAGATAAATACCTCGATGACTTAAGTAAAGTTAGAACCGGGACAGAGGAAACAGAGTCAGGTTTACCGGGGATAAGGAAAGAAGTTAATAAGATAAGAAGAGAAGCAGCTGCCTCTGGTTTAAACCTAGATGAGTTACCTGCTCTTAACCGTGAGTTAAGGATTATCGGGCGTCTTATACCCGGGTTCACACGTGGCTCTAGCCTATATTTTCAGTTACGGAGACAAGTTAGGGGGCAGATGGGCACACGTTCCGCTGATGCTTTACGTGAACAGTTAAGCGACCCTAAGTTTATTCAAGACTTGATGACTGAGACAGGGGAAACTGAGAACGTTATACGTAACTTTATCGAGAAACAGATAACCGCTGATTTAATGAAGGGGGCTTTAGCGAAAATCGTTATAGTTGCGGTTATAATTCAATTCATTGTAAAGACTATTAGACAAGTAGAGAAAAAGATTGAACGTGAACGCGCTCAGTTTGAGAACGAGATAAGGCGTGACACTGAGCTTACGCATAGACAGTTCCGTGAATTACAGGCTGAGCAGATAGGGTTCGCTACGTGGGTAGATCAGTTTGAAGCAGAGTGGGATGAAGAAGGGTTTGTGAATACGGCTGTTAAAACAGTGATAAACCGTCTTCAAGCACAAGGATACATATTACCGAAGGGAGGGAAATACACGGCGGCTTCGCAAGTTGATCCGTGGCAGTGACAATGACAGATGTAACAATAACTATTGGTGGAAACAACGTTAGTAACAGCGTCATAGACGTAGACATATATAAAAATAAGGATACGGGGATAGGTAACTGTGAGTTAATACTAGATAATGATAGTGACACATGGGGTGACACGTTTAACCCTAATGACGCTGTGAGTATAAGCATAAACGGTGACCTAGTTTTCACTGGATACGTTGACGACGTTGTGCCGAAGCTAGAGAAAACAGGTGTCTTAACTAATAGGCTACGGGTTAAAACACGTGACGATGGGAGAATACTTACAGATTACTATGTGACAACCCCTAGATACAATAAAACCGCAGCAGGAGTTATAATAACTAACATATTATCAGAGGCAGGAGACCCCTTAACCTACTCTGACCCGGGTGGAACGCCTTCGATTACGTATAAATGTAAACGCACTAAGCTAAGTGACGCTTTAAATGATATAAGTAAACTCTCTGGATGGGATTACTATGTTGACACAACGGGGGAGCTTCACTTCTTTGAAGCAGGCACCGTTGATAGCGGAGTGGATTTAATCAGTGAAGCAGGGGGAGCGAATAATAATCTTCTCAGCTTCGAGGAGTATGAGAGTATAGGAGTAGATATTAAGAACTATATTGAGATACACGGTGGCTCGTTGAAGGATCACTGGACAGAGGGAAACGCTAGTGACTGGAGCGTGTTAACTGGGGCAGGTACAACCATGGATGATGATGACTCGGTTCATCACCCGTATGGTGACTATAGCGTTGAGATAGTTGTAGCGGATACTGATGAAACGGTTGGATTAGACTTCAGTGGGGGCTTGTATAGTCAGGGAACTAGTATTGATTTAACTGAGTTCTGTCAATCAACAATCATATTCATACCTAAAGCAGGTTCAACGGGGGCATTTAGTTTTCAGCCTTACCTTAAAGACGGTTCTGGTAGAGACATATTCTTCTATAGAAGTAAGGATGATGGAAACGGAAGAACTAACACTGCGTTAGGGGGTGGACTGGACGCTGATGTATTTTCATGGAGAATACTTAAGTATCCTATGGGTGAGCATACTGATAACGAGATAGTGGATTCAGGTACAACCACTATGAAGAACGGTAAATGGCATGGAAACCCTAACTTTGATTGGAGCGACGTAGAGCAACTAGGATTCAACATACAGGTAAGTGACACCGCTAACGTTGACACAATATACGTTGACATGTGGAGTATACCTAGCTTAGAAGTTAAAAGCATATCAGAGGACAGCGGAGCAGGAAGCAGTCAAGAAACCTACGGAAAGCGAATGTACAGTGAGTATAAGAAAGAGTTAACCAGTCAAGGCGAGTTAGATGATTATTCAGCGAAGCAGTTAGCGTTAAAGAAAGACCCTGTGAAGAAGTTTAAAGCATTAGCCGTAGGGGAAACAGGTACATTATACGCGGCTCAATCAGTAGACGTGTTAGCCCCGGGATACGGTATAGCGGCTCTCACGGATTACATAATAGTTGAGCTTCATCATATACTTCATAACGATGACGATGAACGGGGATGGGATTATGTTACAGAGTATGAGTTAGCTGAGTCAGATGTAGACGCTACACGTATCATATACACGGATAACCCCGTGGAAGCAGAGTTACAAGCACTACGTAAAGCGAATAGAGGATATAAGGGAAGCGTAACTGATGACGATTACTGGATAGGGAACATATCACTAGGAGTAGGCACACAGATACTTAGAGGAACAGAGTTCCCAACGGATCAGAACGATGGAGACGAGTTCTTCCTAACCACAGATTATACGGATGGAGGGGGTAACGAGTACTATGGCCCAGCGTTATATAAGTATGATGACGATGCTGGTGACTGGGTGCGTAACCCCATAGTCATGCATCGGGGTGCTGACCCTAACGCGGGGGGGGAGGTTACAGGGGACACGCTTCACCGTACGGATGAGGATAAATGGTATGAGTGGACTGGTGCTGCTTGGAGTCTTATAGAGTTCGCGGCTTCCACGGTTAGCGGTGAACTTGACGCGGATCAATTATCAATAGAGATGCGTCCATGGAGTCATAACCTTGAACTAAGGTTCTACGAGGACGCTGCAAACGACTACGCGTCACCAGTTATAGATAGGGTTTACTGGGGGAAAGGAGGGGAATACAGTGAAGGAGTGGACGCGGATGATAGCGGGTTCTCTGAGGTGAATGAAGCTCAGGTAAAGTTTGACGGGGGAACCACTGTGGATATAAACTCAGGTGACTCTGATGATGATTACCCCGCTGGTTTAGCTGTTGGAAAACATTTCCTGTACTGGGATGAAACAGAGAAAACGGGGGATGACTATGATCTTCAGATAGCTAGTGGTGTGGATAACTATGGTGACGCTGTTGGCTCAGGGAAGGGACTTATCGCGATAATAGGTATAGATGCGTCTGGTACACCTACTCTTATACCTGTTGATAGTTATTTTCCATATCTAGGTGTAGGTGTGTTGAACGCTAACACGGTGTTAAGTAGACATATCACTGCAACGGAGTGGATTACAGGTAAAAACTTTCAAACCGCAGTGGATGTAGGGTCTGGTAGTGCGGGAATAAAATTTAATTCAAACGGGATAATAGGATACACCGCGGGAGGAGACAAAACTGTTGAAATGGAGGCGGGAACAGGACATTTCATAGCTTACGGTAACGCTGGTGGGGGGGCAGGTTCATTCAGAATAAATATTGGTGGAGATAACTATGGGTGGATTAGTTGCCAAGACGATGGAGCAGATGAAGTAGTAGAGATAAGAGGAGACAACCAGATATGGATGAATGTCTTCGGAGATTTAATTAAATTACTTCCAAACAAAGAAATTCAAGCTAAATCCTATAATATAGAAAATGCACCAGCAGACGACACAGGAACCGGGATAACTAAAACATTCATAGCAACAGAAGCAATAGCAATAGGACAAGCAGTATATTTGGATGATGATGGAGACACATATGCGGAAGTAGGTTTAGCAAGAGCACACTCATACGCTACAATGCCATGTATCGGAATAGCCACATCAACAGCCGCAGCAGATGGGGATACTTTAACGGTGCTTCTATTCGGCGTCATGGAGGACACTTCGCGTTGGAGTGGATTCGCTAACCCCGGTGACGGAGTATATGTATCAGAGTCCACGGCAGGAGACTTAACAACCACGCAACCAAGTGGTAGCGGGGAACTTGTGCAACGCGTCGGAGAAGTCACTGATGACGGTGGAGAGTTATTGTTTGCGCCAAACAAGTATATCTTGGAGCTAGCGTAGCATGGTTATACGTTACTATGAGTTAATGAGCAGTTATTTCAGCCCTAGCTCCGGGTTCACATGGGAAGAGTTTGACTTAACAAGCAGAGGGGTTCCAGCGAATTGTGTAGCGGAGATAGGTATAGAGCACCCCAAAGCAGAAGGTGGAAGCGCTCTTGAGCAACGTGCAGGCGTACGTGAGGTTGGTAGTGGTCTTAGCCGTAGAATAGTTTTAAGCCCCTATGCGGGAGCACGCCAACGTGCCACTATGAGAGTTAATGTTGATGGTGACAGTAAAATAGAGATATATGGATCGTATCTCACAATACCATCTAATCCTCATCCTTATTTTCAAGTACTAGGATACTACACCGGGGGAACATATACAGAGACAAACATAGAACTAGACTTCACGGATAACACATGGCACACAAACGACTTATATACAAGCGATAGCGTACCGAAAGGCTCAGTTGTAGACGTAATAATAGGACCCGGTCGTGAAGGGGGGGTTCAAGAGGTTGGTTTACGTGAGTTCGGTGAATCTGGTCGTACTTATCTTATGAAGGACACGTGGTATGATTATGGTGAGAACACGGTTAGCATATATGAGACTACTGACGCTAGTGACGGGAAGATTCAAACCTATTGTGAAGACGCTACTTATATGGCGGAGAGTAATATTGTTGCTGGTTACTGGGATAGTAGCATAGAGTACACGGTTATGGATCAGATACTAGTACCATCTAGTGCAGCTTCATGGGTTGATCATGATTTGGATACCTATAGTGTTCCAACTAATGTACCGGGGGTGTTTATTCAGTTTAACCGTGAGGATGATACGGTTAACACTATTGGTGTGCGTGAGGATGGTAGCAGTTTAACTCGGTACACTAACGTGGATTATGGGGAATACGTTAACCCGGATTACTACGCTACGTGTGGCACTATGACTTGTCAAGTTACTGGCGCTGATAGTCGTGTTGAGTTATACACTACTGACACTACTTATGGGTATCTGATACTTGACGGTTATCTTAAGACTAAGGGGAAACTAGCTAAACTTGATGGAATAAGTCTAGCGGATATAGATAAAATTGATGGTATAGATTTAACGGATATAATCGCTGTTAATAATATTCCCACAAGCTAGATTCTCTACTCTTTTAACCAACCACGCCTATACACTTATAGAATGATAGAAACATCACTACTCGGTATGACAGACTTAGAGACCATATACATGATAGGCATATTCGTAGGCACACTAATACTAGCACTCGCCCCGTATATACGTAAAATAGATGAAGGTAAAGTAACCGAATGGAACCACGCATACACATTCGTTATGCTAGTAGCTTTCACCGTAGCGTTTATAGCGAGCTTCATAGTGTTCAGCCTAAACCCGTTAGAAGCAGTTACACCCCCTCTCGCCCTCGCTCAGGGGTTAATAGTTGGACTCGCGGCTAAGCCCACGGTTGAGGAGCTACTGAAACGATTGGTTCCTTCATGGTTTAAAGACGTTAACGGGGAGTAGCGTTGACGCTATGGGATAGTCTCTCATCACTGTTCTGCTCAAAGTATCAGAACAAGGTAAGGGACTTGGAGGCTGAGAACACTGTGCTACGTGAAGATAAACGCGTGTTGAAACGTAACTACAGTAACCTTCTAGAGGAGAAACAGGAGCTAGTGGCTGCTTTAACAGCTGAGACTCTTGACCTTTATCAACAGTTACAGGATTTACAAGCGGTAATAGCTTCAAGTATGCCGATACCTGATATATCCATACACTTAGATAACCCTATCCTGTTTAAACCATTCAACGAGGATATTGGGATACCTCTTGGTTTAATAGGTGACGCAGAGTACTATACGTGGACTTTGGAGCAGTGGAGACAGATGCTTTCACCTGTGCAGGACGTGGTTCGTGAACATGCTTTAAAGAATGGGTGGGTAACCGAGATAAGTGACTGCGAGAACTTCGCTGTGGTTATGTCAGGGATTTTGATGACATCGTTTTTACATAGTGGCTTAGATAAACAGGGAGCGTTCCTTCTTACTCGTAGCCGTAGTCACGCGTATAACGTGTTTGTAGCGAGGGATGGTGACGTGTTTACTCCCTACGTGTATGAGCCTCAGAGCGATAAAGTAGTTGGGAAACTGGATATGGTGGATTGGGAGCCTTATGTGACGATTAAAGGATGGTATCTGGGAACCGCGATAGTTTAACAATTATCACAACCTTTTTATATTTACGCCGTAACCCTATTTCTAGGAATAAACAATGGATGATATAAGAGAACCGATTACTTGCTTCGATGACGAGGAGTGTAACTATGATGGATGCCCCTTGTTCAACGTGAAGCTTGATAAATGTAAGTTATGGAAGCTTAAAACGTTACTAGACTCCACAGCAGAGGCGAAGACACCTATACGTGAAACAGTACCTCAGTCTAAAGAGGTTAAAGAAGTTAACCCGTTATATGATTACCCGCCTTCAAGACAGGATTTAGAGGCTAAGCTGGGTGACGTGTTTGACTCGGATTTAGAGTATTGTTCTGATGGAACAGTTAAGACACGTAGATTCCTAGATGATAAATGGGGAGAAATTAATGAAGTGTTAGCTAGTATGGGTTACTCGTGGCATAGTGATAAAGAGAGTAAAGTCTATGAGTGGAGATACGGTGAAAAGAAACCCATAGTAAAGAAGAAAGATAAGAAGGATGAAACCATCTTCGCTAACCTAAAACAAGACAGCTTCGCTCCTAAACTAAAAGGGAAAATAGTGGACGACCCCGTTCAGAGAGACATAGACACAAGTTATGGCCCTAAGACGTTAGCTAATTTTAGGTTAAACGATGGAACAGCAAACATTCGTGTAACACTATGGGGTGACTTAGCTGAGGAAATCATGGATCATGTTAAGGGAGACGAGATAACTCTAACTAACATGAGTGTAAGAGACCATTATAAGGGAACATTACAGGTAAGCAGTACTCGCCCTAACCCTGAGAAGAAGTTTAAAGGTACACAGCTTTTTTCCTAACCCTATATAATCTAAACTATTTTTTTAACCGATACACTTAAATAACCTTCTTTACACCGTAAACATGGTAAGGATGTCGCAACGAGAAGTAGATAAACTGAAGAAAACGCTTCACCCAGAGAAACAGATGAACATCATTGAACAGGCACGCATAGTGTCAACAGCCCTAGATGAAGAGGGAAGCTTCTATAATAACACTGAGGGACTTGCTCAGTATCTTGAGATTAGTAAGAGTAAAGTGTATCAACTTAACCGTGTGTGGGTTGATATGATTCCAGAGGTTAAGGAATGGTTTCGGGGTACGGAGTTTCAGTGCCGTAAAGCGTATGATACCGCTGTGTTGACTGAGGGGGAGCAACGTGAGTTTCTGCGTGGTATGAATGTGCTTGTGGAGGGAAGGGAATGAGTAACCCTAACGCTATAAGAACACGGTTCTATGATATACTACGAACGCTTAGGGTGAAGGGGGAGATAACTCATAGGGAGTTTCGGATGATGCGTTGTATAGTGGATAGTGGCGTGGATAACTTGTTTAAGGAGGCAGAGAAATGATGAGAACTGAAAACGATAAATACCATGCGGTTATGAATAGAAAACCAAACGAACTCACAGCAACAACGCATCCAAGAATGAACAAATGGATAGGACAAGTTACTTGTGCTTATGGGATGGTTGCACAGGATTTTGATGATTATAAAGCAATCTCTAAACAACGTATTGAGAAACTACAGGAAAAAGAGAGGCAACTCAAAGAGGAGAACAAGCGACTAAAACAAGATAATCAAAAACTAAAACTATTTGAGAACCTATTAAGAGAAATCTATAATGCTGATATGGGGATAAACATTGAGATAGAAACAGGGTTATGGACTTGTGATTACTGTAACAAGGAGTTTAATGAAGACATGTTTCGATATTTTGTACCTATGGATTGGGTTTGTTTACAGGAATACAAGAAGAATAAAGAGAAGCTTTCAGCGATACGGGAGATAGTTAAACCAGTAAATACCTATGAAATGGAGCCAATCCCGATTATCCTTAAAATTCGTGAGGTGTTGGGTGATGAGTGACAAGATATCTCAAACAGTGAATCAAGTTAAAATTACCTTTCCCTCACCACTATCAAAAGAATCATGGAGATTGATTCTTCAAGAAAAACCGCTTGTAGAAATATGGATTGGAAAAGACAGAAAAAAATATGATAACAGAACTAAAGGTTAAGTTAGCCAAGGAATATGAAGAATGTATGGATAAATATAAAGATGTTCCATGCACATATGCAGGATGCGAATTATGGTCACAATGCAAGAGATGTAAAGGATTATACCATGATCACAAAGATTGCGGTGACTGGTGTTTCGCTATGGGGTGGCATCAAGCAATATCAGAGAGAACGGGTAACGTAAGCCCATATTAAAGATGAAGAATGTGAAAATGAATAAATCAAATAAACTAAATAAAAAATATTCTAGTAAATCTGAATATGGTTTCCCACCAGAGCTACTTTTTATAGAAAGATTTAAATATTTGGCAATTCACCTTAAGGTGAAAAACGATGGTATGGCACGTTCATTATAAAGATGGAAAATATGCAGTATGGTCAACTATAATAGATGACTACATAACTCGGTGGGGATCGGTAGATGAGGTAAAATCATTCTATATCGAAAAAGCTATGGAAGAAGCGGAAGAAACTGCTATGATAAATATACAGAATGCAAAGAAAGATGGGTGTTCTGCTCAACCTTATTTCAGATGTGAGATATGACTGAAAATTTTTTGTTTATAAGATTAAAGCAAAGTTACAAAAGAAGTTTAGATAAACTTCGAGCAAACTGCCGACATAGAGAAGCTATGTACTATAATAGAGGGGGCGGTAGAAACAGACAGAATGATGTACTGATTTGTAAACGATGTGGGAAGATACTCTGGACACCGCGTTATGTTGAAGCTATTTCACCAGAAAAACTAAAATTTTTAATTGAGGAAGAAAATGAAAAATAAAGATAACTGGGGAACGCCCGAATATTTATATGAAAAACTGGATGAAGAATTTCACTTTACACTTGATCCATGTCCATATCCTAGACCTAAGTGGGATGGCTTACAGATAAATTGGGGAGATGAAATTTCATCACCAAAAATTGCGGCTTCACAGATTGCGGCAAAACATATAATTTCAGGAGAAGGAACATCTGATTATATAAAAACTCTACACAAATATTTTAGTTCAAAGCAAACAGTAAAGGAGGAAAGTTAATGTTTACTTTATGGTATCTCTCCAAAATAAATGAACGAATTGAAAGAAAAGAGAACGAATATTTAGAACAAAAATATAGAAACGTAGATATTGATCCCATGTTCGGTAATCCGCCTCATCATTGGACGGGTTCAGTTATGGGGGGCATGGAAATAATGCTTAGTATGTTATTGGAATTAGAAATTTGTGTCGTTATAGATTTAGTTATCTTAACGCTAATACTAAAAATCTTGGTTTAAGGTGAAAAGAGATTGAACACTTATACACTTTACCAAGGAGACTGCCTAGAAGTCTTACCTACACTTGAATCAGAGTCAGTAGACTTGGTTGTAACAAGCCCCCCGTATAATCTAGGTATGGATTATGAAAAAAAACTACTTGAAGAAAACTATTTCACCTTCATAGAACAAACCCTGAAAGAAATATATCGTGTGCTTAAACCAAGTGGACGTATATGTTGGAACATAATACACCAATGTCGTTGGGGGAAAGATGGTGACATATATCCAATGGCGAGGAAACACGCTAACAAACTAGAAGATGCGGGGTTCAGGTTTTTCGATCACCTAATATGGAACCAAGGTTACTCGGATTCAGCAACCGCGTGGGGGAGCTGGTTATCGCCTTCAGCACCATTTATACGACATAAAACAGAAGCTATTCTAGTTTTCTATAAAGACGAGTGGAAGTTAAGAGATAAAGGAGAAACGGATTTAACTAAGAAGGAGTTTATGAGTTGGACTAATAATGAGGTGTGGGAAATACAACCAGAGTCAGCTAAGAGGATAGGACACCCAGCTCCTTACCCAGAGGAATTTGTATATCGTTGCGTCAAGCTATTCAGTTACGTTGATTCAGTTATCCTCGATCCGTTTCTTGGTTCAGGTACTACTATGAAGGTATGCCAAGATAATAACCGTAGCTGTATAGGGATAGAAAAGTTTGAGGAATACATCCCCTTAATTAAGAAGAGGTGTTGGGGTAGACAATTCCTAGATAGACAAGTAGAATACAACTTTCACTCTTGTAAGTAAACCCTCATAACAATCCTTTTTGATAACTAAACCCATACGAAGCAACTTAGAGTAACTTGAAAATAGTGAACAAGGCGAATACGTTAAATATAAGTACGGGTATAGGATATTAAGAGCAAGGAGAACAAGTTATGCCATATTGGATGAAAGAAGAAGAACAACTATTTGAGAAAGCATGGAAATCAGGTGAATACGACCCTGATACTATGTCAAGGGTTTTCCAGAGAAGCTTCGATGCTTTACGTGCGAAGGCAAAGAACATGGGTTTACCTACGTGGGAAGCAGTAGAAGGAGAAGTCCGTTTACGGGCTATACGGGAAGCACTTGATAACGAGGTAACGATTTGAGCACCATCGTTCGTAGCGTGCTTGTAGTAGGGGATATACATGGAGGTTCACCTTACTCAGTATGCGACGAAGAGGGAATAGCCCTCCCATTCGGGAACGAAGTGAACTATGTGACACCAAGCGAGGGACAACTAGAGTTATATGAACACTGGAAATATATGATTGAAATAGCTGATATATTAAACGTTGACACAGTTATAGACCTCGCTGACGCAGTGGATGGAGTGGATTACTATAATAGTGGACAAGGAGTTATGACTAGTATACTTGACTCACAGCTAGAGCTAACTACAAGACTCTATAAACCCGTGGTTAAGGGGCGACGGTTTATCGGGTGCAGCGGTAGCCCGTATCACCAAAGCAGAGACATGAAGATTCATAAACAGTTAGCGAGTAACCTAAGTAAATACGCTGATTCCACAGAGTTCGTTGGCTCAGCGGGGATACTTACGATAGAGGAAATAGATAAAAAACTGTTGATAGCTCATAAAGCGAGTAACGCTATGCTCTACACTGCTACTATGCTTGACCGTGAGTTAACTTATCAGAAGGTTGCTGAAGCTAATGAACAGTTACCTGGTATTGATTACAGGATCACGGCTCATCTTCATAAGGCGATGCATCTTGATAATGGGCGTCAGCATTATATTCAGAATCCTTGCTGGAAGAGTTGGTACCCGATTAAGAATAGTACACAGCTTATTGGGCGTAGGCAGACGGATATTGGGTGGGCTGTGATAATGTTTGATGAGGAGGGGCGTAGCACGGTGAAGTTGTTTGTGTATAATAGCCCGAATATAGCTATACGTGAGTTATCTATCTAACCCCCCTCTCTTTTGTTTCGTAACGTTTATAACATATTCACCATTTACTAGTATCGTGGATTAATGGTATTGTAGCGCATCTAATCGAGTGTGGTTAAATACGATCCAATCCCCGTAACTACATAAAACGGGGTATCCACTCTTATCAACAATAACCTTTTATAATAGACTAACACCTAGTTAAGTATGATGCAGAGCAAAGAGAACCCAGTCACAGCAAAAATGATAAACAACTTAAAAGAATATATAAAAAAGGAGTACGAGAAGAAAACCCAGATAAATAAAAACAAGGAAAACGTCATAGAAATTTTCTATAATTCACCTATTATAACAACTGAAACAGGGAAAATAGAGATTCCAATAATTCATAAAGAGTTCAATATAGACGCCTATGCCTCTGAGAAAGTAATAAAAGAAGAAATACTTGACTCATTAGATAAAATAGTGAAATCAGAGAACTTTATTCTAAGTAAAATGAGTGAAGAGGATACAATTTACTACGGTGGATTAACTTCACGTATTAAAGTATTCCCAGAGGAAACAGGGGATAACGTGAACCTATGGGTTACTATAAGGTCTTACTTAAACACGTCTGCAACACCAAAGATTTCGGAGCTTACAGAACAACACCGTAAAGAACTATAAACAATAACCCTTTTCCCTTAAACCCCTCTTTTTTATTATTTCACCGATACTGTTATATACTCTATCCCTAAACAATTACATGATACCTATGAGTAAAAAACAGTCAATAAACGAGCTTATAGACGAGTATAACAAAGTAGACACAGAGATAAAAGAGAAATATAAAACAGAAGGCGGAGCATGGCTTGACACAGATGAATACACGGAGCTATACTTAGAGAAGATAAGGCTACGTGACCTTCTTATGACGCCTGAGCCTGCTCAGGATAAGGAGTGGGTGAACACGAAATGGTAGACAAGAATGATAATTCAATAACAAAGATGAAAACAGTTTACGCAGTTGGATGCGGATGCTATAGCGATTATCATATACGGTGCATATTTTCAACACGCGAACTAGCAGAAAAATATGTAGAGATTATCAACTCAAAGGCAGAATATTCTATGGACAAATGTGAAGTCGAGGCATATGTGTTAGATGAACCACAGGAAGAATGGGTTACAACAATGGTTCGTATGAAGAAAAACGGTGATGTAGCTAGTACTTGGGAAAGCTTTTACAGTGGAAAAGGGTTCGCTTGTTACGATGTTGACAATAATCTAGTTTATGGTGTAGCTACAGAGAATAAAATAAAAGCAATAAAAGTTACAAACGAGATAAGAACTATTCTTCTTGCACATGGCGTGTTCGGGGATATGGCAAAAACTAGCGATTATCTTAGTTCACAATCAACAAATACAGAGGATACAGAGAAATGACTTGGTGGTGTGAAGACTACGGGAAAAACATATTACGCATAGCATATCTTCACCCAACTGATTCTCATAATGAATGTGAACATTGTCATCTGTTGGATAAATGTGTAGCTGATTCTATTTACATGGATACTGAGGTTCCTATTATGTTAAAGTGTAGTGATGTCATGATAATAGTAAAGGTGATGGATGATCACGATTCAAAGATAGCTGAAAACATATCAAATCAATTATTAAGATACGCCGATAACACTTCTATCTCAAGGGTGAATGATGATGAGTAGCTGTTTCTTCTATCAAGAAGATAAGTGTATGTTTAGAGACATGATGAAGTCAACTAAGAAAGACTGCCCATTTATGGATGAGAATCGTAAATGCACTGCATCAGAGGGTGACTTGGTTGATTATGACTTCAATTTTCAGGAGATTAATAAAGAATGAAAAGTGATTGGGATTCGATTCTAATAGATTGGTACAACTATACCAAGACGATTCACAGTTTGAACGGAACAAAGATAGGAGTAAAAGATAAATGAAGTTTTCTGAAACAGGGTTATTTCATACCCCATGTAATGATTGGACGTATGAGAAGTGCCCCAACTATTCTGAGGATTGGAATAAACGCGTTAATCAAGAAATATGTTGTCATGAATGCTCAAAAACTAACTGTCTTTGGAGATGCAACTTAGCAAAATCCTTCGATGATTGCCCATATAAACATGAGGTATTATAGTTTAGAAAGAAAAGAGATTGAATGAAATGAAAGATGAATCAGAGATATACCGTGAAGCCATGGAGTTATGGGGATGGGAACTACAAGCAGGAGTCCTAGCCGAGGAATGCTGTGAACTAGCCAAAGCCACATTAAAACTCATACGATATAAGAACATATACCCTGCCCACCCGAACCGTGAAGAGTTAGAGAACTTTGTAGAGGAAATGGCTGACGTGCAGATAATGTTAAACCAGTTCCTCAACGAGTATTTAGATTATGGAGATAGGTTGCTGTATCATGAATTGAAGAAGCGGAAACTTGAACGAGTAGCACAGTGGATAGAACGAGATAAAATTAGTGTTGTAGATGAAAAGAGATGATAGAGGATTATTATTGTTATGGTTGTGGATCAATCAACCTTCGCTTTGATAGGGGGTTCCGAGTAGTCTGTCTTGATTGCGGAAGAGATTGGTATGAAATAAGAAAATCTATTCAAGATAAAATCTTATTTGAGGAAGAACAATGACTTGGAAAGTGCTTAACCTGTATTCGGGCATCGGGGGTAACCGTAAACTATGGACAGATGTGGATGTAACAGCAGTAGAGTTAGTTCCTGAGATAGCACAAGTTTACCAAGACTTCTTTCCAGAAGACGAAATTATAATAACAGATGCACATCAATTCCTATTAGAGAATTTCCAAGATTATGATTTTATATGGAGTTCGCCTCCATGCCCGACTCACTCACAAATAAGGTATAGATTAGGGGTGTTAAATGATTCAGCTGAACCTGTTTATCCAGATATGACTTTGTATCAAGAGATAATATTTCTCCAATATCACGCTAAAGGAAAATGGGTTGTGGAAAACACTGAGCCATATTATGAACCACTAATAAAGCCACAAGTCTGTGGAAGGCATAGAGTGTGGACGAATTTCTTAGTTACTGAGTTTAAGGAAAGTGGTGCTGGAACTACAAGATGGGGGAGTTTACAGGACATGCAGAAGTTAAAGGGTTTTAACTTGGATAAATATAGTGGAGTAGATAAAAGAACAATGTTACGAAACTGTGTTAACCCAGAAACAGGTAAACATATATTGGATTGTGCTAGGGGTAATACTCAGAAAACCCTGTTTGAAGTATATTAGTTGTGATTAAACGATGAGAGGAAAATGGATTATACTCGGAGCAATAGTATCCCTAATCACGGGAGACGGTTTTTTCTTTATACTAGGCTTCCTATTCAGCGTCATGTTTGACGACGAGGAAACATAAAGTTTTTATA